>JAHBST010000002.1 GCA_019638975.1 Cryobacterium sp.
CGGTCGGCCTTGCCGAGTGAAATTGCTGCAACCCCGCGCGTGATCTTACGGGTCACGAATGTCTCGGGTCGTCGAGGTGACTCATGGTTGTACAAAATGCACGACGACGCCTCGAGTCCGCGCTCCCTATAGACGCCGACAAGGTGATGGGCATACGCCTTTGACGCACCATAAGGATTGGTCGGGCGGACGGGAGTCGACTCAGATTGTGGTTTTTCGACCGCGTAGCCGAAGATCTCCGCCGAAGAGGCCTGGACGAATGCCACGGGCCGCTGCGCCCGGTCACGCAAAGATTGGGCGGCGCCGAGCATCGCCGCGGCGGCAACACCATTGATCAGACCAACGCGAGCAGGATCCTCCCAGGACGATGCCACGGAGCTCAGTCCTCCAAGATTGAAGATCGCATCCGGCTCAATGTCGGCAATCAATTTGCCCATTTCCGCTGGGGCCCCGAGATCGCCCTGAACCAGATGAGCGTCGGGGACTATGGCCAGAAAAGCAGCAGTCTCAGCGTCGTGCTCGCGAAACATTCCAGTGACGTGCCACCCGTCTGAGATCAACTGTTCGGCGAGGTAGCTCCCGGTTTGACCCGTGATCCCAGTGACGAAGGCGGTAGGCATTGCAGATTCCTAGTCTTTGGTGGCGCGCTCACGTTCGAGATCGGAGTCCACCATCATCCGAACGAGGTCTTCGAAACTCACCTTCGGTTCCCACCCGAGAACTTCCTTGGCTTTGCTCGCATCTCCGACCAAAAGGTCAACCTCAGCAGGACGGAAAAAATCTGGATCTTGATAGACGTGCTTGTCCCAGTTCGATATCCCCGCGTGATTGAATGCCACGTCAAGAAAAGAGCGGACCGAATGAGTATGGCCGGTCGACACCACATAGTCATCAGCTTCAGGCTGTTGCACCATCCTCCACATGGCGTCGACATAGTCGCCGGCAAACCCCCAGTCACGCTGAGCATCAAGGTTGCCGAGCGCAAGCCGCTTCTGCTTGCCGAGCGCGATGCGCGCGACCGCCATTGTGATCTTGCGCGTTACGAACTCGGGTCCGCGCATGGGAGATTCGTGGTTGAACAGAATGCCGCTCGATGCATGCATTCCATATGACTCGCGATAGTTGATCGTCATGTAGTGGCCAAACACCTTTGCCACGCCGTATGGCGATCGCGGCCATAATAGTGTCATCTCTGACTGTGGCACCTGCTGGACTTTGCCAAACATCTCGGAACTCGACGCCTGGTAGAACCTGACCTTGCGTAGATCGTCTCCACTGTGGAGTCGGACGGCCTCAAGAGCGTTGAGTACTCCTTTCCCGGTGACATCGCTCGTGAGCGACGCGTTCTCCCACGAGTACGCAACGAACGAAATCGCGCCGAGGTTGTAGAACTCGTCGGGATTCGCCTTGCCCAGCGCGCGAAGAAGACTCGACACGTCAAGGAGATCGCCGGTAAGGATCGTCACATCGGGCAGTTCCTCCCGAATGAAGTCGATCTTCGGGTTGTTTTGGCCACGGACTAATCCGTAGACCTCATAGCCCTTTTCGAGAAGTAGCTTGCTGAGGTAGTAACCATCCTGACCGGTCACACCGGTGATGAGAGCACGTGGCATGCTCCAAGACTATCGGCAGCGGGTACGCTTCTTGAGTCAGTTGTTCGAACCGCTCATCACCGCGAAGGCCCACTGTGACCGACATCCTCCACGTCTTCGTTGACGCGACGGCGATCCCTCAAAACAGAGGCGGCGTCGGTCGCTATTTGGAGGGTTTGCTTCCTGCACTGAGCAAACTCGGAGTGCGATTGACGATCGCCACCCAGGCTCACGACGTCGATTGGATGCGACAATTGGTTCCCGCAGCAACCATCAAGTCGCCAGGAAAGGCAGTTTCCACCCGTCCACTTCGACTTCTCTGGGAACAATTCGGCATGCCGCGGGCCGCGCGTAAGGCGGGCGCCACGGTGACTTTCGGCCCGCACTACACAATGCCGCTGTTGACCAGGTTGCCGAGAGTGGTTGCGTTTCACGACGCCACCTTCTTCTCTCACCCTGAGCTCCACGGCCGATTGAAGCGCGTTTTCTTTCGGATGTGGATAAAGCTCTCACTTCGTCGAGTCGCTGTGGGCCTTGCATCCAGCGCCGCAACTCGAGACGAGCTCGTCGCGCGAGCGTCCGCTGATCCAGACCGACTACTTGTCTCCCTCCTCGGCGTGGAACGTGCGACATTCCACCAACCAAAAATGGAGGAACTCGATGATGCACGGGATCTCGTCGGTTCCAAACATTGGATCGCCTTCCTTGGCACGCTCGAACCCCGAAAGAACGTGCGCAACCTTGTGCGCGCCTTTCCTGCGGTACTTGCTAACCCCGCAGTGACCAAGCAATTTCCGGGGCTCGTGCTTGCTCTCATTGGCGGTGCTGGATGGGATTCCGAACTCGATGCGGTGATTGCGGGCTCGCCTGCCGCGCTAAACGTCCGACGCCTTGGCTATGTTTCGAGTTCGAGCCTGAGAGGGCTGCTCGGCGGATCTAGCGTGGTTGCGTATCCGAGTATCGCGGAGGGCTTTGGCTTGCCGGTAGTGGAAGCCCTGGCCTGTGGCGCTCCCGTGCTCACCACCCGCGCACTGTCACTTCCGGAGGTTGGTGGTGACGTGGCTTATTACACCGAGCCGGACGCTGATTCGATCGCTGCCGCACTCATCGGCATTCTCACGGACCCAGACAGAGTGCATCGTGGAAAGCTCGGTGTCGCGCGCGCAGCTGAATTCACATGGGACCGAACAGCCAGAATTGTCCGGAATGCGCTCATCACTGCCCATAAAGGCGCGACATGACCCGTATTGCCGCGCTCATCGTCGGGTATCGGTCAAGCAGCGAAATAGCACCGATGGTCGCCACGCTCAGGTCAGGATTGAAAAATGAAGAGCTCTCAGTTACTGTGCACGTCATCGACAATAGCGGTGACCCTGAAGAGATCATCGCCCTTAGTAACATACCGGGGATCGATCGGATACTGCCGAACGACCGAAATCTGGGCTACGGCGGAGGAATGAACGCACTGGCATCGACCCTCGATTCAAAGGTTGACTGGCTGTTGGTGTGCAACCCGGATATTCGATTCCTCCCTGGCAGCATCGAGTCTCTCGTTGATGCAGGAGCCCGCTACCCCAATGCTGCGCTGATTGGGCCGCTCATGAGAGACGTCGGCGGAACGACCTATCCCTCGGCACGAGCGTTCCCGTCCATCCGCACCGGTGTCGGGCACGTTATGTTCGCGAATACCTGGCCATCGAACCCGTGGACTGCCCGCTACCATCGCGGAGGTAGCAGCGCTGAACCAGTCGAGGACACGGTCGATTGGCTTTCCGGGGCATGTCTCTTGGTACGCACCGAGCCCTTCGCTCAGGTGGACGGCTTCGACGAAGGCTACTTCATGTATTTCGAAGACGTGGATCTGGCATGGCGACTGAACAAGGCGGGCTATGGCGCTGTATACGCTCCGTCATCGTCAATCGTGCATAGCGGGGCGCACGCGACGAGCGCACACGCAGAGATGATGCGAGACGCACACCATCGAAGCGCAAGTCGATTTCTCGGAAAGAGGTACGCCGTTTGGTGGCTATCGCCGTTGAAGTGGACTATGCAGTTTGGGCTCTATCTTCGGCGCGAGTTCGGCCGACGCCGGACGATTACTCCACCTCAATGACGTCAATCTGGCAGTCAACAACGGGCGCGCCCTTTTCGTCATTGCACGTTGACTTGCTGCCGAAACTCGCGACCGTCGGCCCAAGAGCACTCAGGTCAATGGGTTCTTCCCCTTGTGGGGTGAAAAGGAGATAGTAATTGATGCCTGTCTTCCGCAATAGATCCTGGAATCGTGAATCGGTGACGTCGTAACCCTGCTGGGCACGACCAAAAACTTGGGAATTCAAGTAGAAGGCTAAGGTCAGTGTGGCGCGATAGTTGCTGCCGACGAGTTTGCTCCCCGGAGGAATTATGGTCGCTAGATTGCCCTCTGCGAGCTGTTGCGCAGCGGACGGCACAGGCTGCTTGATCAAATACACCAAACCGTTTGACGCAGCGATGGTGCTAAACGGTGCCGCTTTCCCGACACCGTGTTGGCCAAGCACCGCCAAGGGAATCAAAGCCATGAGCAATGCAGCAATTGCTCTGCGCCAGAACCGGCCGGAGGTCGCGACGAGCGCCCACACTCGCGGAAGCGCCACACACGCAATCAGCGTGGACAACGGAAGAAGTGGCCAATAATAGCGGGCGTTACCACCCCCACTCCCGGCCGACGTAATTGCGGCATATCCCACGAAGTACACGCCCGCCATAATTGTTCCGAGCATGATGAGAGGGGATGTGCGCAATCGAATCTTTCGCCAGAGGATTGCAATCCCGGAGCCAGCAAGGATGAGCACGGCCCACGGGGCAATCGATCCGATTTTCTGTATGTAGAACGGGAATGCCGCGATCCGCTCGGAAACGTAATAGCCCAACCGCTGCATGATGCTGGCCGAAGATTGAAACGCAGGGCCTTCAACCTGCTCAGAGCGATCCTCGCCGAAGGAGACGGCGTTTGGGTTTGGTGGCGCCCAAAGCATCAGGGCGTTCGCACCCTCTCCTGGCCCCACAGGGTCGAACTTCGCCTCAATGTTGACAGCGAACGAGGACCCGGCCGTGAGCTCACCGTATTTTACGCTGAGTGCCGCAATCCACGGTGTCGACAGCAGCAGCGCAACAGCAAGCGACAACAACCCGAGAGCAAGAGGTGAGCGGATCTCGCGCTTCCGCACGCTAATCCGATAGTGGGACAGGCGTGCAACAGCAATCCACGTCGCCAAAGTAGCGATGAATACCGGCACAAGGTAGAGCTTGGTCACGTAGCCCAGCGCGCCGGTGGCACCGAGAATGATCGCGTGCAATATCAGCTCTTTGGTTGAGGCGACGGGGAGCCGTCGCGACACGAAAACGAGTACCGACAGGAAGAGAAACACCCAAGCCACAACAAGCATGTCTGGGGTCACGTTGTAAAGATTTCCTGCGGTGAAGACGGCACTGCAAAAGAGGAAAATACCGGTGGCCCAAAAATGACCACGAGTTGCCCTCCAGACCAACCAACTTCCGATGCCGGTGGCTACGAGACCCGCAATGCCGGATACCAGACTGAAGGCCAGAATTTCCGGGACGCCGAAACCGATCAAAGGGGCGGTGAGCCAGCTAATAAGCGGAGACCAATATGCGTTGACTGCTGTGTCCCATTGCCCGTGTGCATATTGCCTCGCAATGGAGATATAGGAGATTCCGTCGATGTTCCCCAGGATGTACCGGGATTTGATTGCACCGACAATGACGATGACGACCGAGATCAGGTATGCCGCCGTAAGGATCCACATTCGTCGGCGAACGATCGTGGCACTCGGCTTGGCGTCAGCAGCAAGACCCATGTGGGTCAGACCCCCTTCGTCGCGGTCGGCACGCGGGCGGTCACTGGCGAATACTCGATTAGACAATTCACGATGGGTCACCACCTGAGGAATTGGCGCGCGGCTTCCTCGCCAGGCCGCGAACCGCCGCTGCCAACCCGAAGAATAAACCGTCAACCGCAAGACTCCACACTCGCATGAGCACAGAGACAATGACCGCGGCCTCAACGGGCATCAGCGCCGAAAAGAACAAAACCTGGACTCCTTCACGTACTCCGATGCCACCAGGAGAAAACACAGCGAGCAGGCTCACGGCTGCCGCCACGCTCGAAGCCCCAACGACATACAGGAGATCGCTCCATCGTAGATCGGCGTACACGGCCTGTGCGATGAAGAAATACGAAACCCCGGTGATGAGTGTCGCTACCAAGTAAAGGAGCCCGCCGCTAACTATGGTCCGACCGTCTGGAAGATCCTCTGTCTGGATAGTTCGCCGACGCACGATGCGATAAAGCGTGCGAACTCCGAAGCGGAACACGATCGGGATGAGAGCAATTACTCCGCAAATCAACGCGATGATGGACACAATGGCGGCCCCGGATCCCAGTGCGCCCAAGCGCGGATCAAGTAGCAGGAGCCCGATTCCGACGATGAGAGTTGCAATCAGTTGAAGTGCACCCTCTAGGAGGCCGCTCACGGCCAACTTCGCCTTGGAAATGCCGTGCTGAGATGCGAAATAGACCTTTCCCAGGATCCACGTTCCTGCACCAAGGAGATAACGCCCTAACCAAGCTTTCGCGTAAACGTAGCTCAATTCGATCCAGGCGTATCGAATTCCGAAAGCACCCAGCCGTTCCAGCAGAAAAAGCCAGATTCCCGCGCCCCAATAACGGAACACCAGCGCGAGGACCGTAGCAAGAACAAGCCAAACCCAATTGAGCGTAAGGTTCTCGAGACTCGCCCAATCGATCTTTGAAAGGTAAATCGCGATAAATACCACAACGAGAATTGCAAAGGCGATCTGAACTATCTGGCTCAGCGTTATTCGCTTGCGCGGCATCCTCATTTTCACCTATCCATCAGAGGGGCGAGTAGCGCATCAAAGTGGCGTACGGCGATGGTTTCCCAAGAGAAAGACTGCGCCAGGGACCGGGCTCGTTCGCTCATTTGCGCACGAGACTTGTTACTTTCGCGGTGAAGATCCAGCAGTCTCTCCCCCAGTGCGACGGCGTCTCGTTGTGCGCACAACATTCCATCGACCCCATCCGTGATGATGTCATCCGCCCCACTCTCATTGGTGGCGATACAGCAGAGGCCGTATGAGAGGCCCTCAAGCAGTGCCACGGGAAGTCCTTCCGCATCTCCATCTGACGTAACGATCGAAGGGACGATCATGACGTCGGCCGATCGCAAGTAGTCGCGCTTCGACTCTCCAGTCACGTAACCCACGAATGTCACTCGCGACGCAAGGCCGAGCGAGGCCGCCTGTCGCTCCAGATCTTCACGCAGTGGGCCGTCACCTGCCACAACCAAAGTCCACTCGGCCAGTTGACTGCCGACGAGTGCCAACGCATCGAGAAGGTATGTCAGGCCTTTCTTCTCCACCAGCCGACCAATGAAGAAGTACATGGTGCCGCTTCCGAGACCGAGCGAAGACCGAGCGCTCGCTCGCTCCGCGACGCTCACGCTAGTTTCCCGCGTCGGAACGCCCATAGGGATGACGTGAATCGACGGACGGTCCGCGCTCTCTGTGAGAAATCGCAATAGCTTGTCACGCGAACGACTACTCACAGCGGTGATTGCCGATGCTCTGGCGGACACTGAGCGCACTAGTCTCTTGCCGATCACAGGGACGCGATTCCACACATCAACATCCGATGCGTGGGTCGTGAAGACGAACGGAACACCGACACGGCGTGAGACTCGCGCTGCCACGACGGCCTGGGGGGTAAACCAGTGCGCATAGATCACGGACGGCAGCAACTCGCGGGCGAGTCTGAGCGTCGCGGCATATTCGCCAAGAAACAGGAACGGAATGACGGCAAGGTAGAGCGGGTTCGCCTTGAGAGCCGGCATGATTCCCCGCCCGGCCAGCTTCTCCGCTCGTCGCGGCCAGAAGTAATGGAACCGATGTTCGGTGTAGTGGTCATGCTCGACGAATGGGTGTGTATTCGAGCGCCGGTCGTGGGGCGCAAGTACGTGAAACGCGACATCCGGATAACGTCGGCTCAGGGCGATGACCTGGTCCTTCACGAACGCTGGCACCGGGTCATCTTCGGAGGACGGGAAGGTCGAAGCCAACACCAGCACGGTATTGGATGGCGCGAATGTCACCCTCGTTGGCCCGAAATCATGCGGACCCGCGCCCAAGAATCTGGTCGAGGAAGCCCGAAAGGTCGCTAAGGTCGAGCTGTCGCGTATTCACGTATGCAATGAGGCCGCGCTTCAGCAGAACCTTGCGAATCGTGGCGTGCTCTAGTTCGCGCGACGCCGCCAAGAGCTCCGGCTCCTCCTCGAAAAGCTCGGCAAGACTGTCGTTCAGATCGGCCGATTGGGCAATTCCTTCAGCGATTTCGTCGACGTTCTTCGGTGTCACAGTGACGACGTCGACCCCGGGACCGTCCTTGCGAAGGAACGCAATGGCACCGATCGGAGACGACTCTCCAAAGATATCCCCGTCGAATATCTCGTCGGCGTGGATTCGGGTGGAGATGAGAAATTCCGTTCTCAATATTCGTTCCAGCACGAATCGAATGGCGTTTTTGGCATACACCGCGAACCTGTATTTGAAGGGGATCTTCGCTCCGCGCAGGTTGCGCACGTTATAAGTGAAGATATGCAACGGTCGCGCATAGGGGTGGACTTCTTCTCGCTCAACATCCACCAAAAGGAGGTCGTCTCCGAGAAGCCGATAGCCCTGATTGAGGAGTGCAATGCTGAGCGTCGTCTTACCTGTGCCTCCATAAGCTGGAAGCAGAATCCCGATGCCGCCGCCCGTCACACCGCCGGCATGCATGAGAAGGATGCCTTCTTCCAGTAATTTCTGGTACATGACCGGTTCAAGAACTTGCGCTTGCAAGTAAACGCCGACGGCATTCATATAAACCCGATCGACCCAGTGCCGTTGAAAGTAGATCGTGACTTCGCGACTCGACATGCCACGCACGAGATAGTGAAACGTGAACAGCCTCTTGAATCGAACAGTCTTGATGAGATCACCAGACTTGATTTCCGGCAGGTGACGAACGATCTCGACGTTGACGATGGGTGCAGAATCTGAGCCAGGACCAAAGTGTGAAATTCGGGCATATTCGTTGTCAAAGTACTTCAGGTAACCACGGTGACGTGAGACCAATCGCACCTGAAGATACCCATAAAAGTCAAAATTGGTCAACGTTCCTCCACCTCAAAGCCTCGCCAATTCTAGTCGGCAACCCAGTCAAGACTAGCCAGCAGCAACCTTGCCGACGGTCGGATCGATGCGATGGGCAGGCGCGACCAACCAGAACCTGAAATTGATAATCCTTTGACGGGTGGGGCGACTAATCGATTCGGCCATCTTGCCACTGCAGAAGTAACATCGGCTGGTGCCAAATGCCACCCCGACTAGAGATGTTGTCGCCGCACACCACGCCAAGCAGACGCGGAAAGAAATTCAGGCGTTGCGCGCTTTCGCCGTGATTGCGGTGGTGCTTTATCACATGTGGCCGTTACGAATGACGGGCGGCTACACCGGAGTTGACATTTTCTTTGTCATTTCGGGTTTCTTAATTACGGCACACCTTCTTCGTGAAGTCGAAAAATCCGGGCGAATCAGTCTTTCTCAGTTCTGGGCACGGCGCGCGAGACGACTACTACCGGCAAGCCTCGCGGTAGTTGTCGTGAGCGCGGTCTCCACACTCATTTTTGTGCCTCAGAGCTATTGGCAGCAGTTCTTTCGCGAGTTCGGGGCGAGCTCGATATACGTCCTCAATTGGGTGCTTGCTTCAGACGCCGTCGACTATCTGGCCTCGACCAATCAGCCGTCGCCAGTCCAACATTATTGGTCACTATCGGCAGAAGAGCAGTTCTATATCTTGTGGCCGCTCCTAATTCTGTTTGGGGTGACGATCGCCCGACACTTGGCTAAGGTTGGGCGCTATAGGTCAATCCTGTTGGTTCTAGCAACCGCGGTGGCCGCATCTTTCGTCGCATCAGTCGTCTTGACCAATAACGATCCCGCGAGCGCATATTTTGTTACCACGACGCGGGCCTGGGAGTTTGGTATAGGTGGAATTCTTTCCTTCATGGCCGATTCTCGTTCGACCGTCACCCGAGATCATGGAGAAGTTGGACTGCGGACTGCTGCGAGTTGGGCGGGTTTGGCCACGCTTGTTGGGGTCGTGTTCTTCTATACGGAAAGTACACCGTTCCCCGGCTGGACTGCAGCAATACCGGCACTCGCAACGGCGCTAGTAATTTGGGCAGGTACTCAGCAGGGGAAGTTTTCGGCGGCCTGGCTCATCTCTCCTCGGCCCATACAGTGGTTTGGCGACATCTCCTATTCACTATATCTGTGGCATTGGCCACCGATAGTCATCGTCCCTTTTGTCACCGGGCACTCGCTTACATGGCTAGAGAAGATTCTCGTTCTTGGTACGGCAATTCTTCTTGCGTGGCTAACGAAGCTCTTTGTCGAGGACCCAATCCGCACTACGGCCTTCTTTACTTTGCGTCGACCTAGACGGACATTTCTGTGGATGACTGCAAGCATGGCAATTGTGGTTGGCGCCAGCGGGATTGCATGGGTAGTTCTCGAGGCGCGAACCACACAGTCTGTTCAGACAACAGCTGCACTCGTGGAGGCGGGGACGCCCTGCTTTGGGGCAGCAGCGGTCGATCCGCGAAACCAACCGTGTGACAACGCATCTTTGCATGGAAAGCTGTTCCCGGACAGGGCGGCGGGCCAAACTGACGGAGTCATCGATAAGTCATTGGGTTGTCGAGTATCCAAACGCGACCCCCAGGTGAAGCTATGCAATTTCGTCAAGGGGGCCACAAAGGTGGCGCTCGTCGGCGATTCACATGCGGAACAGTGGCTCCCTGCACTTCGGATTTATGCCGAAGCACACAATTGGCGGCTCGACACCTACCTTAAAGGTGGTTGTCCGTTCTCGGACGTAATGCGATCCAACGATGCGACAGATGGTAACGGCACGTGCCAGACATGGAATGATGAAGTCAAGAATCGACTCATTGCGGGCGGATACCAAATCATCATTACCTCCCAGTTAACAGGGGTGGACTTTGTCCACCTGGCGGGAGAAACAAGCTTCGAGGCCGCAACTCGTGGCCTAATCACGCGGTGGACCTCTTTGGAAAGCAAGGGAATCCGAGTTATTGCGATACGCGACAACCCAACCCCCATTGTCAGGGTGCCCAGCTGCCTTTCTGCGCTAGGTAACGATGCCGTGGATCGCGCCCGCGAATGTGGAGCCCCAGAGTCTTCCTCGTTGCATCCTGACCCACAAGTTGGTGCGGCACTGAAGTCCGGCGCCGACCTGATCGACTTAACCGCTTACTTTTGCCAGAACGATTTCTGCCCGGCAATTACCGGGTCAGTCATAATCTATCGCGACGACAGTCACTTGGGCGGAACCTATTCCCGCACATTGGAGCCATTTTTGGGCGAAAGACTGGATTCGCTTCTCAACTTGAATTCAAAGTGAACGAAGTCAATCCTTGATGATGAATTGGCAATCATGCCAACCCCACGAATTTTGGTTCGGCGTAGATCACTTAGGGAGCTATTCCCCACCTTGGGTGCCCGGAGGTGCAGGTTCAACTGGATCCGAATCTTCGGTGCAAAACGAAGTGGAGCGACCGTCTTCAAACTGATTTTGCCTTGCCCGGAAGGCAAACCCGACATCAACGTTCCGAGCGCCCAAAAGAGTAGCTCCTGCCAACATTGGAGCGTTTTTGTTGAGGATTGCGGGGTCATCCAAATTAAGTTCGCCGAGAGGGTCGAAGAGAGCAAGTATGAAAGGGGCATCGAGCAGACTCCGCGAGTCGGGGTCACTTGCATTGCCGGGCGAATGGGTGACCCCCCAAAACACAACAACTACTGCCTATTCCAGCACGGCACTTGATGAAAGGCGAGCGCTCTTTGAACACATGTCGCCTCGAAACGAAAAAAGATCGCCGGGAACTACCAATAGGCATGTTAAAACCATGGGAGACGCCCACTCGGGCAGCCGCGCCAGACTGATAGTTATGCACGACAAATCGTATGAGTACCTACACCTGTGCCGCGGTAAGCCAGACGAAAATGCGACCTAGGCAATCCGCCTGTTGAACCACATTGTCTCGGGGCAGAGAAATCACTGTTTCCACTCGTAGGGCTAGTCGAGTGTCGGTGCGGCCTTGCTCACCAATTGCTCGGAGCACGGCTTTTACCAAGCCACCGAAAATTGGAATCACGCGCGTTGGGCAGAACTCGGCGCGCGTGACCCCGGCACGCACGAAGTGACAGTGTGTTGGGTTATGCGCCAATCTCATTCAATAACCCAGGCACGTGCGCCTTACCGGGGTCAATTTTTAAACTTTGCCGGCCGGAAGCGGAATTGAATGCCTACGTGCTTCTCCCATTTTGCAGCTTCACCAGATAATCACCGTATCCGCTCTTCGCGAGTGGCTCAGCAAGGGCCGCGAGCTGGGCATCCGTGATCCACCCTTGCCGCCATGCTGACTCCTCGATGCAGCCAATCTTGTGCCCCTGGCGAGCCTCGATGACGCGCACAAACTCCGTCGCATGCACCATCGACTCGATGGTTCCCGTGTCAAGCCACACTGTGCCGCGGTCGAGCACCTCTACGTGAAGTTGCCCCCGCCGAAGGAAGTCCGCGTTCACGTCGCTGATTTCGTACTCTCCCCGGTCACTCGGCCGGACGGCCCCGGCGACTTCAACGACCGAATTGTCGTAAAAGTAGAGACCAGGGACGACGAACTTGCTCTTCGGCTTTGCTGGCTTCTCCTCGATGCTGACGGCAACGCCGCTCTCACCAAACTCGACGACACCGTACGCGCTGGGGTTCGCAACCTCGTAGGCGAAGATGAGCCCGCCCTCGACATCGCGATGTTCAGAAAGCAGCGTTCCGAGGCCGAAACCGTGGAAGATATTGTCGCCGAGCACAAGGGCGACCCGATCACCCCCGATGAAGTCTGCCCCGATGACGAATGCCTGGGCTAGACCGTTCGGTACCTCCTGCACCGCATATTCGAGATGCATGCCAAGCTCAGCCCCATCGCCGAGGAGACGCTCGAATGCACTCCGATCCTCCGGGGTCGTAATGATGAGGATGTCCCGGATGCCCGCATCCATGAGCGTGGACAGCGGGTAGTAGATCATCGGCTTGTCGTAGATGGGCATGAGCTGCTTGGAGATGCCCCGCGTGATCGGGTGCAGCCGTGTACCTGAGCCTCCAGCGAGGATGATTCCTTTCACGCTCTGGCTCCGATCTGATGCGCCGAATAGACCAACTCGCACTCAACGAAGTTTGGCAGTAGTCCCCGCGCCCCGGCGTCGCTAAGTCCGGGCGCAAGTCGATCTTTCTCGGAAAGGATCAACTCCTCGGGTCTCAGCGGAAGCTCCAGAGCGAGTTCGGGATCCAGAAGTGACACCGTTCGATCAGCCTGAGGTTTGTAGACATCAGTCGTGAGGTAATTGAGCGCCGTCCCGTCCATGAGCGAAATGAATGCGTGCCCAATGCCCTCAGCCAGGAAAACAGCCACTCGGTTGTCGGCGGAAAGTTCGACCCGATCGAACTGGCCAAATGTCGGTGACCCGACGCGCAGGTCGACGACGAAATCCATCCCGGCGCCCGCGACAACTGTCACGTACTTCGCCTGGCCCGGAGGAACATCAGAATAGTGAATACCGCGGGCGACCCCGCGCGCGCTCACTGAAAGGTTCGACTGCGCGAGGTCGAATTGGCGACCGGTCGCCTCACTCAAGAGGTCAGCGCGAAACCACTCAATAAAGAGCCCCCGAGAGTCAGCATGCTGTAAGGGGGTCACCTCGAAGGCCCCGGGGACCGCGAGCTCACGGATCTGCACGAGGTCGAGTCTATCGAGACACTCCGGGCCGCCTCGGGTGATGGCGGGCTAAACTCGCGACGTGAAGATTCTTGTCACCGGCGGAGCCGGATTCATCGGCTCGAACTTCGTGCGCCGCGCAATTGAGAACGCATTTCCTAGGCTTGAGGGTGCAACCGTCGTCGTGCTAGATGCCCTGACCTACTCTGGCAACCTCGCGAACCTTGCCCCTGTCGCAGAGTCGCCGCGGTTTCGCTTCGTTCACGGCGATATTGGGGACGCCGCGCTCCTCGAACAACTGCTGGCCGAGGTCGACACGGTCGTTCACTTCGCCGCGGAAACGCATGTCGACCGCTCCGTTCGCGACGCATCTATATTCGTTGAAACCAACGTGCTCGGCACTCAGCGCCTGTTGGATGCTGCCGTGCGCTCAGGCCTGTCCAGATTCGTTCACGTCTCTACGGATGAGGTATACGGCTCCATTGCCGAAGGATCGTGGACGGAGTCCCAGCTTCTCGAACCCAATTCCCCCTATGCCGCCTCCAAGGCGGGCAGCGACCTGCTCGTGCGAAGCTACGTGAAAACCCACGGCCTGAATGCCTCGATCACACGATGCTCCAACAATTACGGGCCGTATCACTTTCCGGAGAAAATGATCCCACTCTTCGTCACGAACCTCATCGACGGGCGACATGTCCCGCTTTACGGGGATGGGAGGAATGTACGCGACTGGCTACACGTTGACGACCATTGCCAGGGCATCGCGCTCGTTCTCACCGGCGGAGCATCGGGTGAGATCTACAACATCGGCGGAGGCACGGAGCTCACCAATCGAGAACTCACCGAGTTGCTTCTCGAAACAACGGGCAGGGACTGGAGTTACGTCGACGAAGTCGAGGATCGCCTCGGCCACGACCTGCGATATTCGTTGGACAGTTCCAGGATATCCGCGGACCTCGGATACCGCCCGCGCGTCCAGTTCGAGCAGGGAATTGCAGAAACCGTTCAGTGGTACCGCGACAATCGTGACTGGTGGGAACCGCTGAGGCACCGCGCCGCACTGTAGGCGCCGCGGCCTCCAGAATGCGGATGCGGCCGCATCTGGCAGGATTGACGCCAAATGCAGCGAACCGCGAAAATCCTCGTCACGGGCGCGAACGGCATGCTCGGTCGCGACCTCGTCGCCGTCCTCGCCGACTCGCGCGTGACGGCGCTCGGGCGGCAGGAACTCGACATTCGGGATGCGGATGCCGCAGACGCCGCCGTCGCCGGCCACGATGTCGTCGTGAATTGCGCGGCCTTCACGCGCGTGGATGAGGCCGAATCGAAATCGGATGACGCGTTCGCCGTTAATGCCGCGGGTGCGGGCAATCTGGCGGCGGCGGCGGCGCGCCACGGAGCGACGCTCGTGCACGTGTCGACCGACTACGTTTTCGATGGCACCTCGAGCGTTCCGTATGCGGAAGATTCGCCGATGCGCCCCCTCTCCGTCTACGGCCGATCCAAGGCGGAAGGCGAGCGGCGTGCCGCGAGCCTCAATCCGGGCCGCACGATCGTCGTGCGCACGGCATGGCTTTACGGAGAGAACGGCCCGAGTTTTCCCTCGACGATGCTCCGACTCGCTGACCAGGGGTCGTCCATCCGGGTTGTCGACGACCAATTCGGGCAGCCGACGTGGACCCGGGACGTTGCACATCACATCGCGCGACTCCTGGAATCGGGGATTCACTCCGGCACGTTCCACGCGACGAACTCCGGAGCGACGAGCCGCTTCGAATTCGCCCGCGCGATTCTCCAGCTCGGCGGCTTCGACACCAACATCCTCATCCCGATTCCGAGCACTCAACTCGTCGAACGCGCAGCCAGACCGCGGTACTCTGTGCTCGGGCACGATGCATGGTCGGCCGCCGGCCTCACGCCGATGCGGGACTGGCGCTCGGCCCTCGCCGAAGCCATGGAACAGGGAGCCCTGACGACACCGTGACGACAACCCTGAACGTCATCGTCGACCAAATGGTCTCTCCCGTCCCTGGCGGGATCGGGCGCTACACCGAAGAGCTCACTCGAGAACTGATCCGCATCGCGCCGGCCGGTTGCGACGTCGCGGGATACGTTTCGGCGTCTTCGCCTCACGATCTCGACACGTTGCGAACGCTGCTCCCCGGCATCTCTGCCATCCGTTCCAGCCGATTGCGGCGACGCGAACTGCAGTGGGCATGGGCGCTCGGCCTTGGCCGCGCCGCAGGTCGCGGAATGGTGCACGCGCCGAGCCTGCTCGCACCGCTCGGCAGGCACAACCGGCTCGGCCAGTCCGGCGACCAGGTGATTGTCACCATCCACGACGTCGTCCCCTGGACCCATCCGGAATCGCTGACCCCCCGCGGCGTCGCGTGGCACAAAGCGATGGCGCGGCGCGCGCACCGTTACGCGGATGCCGTCATCGTCGACACCCACGCGGTAGCCGGCCAATTGAGCGAGATCATGGATTTCGGGGATCGGATTCGCGTGATCAGCGCCGCGGTGAGTTCCAAACTCGCCTTGCCGGTCGACGTAGATGCGCGAGCAAAACAACTCGGGCTGCCTGAGAAGTACCTTCTCAGCGTCGGTACTCTCGAACCCCGCAAAGGACTCGCACCACTCGTGCAATCGCTGCGGGAGGCGAGAGACGTCGATCTTCCGCTCCTCGTCGTGGGACCGCCCGGATGGGGCGACATCGACCTCGCCAAGCTTGCGGTCGAGGCCGGGTTGCCGGATGGTCGCGTGCGAGCGATGGGGTTCCTCGCGGATGCCGACCTCGCGGTCGCCCTTCACCGGGCATCCGCGTTCGTCTTTCCGAGTCTCGCCGAAGGATTCGGGCTCCCCGTCATCGAGGCGTTCAGTCTGGGCACTCCCGTCATCCACTCGAGCGATCCGGCCGTCGTGGAGGTCGCGGGAGGCGCCGGCATCACGGTCGATCTCGAGCCGCAGGTCTCCTACCCCGAGAGGCTCGCCGCCGCGATCACTTCCGTCGTGAGCGATCCGGTTCTCGCGGAGCGATTACGGTTCGCCGGGATCGATCGTTCGAAAACCTTCAGCTGGCACGACTCGGCAGACAAAGTCTGGCAACTCCACGCAGACCTCTGACGGTCAGGGTTTGGGCGACGCGCCGCCCTTGGCGATCGCCGCGTCGATTGCCGCGGCGATCTTCGAATAGTCCGGATGCGCCGGGTTGAATTCGGGCGGAACGAGTTCGAGCTTCGTGACCGGCAGCTTGCGCGACTTTGCCGCGAGGTCAACGAACAGGCCGAGCATCACGGCGGGAATGTCCGTCTTGACGACTTGCCGGCCGGCGGCCGCGACATCCTGGAATTTCACGAGAACGTTCGCGGGAGTGAATTGATGCAAAATGGCCTCTTGCACGTCGCGTTGGCGCGCCATCCTCGCGAAGTCGTTGCTCGCATATCGCGAGCGCGCGTACCACAGGGCCGTCGGTCCATTGAGGTGCTGGACTCCCGCCTCGACCCAGCCGAAGGGCTTCGCCCCCGGAATTTCCGCGGCAAGCGGCGTGCGTTCGGGGACGGTGAGCGTTATCCCGCCGAGCGCATCGATGAGGTCGGAGAAACCCTTCATGTCGATGAGGACGAAATACTGAAGTTTCAAGCCGGTCATCGCCTCGACCGAGTCGCGCATGGCTTCGATTCCGGGTAAGGAACCGTGGTCCACGGCATCCGGGTACAAGTCGGGATGCTCTTGCCCGTACGTGTAGAGGTAATCGAGAAGGCAATCATCTCCGCAGTCGTATCCGTTGGGGAACGGCCCGTACAGCGGCGACCCTTTCGAAAACGGGATTTGCTCCGAATTGCGGGGGACGCCGATGAGCACGGTCGCCCCGGTCTGCGCATCGACGCTCGCGACGGAAATGCTGTCGGGTCGCAAGCCCTCGCGATCCGGCCCGGCATCTCCGCCGAGAAGGAGGATGTTGTATCGGCCGTCGACGGGAGCGGTGTATTCGCCGCTGTCGAAAATGGCCGACAACGTCGACCGCGTGGTTCCCGCAACCATTGCGCCGTAGCTTGCCGCGCCCGCCGTGCCGATCATTCCGACGATCGCGAGCGCGGCGACGAACGCGCGCGCGGTGCGACCGACCTTCACGAGGCGAACCAGGCGCAGGGAATCCAGAGTGAACACAACCCACACGATCGCGTAACCGGTCAGCCCGACCTGCAGGACCCACAACATGATCGAGTTCGATGCGACGGTGTACAAGGCGACCGGCCACAGCCAATAGAGAATGAGCGCGACAAGCCCGGTGCCCCAGAAGATCAAAGTCGTGATGACGCCGAACCGGCCGAATCGCCGATTTCCGGCAAGAATCTGGGCCGACCCCGGGATGAGAAGGTTCACGACGACGAGCCACCAGGCGCGCTTCGTCATGGCGGCCGGAGAGGCGGTATCGGGAAAGCGAACCGGACTGGTTGCGCTCACGTCGAGGACTGGATGGCCGCGTCCTTCTCCGCGACCGAGGACTCGAGAGCTTCGGCAAAGTCTGCGAGTTTGTCCGCGAGCGCGGAATCGGATGCCGCGAGCATACGCACGGCGAGGAGGCCGGCATTGCGCGCTCCACCGATCGACACCGTCGCAACGGGCACTCCGGCCGGCATTTGCACGATGGACAAAAGCGAGTCGAGCCCGTCGAGGTAGGCGAGAGGAACCGGAACGCCGATGACGGGGAGCGTGGTCACGGATGCGAGCATGCCGGGCAAGTGCGCGGCGCCCCCTGCGCCCGCGATGATGCACTTGAGGCCCCGCTCAGCGGCACCTTTGCCGAATGCGATCATCTGCTCCGGAGCGCGATGCGCGGAAATCACGTGAACCTCGTGTTCGACGGCGAACTCGGTGAGAGCTCGAGCGGCATCGCCCATGACACTCCAATCGGAGTCCGAGCCCATGACGACGGCGACAAGAGGTTGCGGCATGGTCACCATGTTAGGCGGGATGTGCCGTCAGCCGACCCAGTTCGGATGGCGATTCTCGGCGCTAAAATAGGTCACCCCGATGTCGACGAAAGACAAAGCGATGAGCAATCCAACGGTATCCGGAACCGTCGTGATCGGGCACGTCCGCACGACTCGCGAAGTCGACGCAACGCTCATCGAGTCGGATATCGAATGGGACGATCGACGCTTTCCGCTGTGGATCCGGATTCCCGGACGCGTTTCCCACAACGACTCGTTCGCGGACATCTTCGTGCCACTGGCGATCTTTCCGGCGCTCCGTGGCGGTGGCGTGCTCCGGAGCACAGACGCGGTGTCGCCCATGCTCGCGGCATCCGTCGCCGAAATTCAGACGATCATGACCGCGTGGTATCCCGGCGACTTCCGCCGCTTCGCTTTGGAGGCGCCGTTGCGGCACGGCGACCAGCGACCGCATGACGGCGTCGCATCGTGCTTCACGGGAGGAGTCGACTCCTTTCACACGCTCGCCCGAAACCGCGGCGACATCACGAGTCTGGTCTTTGCACGCGGGCTTGACATCCCGCTCGAGGAACGCGACTTCTTCCACATGGTCTCTTCGAGACTGCGCGAAGCTGCTCACGGCCTCTCGTTGCCACTTCTTGAGCCGGAGTCCAATTTTCGTTCGATCCTCGACGCCTCGGGCCTGTGGCTCGAACACACGCATGGCGCCGCGATCGCGAGCAATGCCCTCGCTCTCGCGCCGCAACACTTCTCGAAGCTGTATATCCCGTCGACGCAAAGCTACCGTTACATCGGACCGCTCGGTTCGCACCCGATGCTCGACTCGTTGTGGAGCACGGAATACCTCCGGATCGACCATGACAGCTTCGGCGTCGACCGTGCCCACAAGACGGCGGAAATCGCGCACAGCGAGGAGGCGCGGCGATATCTTCGCGTGTGCTGGGAGTCACGGTCGGGCTACAACTGCGGAGTGTGCGAGAAGTGCACGCGCACGATGATCGGTCTCGAACTCGCCGGAGTTCTCGACCGATTCGGGACATTCCCGGACACACTCGATCTGCACCGCGTCGAGACGATGAGGCTCAGTGATGAGAGCAAGATCGATATGGTGCAGGACAGTCTCGATATCGCGCGAGAACGGCCGGGAAACGAGGATCTCGTCGCCGCGCTTGAGCTGGCGATCGCCCGGGGACGAGCCCACATCAGGACGCAGAAGTTCTCGGATCTCGCCAGGCTCAACTCGCACGCTGATGAGCGGAGTTTCGCAATCGATGAACTCTGGAAACATTCGACGAAGGAAATGGTTCGGCGCATGCCGCGGGCAATAGCTTCGAAATTCAAACGCTGAGTTCGGCGGCGGTCGCTCGCGCCTCATACGCGACCGTGGCGAGGTCGTCGCCGACGGCAGTCACATGGCCGATCTTGCGCCCGGCTCGCGGGCTCTTCCCGTAATTGTGAATTCTCGCGCCCGGGTGATTGGCGAGCGCCGACGCGTATCGATCCGACATCGAACCTCCCTCGGGCCCCCCGAGAACATTGACCATGACGGCCCAGGGCTGCCGCAAACCGGTCGCCCCGAGCGGCACGTCGAGCACCGCCCGCAAATGTTGTTCGAATTGACTCGTCGCAGAACCGTCCAGAGACCAATGACCGGAATTGTGCGGCCTCATGGCGAGTTCATTCACGAGGATGCGCTCATCCGTCGTCTCGAAGAGCTCCACGGCAAGGACCCCCGTGACGTCGAGGCCCTCGGCGATTCCGACGGCGATCTCCAGCGCAGCATCCGCGATTCTTCCCGCGGAGGATGGCGCCGGCGCTATCACTTCGGCGCACACGCCATCCTGCTGGATGCTCTCTACGACAGGCCAGCCCCGGACCTCACCCGACGGCCTCCGCGCCACCGATTGCGCGAGTTCCCGACGAAAGTCGACGAGCTCCTCGACCAAGAGCGCACCGCCGCGGGCATCCTCCGCGAGCGCGGCGAACCAGTCGTCCGCCTCGTGGGCAGCGCGAACGATCCGCACGCCCTTTCCGTCGTACCCGCCTCGAGCGGTTTTCACGACCGCGACGCCGCGATGATCCTCAAGAAACGTCCCGAGTTCCGCCGCGCTCTCCACGGCGGCCCAGCGCGGCACCGGCATCCCGAGTCCTTCGAGCGTGCGGCGCATGAGGATCTTGTCTTGAGCGACACCCAGGGCGTCGGGGCCGGGACGAACCACAACGCCCGCCTCGATCATGGCGCGAAGCACCGATTGCGGCACGTGCTCGTGGTCGAAGGTGACGACATCCACGCTCGAACAGAATCGCAAGACCTCGTCGACGATGCGATAATCGCCGATCATGGTCGCCGCGAGCCCCGCGGACATCCCCCCGGTTTCCGCCATGACGCGAAGATCGATCCCCAAATCGATCGCCGCGGGGATCATCATGCGTGCAAGCTGGCCCCCGCCGATGACCCCGACCTTCATGCCTTAGCCCAGTAGCGCATTCCCAGCCTTCCCGTAGATTGCGGCGATTAGACTTCGAACCGCTCGTGTCCATCTTCGCGTATCCTGACCTCGCTCGGCGGAGGCCCCGTGAAAGCTCTCCTGGCTCAACTCGTGCGATTCGGCGCGGTCGGCGCGGTCGGTTTCCTGGTGGATGTCTCGGTATTCAACATTCTTCGCATCACGGTGTTCTCTCCCGAGAACCTTCACGAGGGACCGGTCGTCGCCAAGGTCATTTCGACCGTGGTCGCCATCGCCGTCAACTGGGTGGGAAATCGCTATTGGACCTTCGGCCCGCATCGCAGGCCGCAAGCGCTCCGAGAGGGAATCGAGTTCGCGGTCGTCAGCGTCGGGGGGATGTTCATCGGACTCGCGTGCCTGTGGCTTTCGCACTATGTGCTCGGCTACACCTCGTTGCTCGCCGACAACATTTCATCGAATGTCATCGGACTCGCGATCGGCACCGCGTTCAGATTCTGGCTCTACCGCACGTGGGTGTTCCGGCCCGCGCGGAACAGTTCCGCGCCGTCAAGGACGACCGAGGGAGCGGTACTCCCAGCCGGCTTCACGCCAGCGCACCGAATCCAGGCAGTTGCGCCCATCGATGATGGCGCGGTCGGCAACGATTGAACCGAACGCGACCGGGTCGAGTTCGCGATAGTCCTTCCACTCGGTCAGGAGGATGACGAGTTCGCTGCCTTTTGCGGCTTCCTCGGCCGAACGCGCATACGAGAGATCGGGATAGTTTCGCGTCGCATTCTCGATCGCCTCGGGGTCGGTGCTGACGACGACCGCGTGAAGTGCCGCGAGGCGATTCGCGATGTCGAGCGCGGGCGAATCCCGGATGTCGTCGGAGTCGGGCTTGAACGCAAGACCCAGCACGGCGATCCGCTTGCCTGCGACGCTGCCGCCGAGAACCTGAGCCGCGAGTTCGACGACGCGCTCCCGTCGGCGGAGGTTGATCGAATCCACTTCGCGCAGGAACGCGAGGCTCTCGCCGATGCCGAGCTCCTCGGCGCGCGCCCGGAACGCCCGGATGTCTTTGGGCAGGCATCCGCCGCCGAAACCGACGCCCGCATTCAAGAAGCGGCGGCCGATACGGACGTCGTGTCCGATGGCATCCGCGAGTTGCGTGACGTCGGCGCCCGTCGCTTCGGCGATTTCGGCCATCGCGTTGATGAAAGAAATCTTGGTCGCGAGGAACGCATTCGCGGAAACCTTCACGAGTTCCGCTGTCGCGAAATCGGTCACGATCCTCGGCGTTCCGGCCGCGAGGATCGAGGCATAGACCTCGTCGAGCAAGGTCGTCGCCGTTTCGTCGCCCGACGCGATTCCGTACACGAGCCGATCGGGAGCAAGCGTGTCTTTGACCGCGAATCCTTCTCGCAGGAATTCCGGATTCCACGCGACGTTCGTACCCGGCGCGCTCTTCGCCACGAGCGCCGCGAGCCGCGCGGCCGTCCCTACGGGCACGGTCGACTTTCCGACAACGAGGTCGCCGGGATGAAGCCACGGCACGAGCGCCTCAATTGATGCGTCCACGAACCGCATGTCCGCCGAGTCGCTGCCTTCGCGCTGCGGCGTGCCCACGGTGATGAAGTGCAATCGCGCGCCTTCCACGTCCGCCATCTCGGTCGTAAACCTGAGGCGTCCCGACGCGATCCCCGACGCGACGAGATCGTTGAGATCCGGCTCGAAAAACGGTGCGCGACCCGAATTGAGCATCTCGACTTTCGACTCGTCAACATCGACGCCGACGACGTCGTGACCGAGTTCGGCCATCGCGGCCGCGTGAACTGCGCCGAGGTACCCGCAGCCGATGACGGAAATTTTCATAACGAAAGCACACTACCCGAGCGGGGTGCTGTCACCGTTCGCCCCACACGATCGTCTCGTCCGGCGGGCTGGACGCCGCCGCCTGGCGTCGCGCGGCGATCGGGTTGATGCTGCGTTCCATGAGGTCGTGCAGGGCCCCCTGAACGAGGTCGGCGTTCGGGACATCCTTCAGCACGACGGGATGATCGAGGCCCGTATTGATGCGGACATCGCCGCTGCCGAACATGCTCTGGAGCGCATTCTTCCGCACCGTGATGTCATATCCGCGACTGTGGAGGAGCTCCTGCCGGACGCGCACGAAGAATCCGCGGCGGAGGACGATCCTGCGGGTCGTGATCGTGTATCGCCGCCCGAGCCAATTCAGCAAGGGCAAGAACCAGAGGAGAAAAATGACGAGCGCTCCCGCGATGAGAACCGTCAGATTTTGCCACGATTCGGCGAATCGACCGTAGAGGTAGGCCATCCCGCCCACTCCGCCGATCAGCACGAGAGACGGCCAGAATAGCGCGCGCCCGTGCGAGCGCAGGCTGGCGACGAGATGTTCCGCTTCTTGCGCCGCCCCTGTCGGACCCGGACTGGTCATGAATCATTCATACCGTAGATGCGTGACGTCGCCCGCGGCGACAGTCTGCGAGCGCCCGTTCGAACCGATACCGATACGCAGCCTGCCCGAGTCGTCGAAGCCGAGGGCACGACCGTGCAGTGCCGAACCGTCCGGCAGGTCGACGCGAACCTCTCGCCCCAGAGTGCTGCACGCGTCGCTCACGTGCGCGCGAAGCTCGGCAACTGCTTTGCCCGCATCCGCCGAGGTGAAGGCGCCCCACAGCTCCTTCAGGTCACCGAGGTATTCCGCGAGCGCGCGATCGGCGAGCGCTCCGTCCGGATTCGCGACGTCGGCGATGAGCAGCGACGTCGCGGTCGGTACGGGAAGCTCTTGTTCGGAAATCGTGAGGTTGAGGCCGGTTCCGACGGCGATCGAGTTGCCGTCGGGAAGCAGTTCGGAGAGCACGCCGCACACCTTCCGCCCATCGATGAGCACGTCGTTGGGCCACTTGAGTCCGACTTCGCGCGCGGGCACAAGCCGGCGGACTGCGCGCGTCATCGCAAGCCCCGCGAGCAAGGGAATCCAGCCGTATCGCTCTCGTTCCAGTTGCGCGTCGTGAGGGCGGAGAAGAACGGATGCCGCGAGCGAGGTTCCAGCGGGCGCCGCCCACGTCCGACCGAGCCGCCCGCGACCAGCTCTTTGCGAGGTCGTTGCGATGACCGTGAATTCCGGCAACGGCTCCGACGCGGCGAGGCTGCGAAGATCGTCGTTCGTCGAATCGGTTTCGTCGAGCGCGACGAAACGTGCTGCGGTCGCGGCGCTGAGCGGAAACTCCATGCCCCAAGGCTACGGTCCCGTTCCCACAGCTCGTAGACGAGCCGCGCAAAAAGCCGCTAGCCTGTGACCCAGCGGAGGCGATGTCGCCCCGTTGTCAGGAAGAGATGGAGCCGGATTGCCTGGATAGGTCGACGCCGCGCGAGCGGTGCGCTGCACGTCGCAGTCTGCGCCCCTCGATCTTGTGGCCGAGACCCTTAACCCCGCCCGACCGTCGAGCTTTCGCGGCCGAACCAGGTGGAGCTGAGCAACCCGTCCACGGTCAGTGACGATGTTCGACCCGCCGCCACCGACAAGGAAAACTCCCATGACTCAACCGATCATCATGGATGTCGACACCGGCATCGATGACTCCCTCGCCTTGCTCTACCTCCTTGCGAGTCCCGAGGCGGAAATTCTCGCCATCACGTGCACCTCGGGAAATGTGCCGGCGAAGCAAGTCGCAACGAACAATCTCGCGTGGCTCGAGTTGTGCGGTTCACCCCAGATCGAAGTGGCCCTCGGTTCCGAGGTCCCCGTGCTCGCTCCCCTCATGACCACGGAGGAAACCCACGGGCCACAAGGGATCGGTTATGCCGAGTTGCCCGCACCGTCAAGGAAACTCTCGACACGGCATGCCACGGAAGTGTGGATCGAGCTCGCGCGCAGCCGTCCGGGCGAGATCGTCGGCCTCGTGACGGGTCCACTGACGAACCTCGCACTCGCGCTTCGCATCGAGCCGGGACTTCCTCGCCTGCTCAAGCGGCTCGTCATCATGGGGGGCGCCTTCAATCACGCGGGCAACACTCTCCCGACGACCGAATGGAACATCGCGGTCGACCCCGAATCGGCCAAGATGGTTTTCGATGCCTTTTCCGGATTGCCCGCCGACCGGCGTCCCATCGTGTGCGCGCTCGACGTGACCGAGCAAATCGAGATGAAGCCCGAGCATGTCGCCGAGATCGGCCGCCGCGCGGGCAGCACGCCGGATGAGATCATCGCCGAAGCGGATGTCGACGGCACGCTTTCGAAGGCATCGAACCAGGTCGTTCGCTACCTCACCGACGCGGTTCGCTTCTACATGGAGTTCCACGTGGCGCACGACCAGGGTTTCCTCGCGCACATGCACGACCCGTTCGCGGCGGCCATCGCCATCCATCCGGAACTGGGAACGACGCGTCCGGCAACGGTCGATGTCGAATTGGCCGGTTCCCTCACGCGCGGGCAGACTGTCGCGGACTGGCGCGGCATGTGGGGAAGAGAACCCAATGCCGATATCGTCGTCGCCGTCGACCCGCCCGCATTCTTCGACCACCTCGTCGAAAGGGTCAGTGACTTCGCCCGGCGAGTCGGCTGACCGGCAGTACCCCCGTTAGATGCCCAGTTGTACCAACCCCAATGAAGGAGAAAGTCATGAGTAGCACTGCAACAACTCCGGCTGATTCGAAGAAGACGAGAAATCGCATCTTCATAGCGGTCGGAACCATCATCATCGTCGCAACCTACCTCTACCTGGTCGTCGGTCAGCCGACGGATATCGCGGCGAGCTCATTCAGCCAGTCCGGCCTCATCGCGATCGCCGGATACGTGATCGGCGCGATCCTGCTCGCGGTGGGTGCTATCCACCGCCTGCCCACGGCGACCGTCGCGATGGTTCCAGTGGCGATCGCCCTCA
The DNA here is from genome assembly GCA_019638975.1 of Cryobacterium sp. Taxonomy (GTDB): domain Bacteria; phylum Actinomycetota; class Actinomycetes; order Actinomycetales; family Microbacteriaceae; genus Terrimesophilobacter. The sequence goes on from JAHBST010000002.1 coordinate 25,811, forward strand.
ACATCGTCGTCGGGCAACTCGTCTCCGTCATCGGCATCCCGGTGTATCTGGACTCGATCGGCACGGTGCTCGTGTCGGCGCTCGCCGGCCCCGCCGCCGGTGTCGTCACCGGTATCCTCACGAACGTGATCTGGGGACTCACTCTGAGCCCGATCGCGTTGCCGTACGCCGTCGTTCAAGTCGTCATCGGCGTCATGGCCGGATACGCGGCACGCCTCGGCATGTTCCGTTTGTTCTACCTCGCGCCCGTTGCCGGCGCCGTCACGGGATTCGTGTCGGCGATCGTTTCCGCCCCGATCTCCGCGTTCGTCTTCGGTGGCGCGACGGGCGGTGGTACCGGCGCGATAGTCGGAGCGTTCCAGGCGATGGGCAATTCGCTCCTCGCCTCGACGACGCTGCAGGGGCTACTGTCGGATCCGCTGGACAAGGCGATCGTGTTCACGATCGTCGTCCTCATCCTTGCCGCGCTGCCGAGCAGGTTCCGCCAGCGGTTCCCGTTCATGCGCCAGTACAACGTGTTTGGCCGCAAAGCACCCGTGCTGAAGGATGCCACGGCCGCCGCTCCGACCGTCGAAAGCTAGGAATCGATGTCGACGACGCTGTTTGACAACCGGAAGTCGGTCATCCACCGGCTGAACCCTGTGACGAAACTCATCGCCTTGCTCGCGATCATCGTCATCGTGTTCGCGATCCCCTTGTGGTGGGTCGCCGGAATCATCATCGTCGTCATCGTCGTGCCTGCCGCCGTGATCTCCGGGTCCGGCGGCAGGCTCCTCAAGCTCAGCTTGCGAATACTCTTGCCCATCCTTCTCGTCCTGTTCATCGTCCAGGGGCTCACGTTCCCCGGGGGAACGACGGTCATTTGGCAGTGGGGGATCATCGACATCACCTCGGAAGGCCTGCTTTTCGCGCTCGGCGTCGGATCGCGCATCGTCGTGCTCGTGCTCGCATCCATGCTGCTCGTGCTCACGACTCATCCGGGCGACCTCATGAGCGCGCTCAGCGAACGCGGGATGTCGCCGAAATTCGCCTACATCATCAGTTCGACCCTGCAGCTCATCCCGGCATTCCGGGTGAGGGCCGACAGCATCCTGCTCGCTCAACAAGCGCGGGGCCTGAGCCTCAAGGGTTCGCCGTTCCGCCGGATCAAGATCATGCTTCCGCTGCTCAGCCCGCTCGTGCTCGGGATGTTCACCGACGTCGAGGAGCGATCGACAGCCATGGAGGCGAGGGCTTTCGGGTCCACGGCCAAACGCACCGCGCTCATTCCCGTACCCGACAGCACGGTGCAGAACGTGTCGCGCTGGGTGCTCATCGTTCTCGCTCTTGCCGCCGTTGCCACTCCGATAGTTTTGGGACTCCTGTGATCGATCTCGCTGACGTTTCTTATGCCTACCCCGACACCGATCACTACGTTCTCTCCCACGTCAACCTGAAAGTCGAGCCCGGCACCGTGACCGGCATCGTCGGCGCATCCGGCTCGGGCAAAACCACGCTCGCGAAAATCATTTCGGGTTTCATCCCCCACGTCGACGGAGGGGAACTGAGCGGCAGCGTGGTCGTCGACGGTGCGACGATCGCTGACGTAACCCTGTCCGAGGCTGTTTCGCACGTCGGCCTCGTCATTCAGAGTCCGTTCAACCAGATTTCGGGCGCGAAATTCACCGTTCGGGAAGAACTCGCGTTCGGCCTCGAGAACCTCGGCGTCGCGCGAGAAGAAATGGCGGAACGCGTGACCGCCGTCGCGGAGCTGCTCGGGATTACCGGTCTGCTGGAGCGCTCGCCCTACGCGCTCTCGGGGGGCCAGCAGCAACTTGTCGCGATCGCCTCCATGATCATCATGAACACGCCCGTGCTCGTGATGGACGAACCCACATCGCAATTGGATCCGGGAGGCACTCGCATGGTGTTCGACGTCATGTCGAGTCTGAGGGACGCCGGAATCACGCTCGTCGTCTTCGAACACAAACTCGAGCTCTTGCGCGAGCACGCCGACATCGTGCATGTTCTCGCGGAGAGCCAGCTCATCGCATCCGGTCCATCCCGAGCGATGCTCGCCGACCCGCGGCTGGAGAAGTGGGGCATTGGTTCGACTCGCTTTACGGCAGCCGCCGCGGCAGCGCGCGACCGCAAGCTCTTGTCCAAGGATGCCGAGTTGCCGGTGTCGCTGACCGATGCGGTGCCCGAGTTCCGCGCGTTCGCCGCGAAGAAGGGGGCCTGACGTGGACGTGAGTTTCGACGGAGTCCGCTACACCTACCCCGGCGGCGTCGAGGCTGTGAAGGGAGTGACTCTCGCCATTCCGTCGGGACAGCGATTCGCGATCGTCGGCCAGAACGGGGCGGGGAAAACGACTCTCGTTCGGCACCTGAACGGTATCTTCCAGCCCACGGAGGGCACCGTGCACGTGGGCGACTGGACGACGACCGGCCACACGATCGCCGAGCTTTCCGCGAAAGTCGGTTACGTCTTCCAGAATCCGGACGAACAGCTTTTCGCGAGAAGGGTGATCGACGACGTCGCCTTCGGGCCGCGAAATCTCGGTTTCGACCTGGACCGGGCGGAAGCCCTCGTGGCCGCAGCCCTCGAACAGACGGGACTCTCGGCCGAAGCGGAGACGCATCCGCACCACTTGTCGCTGTCCGAGCGCAAGCGCGTCGCGCTCGCGGCCGTCCTCGCCATGGACACCCCGATCGTCGTGCTCGACGAACCGACGACCGGTCAGGATGAACGAGGCGTTCGGATGATCGCGACGATCGTGGAAAAGCTGCAATCGGAGGGCCGAACCGTCATCGCGATCACGCACGACATGGACTTCTGCGCGGAGAACTTCGAGCGCACGGTCGTCATGGCTCAAGGCGAGGTTCTCGCCGATGGCGCTCCTTCCGAGGTGTTCATCCAGGATGCCGTGCTCGAGAAGGCCCGAGTCGAGGCGCCGCAACTCGCTCGGCTCGCGGACGCTCTCGGCTGGGCATCCCGACCGCTCACAGTCGACTCGTTCGTGGACTCGTTGCCGGCCCACCGCCGATGATCGGCGGCGCGATCCTGGCGCTCCTGGCCAGCGCATTCCTCGGAGTGTCAGATTTCCTCGGCGGCCTGCTCTCGCGCAAAGTGCCGCTCATCACCGTGTTGCTGCTGTCCCAACTCGTCGCCACGGTCGCGATTCTGCCGCGGATGCTGTGGGAGTCGCCCGCCGTCAACGCCGGCCCCGCCTTGTTGTGGGGCGTCATCGGCGGTGTCGCCACCGCGATCGCCGTGTCGAGCCTGTTCAAGGCTCTCGCGATCGGGACCATGGGGATCGTCGCGCCGATCACGTCCTTGAGCGTTCTCGTCCCGGTGATCGTCGGACTCGCCACCGGCGATCGCTTGAGTTGGATCCTCGCTGCGGGGCTCGTCGTGGCGATCGTCGGGACCGTGCTCGCGAGCGGCCCGGAAGTGCGGACACATACGGCGGGCCACGGACCGAAATCCATCGTCCTCGCCATCGTCGCGGCGATCGGATTCGGCGTCTCGAATCTTTCGGTGGCGCTCGGCAGCGCATTCAACGTCACGACGACCCTCGTATCGAACACTCTCGTGGTCCTCGTGATTTACGGCATCGGAGCGGTCGTGCTCCGCCAGGTCCCGCGCGCGCGCGGCCGCAGCCTCATCGGGATCGTGGCCATCGGCATTCTCGGGATATCCGCAAACCTGTGTTTCGCCCTCGCGAGCACGGTCGCGCCGCTCACGATCGTCGCAGTGCTCGCGTCCCTCTATCCCGTCATCACCGTTTTGCTCGGCTGGCGAGTGCTCGGCGAGCACGTGAAACGCATGCAGCTTCTCGGTGTGATTGCCGTTTTCGCTGGAGTCGCCGCCATCGCAGCGTCCACCGGACGGTAAAGTGACAGGCGTGAGCGCCGACGACACGACAGAACCCGACCTCTATACGACCGCGGGAAAACTCGCCGATCTCAAGCGTCGCTACCACGAGGCAGTGACGGCGAGCGGTGAGTCCGCGATCGAGAAGCAACACAAGCGCGGCAAGAAGACCGCGCGCGAGCGCATCGAACAATTGCTCGATCATGGCTCCTTCGTCGAACTTGACGAGTTCGTCCGTCACCGCACCCATGCTTTCGGCATGGACAAGTCGAGGCCGTACGGCGACTCCGTCGTAACCGGCACGGGCACGATCCACGGCCGCCAGGTGGCCGTCTACGCCCAGGACTTCACGATCTTCGGCGGTTCGCTCGGCGAAGTCGCAGGCGAAAAGATCATCAAGGTCATGGAACTGGCGCTGAAGACCGGCGTCCCCATCATCGGAATGCTGGATTCGGGCGGCGCCCGCATCCAGGAGGGCGTCGTGGCGCTCGGCAAGTACGGCGAGATCTTCCGCCTCAACACGCGAGCATCTGGCGTCATCCCGCAAATCTCCATCATCATGGGCCCCGCAGCGGGCGGCGCTGTGTACTCCCCCGCACTCACCGACTTCGTGATCATGGTCGACAAGACGAGTCAGATGTTCGTGACGGGGCCGGACGTCATCAAGACCGTCACCGGCGAAGACGTCGGCATGGAGGAGCTCGGCGGCGCCCTCACCCACAACCAGAAGTCCGGCGTCGCGCACTACCTCGCCGCGGACGAGGATGACGCCCTCGATTATGCGCGCACGCTGTTGTCCTACCTTCCCGACAACAACCTCGCCGACGTGCCCGCGTATGAAAGCGACGTCGAACTCGAGATCACGGACGACGACCGCAAACTCAACACGCTCATTCCCGATTCGCCGAACCAGCCCTACGACGTCAAGACGGTCATCGAACACGTCGTCGACAACGGCGAGTTCCTCGAAACGCAACCGCTCTTCGCCCCGAACATCGTGGTGGGATTCGGCCGGGTCGAAGGGCGCTCGGTCGGAGTGATCGCGAATCAGCCGAACGCGATGGCCGGCACCCTCAACATCGAGGCCGGCGAGAAGGCGGCCCGGTTCGTTCGCTTTTGCGACGCCTTTTCGATTCCCATTTTGACCCTCGTGGATGTGCCGGGCTACCTGCCGGGAACCGATCAGGAGTGGACGGGCGTCATCCGACGCGGTGCCAAACTCCTCTACGCGTACGCGGAAGCCACGGTTCCGCTCGTCACGGTCATCACGCGCAAGGCGTACGGCGGGGCATACATCGTCATGGGTTCGAAGCAACTCGGTGCCGACCTGAACTACGCCTGGCCCACCGCGGAGATCGCGGTCATGGGCGGTCAGGGAGCCGTGAACATCCTGTTCCGCGGCGAGATCAAGGCCGCTGAGGATGCCGGCGAGGATGTCGCTGCCGTGCGCACGCGACTCGCGAATGAGTACACCTACAACGTCGCGAGCCCCTTCCTTGCTGCCGAACGCGGCGAACTCGACGGAGTTATCGAACCGGCCGCGACGCGCGTCGCCGTCATCAAAGCGATGCGCGCGCTTGCGACCAAGCGAGCGAGCCTGCCTCCCAAGAAGCATGGAAACATCCCGCTGTGACGGATGAAGCGGAGATCAGGGTCGTCCGGGGCAACCCGACGCCCGACGAGCTCGCCGCAGTGGTCTCCGTCCTCGAGGCCATGACGGCGGAAATCGAAGGGTCTCGAGCGCGGGAAACGGCGCGAGCGGCCAGCTCGTGGAGGCTCAGCCAGCGGCCGATTCGTACCCCGATCATCCCCGGACAGACGCGATGGCGCGACTTTTCCTAGCGCGCCCCCGTTTTGGGGGTAGTCGAAACCCCTACCGAGACGGTCGAAGCGGCGAATCGGAATTCGCGGTGCTTTCCGGTCGCGACGCGCGGATTCGTTGCGGTTCGGCACGATAACGCACGATTTCGACGGCGTGTACCCCAACCAAAGAAGTTTGCGTGCATCGCAATACCGATATACCGCCAATAATTCGGCAGGAGTAGGCAAAAGTGTCCCCCGACTGTCCCCCAAAATGACGACTTTGGGATATTCTGAACGCACCCCACAATAGGTAGTGCTAGGTGTTCCTCTAATCAGAGAAACATCACCAATCATTGGCCGACTAGGGTAAGCGGGCTAATGACTTGGGGGCGAGTCAGGGCGATATTCGGGTTATCGCCCTGACTCGAATCTTGAAGGAAGGGTCGGAGAACACTCTCCGGCCCTTCACTTTTGTGCCCCGCCAGCGCGCGGGATCTCCAGCCACAGCTCGACCTGGTCCCCCTCGTCGTCCTCGTCCGCCCGGCCGAGGGCGCTCGCGTTGCCGTCGTCGGTGCTCGTGAGCCCCACGACGGTGACCGCGACGTCCGAACCATCCGGAACCGTCCTCGCGATCACGCGATCCGAATCCGTGTTCTTGAGCGCGTCCGCGAGACTGTTCAGCACTCGCTCGAGTTCGGCATCGGAAAGTTCATCGATACCGCCCTCATCCAGAAGTGTCACGATCGCCCCGCGGCGCCTCGCGCGCATGACCTGATCCCGAACGCGATTATTGAGAAGTTTGCGACCGCGGATCTCGTCGCGGATGGCGGCCTCGAGGTATACGCACTCGCGGCGCTGTTCCTCGGTGAGGTCCCCGTGTCGAGACACGATTTGCCTCAGCATCGGCAGCGCCATCCGATTCGTCTGGCGAAGACGGAATTGCCTCTCGAACAAGTGCGCCTCTTGCGCGGCTTGCCAGTCCGCCGCCTCGCGCTCGGCAACGACGTATTGCGCCGCATCCTTACCGATTCGGGCCAAGGAAATGGACAAAACGTGAGACACGGCGACCCAGACGAGGCTGCCGACGACGCCGAGCGTTGCGAGCGCCCCGACCCCCGCCCAGACTGCGGTCTGCACCGCCAGGAAAGCGACACCCGCCCACGCGAAGGAGTGCCTACGCCGCGTCGAGGTGATGACCATGAGAGTTCCGACGGCCGCCGGATACCACGTCGAGTAGTCCGAACCCACGCGGAGCGGATCGAGTTGGGCGGTCACGAGAAGCGGAAGCGCAATGCACACGGCCACGTTGAACGCGGCCATCCAGATCGGCATGCGGGAATTCTTCGACGGCCACAGACTGATGAGCGTGGCAATCGCGTACAGGATCATCGCCGCGATGTACGGCACCTTGTCACGCGGGACCTGAATCGAGTAGACGGCGAGCAAAAGGTGGTAGCCCGAGAACACCGCCGCGAGCGCGACGATGATGTAGCGGGGAATCGAGATGACCATCAGTCGGCACGCCCCTCGATCTCGATGTCGGCGTCAGTCTCGGCGTCGGCGTCGGGCCAGCGGATGCTGACGACCGTGCCCTCTCCCGGCCCTGATGCGATGTCGGCCCTGCCCCCCGCGCTCGCGACCCGCTCGACGATCGAGACCCGAAGACCCAGGCGCCCGACCGGCACGTCATCCGGGTCGAACCCCGCGCCCGTGTCGCCGATCTCGATGTCGAGCCCGTCGGCGCCGACGCCCGTGATGCGCAACCAGCGGTCGACGGAATCGTCCTTCCCGGCGTGCTGCAGACTGTTGACCATCGCTTGCACGGATGCGGAATACAACGCTTCGGCAACTTGCACCGTCACGTTCCCGGCGCCGACGCCCTGAACCCGCGCAGTGATCGGCGCTGACAGGGTTTCCGCCGCACCCGTGATGCGGCTCGCCAATTGTTCGACGCTGACGAGAGAGTCGTCATCCGGAGAAGCTGCGGCGGCCTCGCGCAAGTGGCCGATCGCGTTGCTCGCCATGGTCGCCGACAGCTCCATGGCATCCGGAGAGAACGCGCGCGCAGCCGAAATCAGCGTCGTGAGGACGCTGTCGTGCACGATCGAGTCGACTTGGACTCTCTCGACCTCCGTTGCGTGATGACGAATGGCGTTCGAGTATCGCGCGAGCGCCGTCGCTTGCGCGGCATCCACGGAAGCCGCGGCGCCCCGCAATAGCGTGATGATCATGAGCACCGCGCCGCCCAGCAGAATCGCGTAGACGGTATCGAGGGCGGCGAGATCCCACGGGGCGCCGCCGCCCGAAGGAGTCAATCGGATGACGCCGTACACGGTCGGCGCGAGCACGAGGTAGAACGCGGCGGCCCACGTGGAAAGCGCGATCGCCGCGGCAGCGGTGGCGACGGTGCAGAGGAACCAAAGCCACGGGCGTTCTTTCGCGACGGCTGTCGGATCCACGACGGCGAGCGGCCACGTCCCGATCGCGATGAGGTAGGCGACAAGGATCCAGATGTTGATTCCCCGCACGAACCGCCGCACCATCGCGGCAAGGACGCTCACGAGGAGCCCGCCGAGAATCGCCACGTTGTAACCCCAGAACCAGACGGGCTGCAAGACGCCGACCTGGCCGAGCATTACGGGAAACGTCTGCGCGCCGAACAACAGGCCGAAGAAAGCAACCGACCGGGAGGCCACCACCTCCATTTGCGAGCGACTGATGGGCCTCCGCTGAAGCCTCGGCGGCGCCGTCGACTCGACGCTAGTCGTCATCTCCGCCATCGGGATCCAGGCCAGGCAAAATACCGTCCTCCACAGCCCGTCGCAACAGATCGACCTTGGTGGGCGCCGGTCGCCCCACCTCGATGTACTTGAGCCGGATTCGATCGAGGTATTCGCGAGCCGTCGCGTACCCGATCCCGAGTTTCTCCGCGGCGAGCTTCAAAGGAAGTCCCGACGCGTACAAGTGCAGGATTTCGCGCTCGCGCCGGCCGAGTTGCGCTTTCGAGAAGTCGCGATCCGCATCGATCGCCGTCGCCCATTCGAGATTGTTGAGGACGTCACCGCGGGCGACCGTCGCCGCGGCGGACAGCACGGTCTTCGTCGCGGAGGATTTGGGGATCACCCCGGCGGCTCCGGCCGCGAGCGCCTCCCGTACGAGCGCCACGCGATCCGCGATGCTGTGAATGAGCACAGCGCATCCGGTCGCCTGAATCGACTTCACGTTCTCCGTGACGGTCGAACCGTCGCCAAGCGAGAGGTCGAGCACGACGACGTCGCACTCGCGACTGCCGAGATTCGCAACGAATTCGTCGACCGACGCCGCCGCCAGAACGAAGTCGAACCCCGCATCGATGAACGCCGCCTTGAGACCGAGCCGCACGGATTCGTGGTCGTCGACGACGCCGACACGCACACCGTGCCGGGTAGTGTCGGTCGCCGACTCGTTTTCTACCGTGAGTTGCATGACGTGATCCTGTTCTCCCGGGCGTGACTACATCTTAATGGCTTCGAAGCGACGACAGCCGGTAGAGTCTGCACATGATTTCCCGGATAGTGAAGTCTGTCCTCGCGGCCGGCGTCGTCGCGCTCGCTCTCGCTGGTTGCTCCGGAAGTTTCGGCACGGGTGAAGAAACCATCCGAAATTTCGACATCCACTACACGATCGAAGTCGGCGGAAAGGTTCATGTCGTCGAAACGATCGACTACGATTTCGCCGGTTCGGATGACCGTCACGGCATCGACCGCTTCCTCGCATCGCGCTTCCAGACGGATGCGCAGGGACGGGATCGCGTCTATCGCTACACCGTCACGAAAGTGTCGAGCCCCACGGGGGCGAGCGCTCTGTACTCGACGACCCGCGGGAACGACCTGCAGATTCGCATCGGAAACGCCAACGCACACGTGAACGGCCGCCAGACCTATGTGATCCGGTACGACATCGACGGTGCCCTGAACCGCGCTCTCCAGGAGGACGGCAGTTACCGGGACGAGTTCTACTGGAACGCGACAGGCAGCTATTGGGATCCGGACATCCTGCACACGAGCGTCACCGTGGACGGTCCTGCCGCGGTCGAGTCCGTCGCGTGCTTCGCGGGATACGACGGGACACAGGACCCCTGCTCGCGCTCGAGCGCAACCGGCACGACCGCGAACTTCGAGTCGACGACGCTCAGCAGCTACCAGGGACTCACGATCGATGTGGCGTGGCCGGACGGCACGTTCGCCAACACGGATCCGATCATCGAACCGAGCCTGCCGGCGGACTTCACGCCAGTCGTCAGCGGATCGAACGACGGGCCCGACCCGTTCTGGAACCCGTGGAACTGGGGGACGGGTCTCGGGCTGCTCGTCGGCATTCCGCTCGCATTCCAGTTGCTCGTCGTCGCGCGCCGACGCGACCGCAAATTCGTCGGCGTCACTCCGGGCCAGATCCCCGCACAGGCCGACACCGCCGAAGTGGGAATCGCCGACAAGGACGAGACGATCGTGGTCCAGTATCAGCCGCCGAAAGGGCTGCCCGTCGGCGCTGCACGCACGATCCTCGACAAGAAGCGCAAGAACGCCGACATCACGGCTACCCTCATCGACCTCGCCGTTCGCGGCTACCTGCGAATCGAGGAAGTGGAAGGCGGCAACAAGCACAAAGCGAAGGACTATCGACTCGTCTCGACCCCGGATCGGGCGGAACAGAAGAAGGCGGCAGCCCTCCCGGGAAGTCCGAACGCCGCGGAACTCCTCCCCCACGAAACACTCTTGCTCGGAAGCCTTTTCCCGGCATACCGCGACACGGTCAAGCTCTCGAGCCTCACCAACACTTTCGCGTCCGACATGCGGGCGATCGTGAAATCCCTCGACACCTGGATCGGACATCAGGGCTATTTCATCGACAAGATCAACACGACGCATCCGCTCATTTCGTGGAGCCTTCTCGTCGGCGTCGGCGGATTCATGGTCTCCACATTCTTCGACGGAGCGTTCAGCCTCATTCCGATCGGGCTCGCGGCGGGCGGATTCCTTACGCTCAGTCGCGCATCCAAGGCGGCACGTCGCAGCGCCCTCGGCCACGCCGTCTACGTGCAGCTCGCCGGATTCAAGGAGTACATCGCGACGGCCGAAGCCGACCGCATCCGGTTCGACGAGGGTGACGACGTCTTCAGTCGCTACATGCCGTGGGCGATGGTGTTCGGCGAGGCCGAGCGGTGGTCGAAAGTGTTCGCCGAACTCGTCGCGGAAGGCAAGGTTCAGCCGAATCCGGACTGGTACGTGGGCAGCGCCGGATTCCGTGCCGGATATCTCTCCAGCACCGTCGCCTCGATCGCCTCCATCGGCTCCGCAGTCAACAGTTTCACGAGCATGGCCACGTCATCCTTCACCTCGACGCCGGGTTCCAGCGGCGGTTCGGGCGGTGGAGGCGGCGGAGGCGGCGGCGGGGGTGGCGGCGGAAGCTGGTAGCCACCGGATCGTGGCGTGGGGCGCCGAAACCGAGGTCACTCGCGAATGAGTGACGCGACGGTTTCGACGTGGTGGGTGTTCGGGAAAAGATCGAAGGCCCGGATGCGCTCGAGCCGATAGCCGGCGAAAGCGAAGAGAGCGAGATCGCGTGCGAGTGCCACCGGATCGCACGCGACATACACGATCTGCGCCGGTCCGAGCGCCGCAAGATCATTCACGACCGTCCGTCCGGCGCCGGATCTCGGCGGGTCGAGCACGACGCTCGATCGAGCGAACGAACCGATCCCCGCGTTCTTCCGCTCGGTGCGCCGCTGCGCGAGGAAACGATCCACTCGCGCTGTCACGGCATCGAACTTCTGCCAGCCGGAGAGATTCTCGCGAGCGAACTCGGTCGCCCGGGAATCGCTCTCCACCGTCGTGACGCGAACACCCGGGCCGAAGCGATCCCCCACCGCGGCCGCGAGAAGACCGACCCCGCCATACAGGTCGAGATTGGGGGCGTCAGGGTCGAACAGCTCCGGCCGAAGCGCCTCCTGCACGGCTGTCGTGAGCGAGGCGGCGGCCGACTCGTGAACTTGCCAGAAACCTCGAGGGTCGAGCCGGAACTCACGCTCGCCGACCCGCTCGACGACCGGTTGCGGTTCTCGATCTGCGCGGCGATCATCGCCCAGAACACGAACCGGGCCGACGGAGGGTCCGACGACATCGACCGGACCGTCAGCGCGACCACTTTGCAGCGCCGCCCGTTCCACTTGAGGCGTCGCGAGCGGCAGATCGGAAACCCGAATGACGCGGTGCGAGCGCGCGGCGTACGGGCCGAGGGTTCCGTCCTCGGCCGCGTGCACGCGAACGCGCGTGCGCCATCCGGTGCCGTCCTCGCGCCCGGGGATCGCTTCCACCTCAACTGCCGACTCGATTCCGGCCATGCGCGAGAGCGCATCCGAGAGAACCTGCCGCTTGAGCTCGCGCTGATGCTCGGGTGTGATGTGGCCGAATTCGGCACCGCCCGCGCGGTCCTCGGGCGGCCGTTCGATGGACGCCGCCGACCACACGTGGTCCTGGCGGTGCGCGGATGCCTTGAGCACTTCCACCGTGTCGGCTCGCCAGAACTTCGCCTTCGAATCATCCGTGACTTTCGCCACGACCGTCTCGCCGGGGATCGCATCGGCCACGAAAACCACGCGGCCCTCGTGGCGAGCGACCATCACGCCGCCGTGGGCTACGTTGGAGATCTCCAGCTCCACGAGTTGGCCCAACTGATCGCCCATGCCCACAGTTTAGGAGCCGCAGTGTCAGGACAAGCCGCGCTGCTGTACCTCGCCTCGACATCCCCTGCCCGACTCGCGACGCTCCGTGCCGCCGGAATCGAACCCGTGGTCGTGCCGTCCGGAGTGGATGAGGACGCGGTCGTGGCCGCCGCCGGACCGCTCATGGCAACCGAACTCGTCGAGTTGCTTGCTCGCGTCAAGGCGGAAGCAATCACGTCCGGGGACGTCGACGGTTTCATCCTCGGCGGCGACTCGGTCTTCGAACTCGACGGCGCCATCTACGGGAAACCGCACACGGCGCTCGTCGCGCGGGAGCGGTGGAACCTGCAGCGGGGTCGAACCGGCACCCTCCACTCCGGCCACTGGTTGATCGACCATCGGGGCGGCGAGATTCGCGGTTCGGCCGGAGCCGTGTCGAGTGCACGCGTGAGCTTCGCCGACGATATCGCGGATGCCGAACTCGACGCGTACATCGCCACGGGCGAACCACTGCACGTCGCCGGCGCGTTCACGATCGATTCGCTCGGGGCGCCGTTCATCACGAGCGTCGAAGGCGACCCGCACGCCGTGGTCGGATTGTCGCTCGCCACGCTCCGACGCTTGTTCCTCCAGTTCGACGTGCCGTGGCATTCCGTCACGACGTGGCGCGGGGTCGCATAATCGGACCAGTATTCCGCGTCGCACTCGCGCTACCACCCCGAATACAAGGACATCCAACCTTATTTGTTGGTTGTCCCCAATGATCGATTCGAGAAGCGCAATAGGCTAAACAACTATGCCCCGTATTTCCAAAGTCCTCATCGCCAATCGTGGAGAGATCGCCGTCCGGGTGATCCGGGCGGCCAAGGACAGCGGCATCGCATCCGTCGCCGTCTACGCGGACCAGGACCGCGACGCCCGACACGTCAAACTCGCCGATGAGGCCTATGCGCTCGAGGGCGCCACGAGCGCCGAAACCTACCTCGTGATCGACAAGATCCTGTCGATCGCGCGGCGCTCGGGGGCGGATGCCGTGCACCCCGGTTACGGATTCCTGGCCGAGAATGCACAATTCGCGCAAGCCGTCATCGACGCCGGACTCATCTGGATCGGCCCGTCCCCTGACGCGATCGAGAAGCTCGGGGACAAAGTGTCGGCTCGCCACATCGCCGAAAAGGTCGGAGCTCCCCTCGCCCCCGGCACGCTGAACCCCGTCGCGGATGCCTCGGAAGTGCTCGCCTTCGTCGACGAGCACGGATTGCCGGTCGCCATCAAGGCGGCGTTCGGCGGCGGCGGCCGCGGGTTGAAGGTCGCCCGCACGCGTGAGGAGATTCCCGAGCTGTTCGAATCGGCAACGCGCGAAGCGATCGCCGCATTCGGCCGCGGAGAGTGCTTCGTCGAAAAGTATCTCGACAAGCCGCGCCACGTCGAGACTCAGTGCCTCGCCGACTCGTCGGGGAACGTCGTCGTGATCTCGACGCGAGACTGCTCCCTGCAGCGTCGGCACCAGAAACTCGTCGAGGAAGCGCCCGCGCCGTTCCTCACGGATGCCCAGGTCGAGCAGCTCTACACCTCGTCCAAGGCGATCTTGCGCGAGGTCGGCTACGTCGGCGCCGGCACGTGCGAGTTTCTCGTCGCATCCGACGGGACCATCTCCTTCCTCGAAGTGAACACGCGACTCCAGGTCGAGCATCCGGTATCCGAAGAAGTGACCGGAATCGATCTTGTTCGCGAGCAGTTCCGGATCGCCGAAGGCGGCATCCTCGACTATCCGGATCCGGCGCCGCAAGGACACTCGTTCGAGTTCCGCATCAACGGCGAAGACCCCGGGCTCAACTTCATGCCGACCCCGGGGCCGGTCAGCGTGTTGCGTTTTCCCGGCGGCCCCGGCGTGCGCGTCGACAGCGGCGTCACGACGGGCGACGTGATCGGCGGGGCGTTCGACTCCTTGCTCGCGAAACTCATCGTCACGGGTTCGAGCCGGGAGGACGCCCTCGAGCGATCTCGCCGCGCGCTCGACGAATTCGAGGTCGCCGGCCTGCCCACGGTGTTGCCGTTCCACCGCAAGATCGTGCGGGATCCGGCCTTCACGTCGGAGCCGTTCAGCGTCTACACGCGATGGATCGAGACCGATTTCGACAATGACATCGAACCGTGGAGCGGATCGCTTCCGGATGCCGCACCCGTCGTTGCGCGGCAGAACGTCGTCGTCGAAGTGGGCGGCAAGCGCATCGAAGTTTCCCTCCCGGCCCGGATGCTCGGCACCGCGGCGGCGGCGAGCGCGGTCGTGCCGCCGCGCCGGAACGCGGGAACCGTCGCAGCGACGGCGACGGGCGATTCGGTGAAGGCGCCGATGCAGGCGACGATCGTGAAACTCGCGGTCGCCGAGGGTGATCGCGTCGTGAAGGGCGACCTCGTGCTCGTGCTCGAGGCCATGAAGATGGAGCAACCGCTCACGGCGCACAAGGATGGAACGATAGCGAACGTCAACGCGACGGTCGGCGCGACGGTCTCGTCGGGCCACGTACTCCTCACTATCACCGACTAATGACTTTCATCATTCAGGAGGTCGTGGGGCAGGAGTTAACTGGGGTTGGGATGAACAGTCACTCCTGCCCCACGACCTCCTGAATGATGAAAGTCATGCGCCACGGGACACGGCGGCGCGAACCTCGCTCAAGCATCCCGGCCAGTCGCCGAAAATTCGATCGAACGGCAAGCGCACGACCACGAATCTCCAGGCGGAAAGCGCCGCGTCTCGGGACTGGTCTCGCAGTTTCGCTTCGCTCGAACCGTGAAACGCCTCACTATCCACCTCGACGATCACTCGAGTGCCCGTGAGCCGCATGTCGACCCGCATCCCCGGAAATTGCAGTTGTTGAACGACATCAAACCCCGCCGCGGTCAGGCGTTGCCGAACGATCGACTCCGACCCCGACTCGCTTCCGTCCCGGCTCGCGCGAACTCTAAGGCGAGCGGATGCCGGTGCCTCGGCGAACAACCAGTCCAGCATCCTCGTGGACAGGCCAAGCTTCGTTCGAGCGGTGTCGAGGCACGCGATCGACGTCTCGGCATCCGCCCACGACACGATTTGCCGAAGACACGTGCCCAGGGGCACGCGCCAGCATTCGGGACCCAGTTCCGGGACGGCACCGTCGACCAGCCAGTGAAGCACGATTTCGCGGTCTGAGAAGTCAGGGGTGAGTCGATCGGGATCGAGCGCCGGCGCGAAGTTCGTGCGCAGTCGTGACGAGTTGTTGCCCACCGAGACGTGCAATCGTTGATCGAGTCCGTACCAAAGCCCGTAAGACTTGGCGGCGCTGGGACCCGCCAATTGTCCCCCGACTCGGGTCGCTGCGATGGCATCCGTCGACGCCCCGGGTGTTGCGTACCTCGCTTGCCGCACCCGCCACAAGGCAGCACGACGAACGGCGATTGTCAGATCGGAGCCGCTGCATCCCGCAGCAATGAGTTGCTGTCGCGTTGCGATGTGGCCGAGCGATTCGACGACGAGTGCGGGATCTGGCACATGGCCACACTTGCGCGTCTGCCGGAGGGCGGGCGAAGATTCCCCCCGCTCCGGGTACTTTCATTATTCAGGAGGTCGTGTGAACGAGTAGTGGGCCACTCGGGCCGCGAGTCACTCCAGCCACATGACCTCCTGAATGATGAAAGCCATTAGCGGACGATGTGCATCGCGCGGGCGGCATCCGTAATGCTGCCCGACAGCGAGGGGTAGACGTTGAACGCCTCCGCGAGCTCGTCGACCGTCAAGCGGTGTTCGATCGCGAGCGCGATCGGCAGGATGAGTTCGGATGCTTTCGGCGAAACGACGACGCCGCCGATGACCGTGCCCGAGCTCACACTCGCGATGAGCTTCACGAACCCGTCGCGGATGCCGAGCATTTTTGCGCGCGGATTCTGCGAGAGCGGCAACTTGTAGATCCGCCCGGGAACCACGCCATCCTCGATCTGTTTTTGCGACCAGCCGACGGTCGCGATCTCCGGTTGCGTGAAAATGTTCGACGTCACGTTGCGCAACTCCGTCGGATTCACGGCGTCCCCCATCGCGTGGAACACCGCAGTGCGCCCCTGCATCGACGCGACCGAGGCGAGCGGCAGGAAGTCCGAGCAGTCGCCGGCCGCATAAATCGACGGCATCGAGGTGCGGGCGACGCGATTCACGCGGATGTGGCCGGATTCGGTCAACTGCACCCCGGCATCCTCGAGGCCGATACCCGCCGTGTTCGGCACCGAGCCGACAGCCATGAGGCAATGGCTGCCCTCGACCGTGCGGCCGTCGGTGAGCGTCGCGAGCACGCCATCCGCCGTCCGCTCGATCCTCTCGGCGCGCGATTTCGACAGCACCGTCATCCCGTTGCGTTTGAACACGGTTTCGATGACGTGCGCGGCGTCGACGTCCTCGCCGGGCAGCACATTGTCGCGGCTGGAAATGAGGGTCACTTTCGCCCCGAGCGCCGTGTACGCGGAGGCGAATTCGGCGCCGGTCACTCCCGACCCGACGACGATGAGGTGCTCGGGCACGCTGTCGAGCGTGTAGAGCTGAGTCCAGGTGAGGATGCGTTCGCCATCCGGCAGCGCCGACGGCAGGATGCGAGGGCTCGCACCGACCGACACGACGATCGTGTCCGCGTCGATGGACTCGAAATCCGTGCGCTTGGTGCCCGATCCCGTCGAGACCAGGACGCGCTGCGCTCCGTCGAGGCGTCCCTCGCCCTGGAGGATGGTGACGCCGGCCGTCTTGAGCGCGGCCTTCATGTCCTCGGATTGGTCGCGCGCGAGGCCGAGGAGCCTCTTGTTGACGGCGGCGAGGTTGACGGCGACGTCGGGCTTCGACGGCCCGCTTCCCCCGCGCGCGAAAAATTGCACGCCGAGGTCGGCGGCATCCACGATCGCGGTCGCGGCTTCGGCTGTCGCGATGAGGGTCTTGGAGGGGACGACATCCGTCAAAACGGCGGAGCCGCCGACGCCCGTCCGTTCGACGAGAGTGACTTCCGCCCCCAATTGGGCGCCCGTGAGTGCGGCCTCATACCCGCCGGGGCCGCCGCCGATGATCGCGATGCGTTGCTTGCGCTCGAACTTGTACGACATCCGCCCATTCTCCCGTAGTTCGACCCTCATCAGTCCCACCAGCCCCATACCCTCCTGAATGATGAAAGCCATGCAACAAATTAGAGTGGGGGCATGACGAACCACAGCAATCCGCTCGACGACCCCGGCGCCGACCCGTTCCAGGTCGCGAAGGACGCCGCCGCCCAGATCGCGGAGAAGACCGGCGTCGATCGGCACGATATCGCGCTCACGCTCGGCAGCGGATGGGCGAAAGCCGCGGATCTGGTCGGCGAGACGACGGCCACGATCGCGGCGACCGACATCACCGGTTTCAGCAAGCCCGCGCTCGAAGGGCACATCGGTTCGTTGCGTTCGATCCTGCTGCCGAGCGGCAAACGCGCTCTCGTGATCGGCGCACGTACGCACTACTACGAGGGCCACGGCGTTCGGCGGGTCGTCCACAGCGTGCGCACGGCCGCGGCAACGGGCGCGACGATCATGATCCTCACGAACGGCGCGGGGGGCATCCGCGAGAACTGGAAGCCGGGCACTCCCGTCCTCATCAGCGACCACATCAATTTGACGGCGACGTCGCCTCTCGAGGGCGCTACCTTCGTCGACCTCACCGACCTCTCCTCGCAACGCCTGCGCGATGTCGCCCGCAGCATCGATCCCGATCTCGACGAGGGCGTGTATTGCCAATTCCGCGGCCCCAACTATGAGACTCCCGCGGAAGTGCAAATGGCGAAGACGATCGGCGGGCACATCGTCGGGATGTCGACGGCGCTCGAAGCGATCGCCGCACGCCAGGCCGGCATGGAAGTGTTCGGGATGTCGCTCATCACGAATCTCGCCGCCGGCATCCAGAAGACGCCGCTCAGCCACGAAGAGGTCATCGACGCGGGAAAGGCCGCCGAACCGGTCATCAGCGCGCTCCTCGCGAAGATTGTCGCGGCACTGTGAAGGGCGGCGAAGTCATTGCCCGGGCGAAGGCGTGGCGCGATCAGGATCCGGACGAGGAGACTCGCGCGGAACTCGACGCGCTTATCGCGGATGCCGAGGCCGGCCACGACAAGGCCGTGGACGACTTGCATTCCCGATTCGATTCTCGGCTGGAGTTCGGCACCGCGGGGCTCCGCGGAGAACTCGCGGCCGGTCCGAACCGCATGAACCGCGTTCTCGTGTCGCAAGCGGCGGCCGGATTCGCGGCCTACCTTCTGGGCCGTGAGAGCGCTCCGAGCGTCGTGATCGGGTACGACGGCCGCAAGAATTCGCAGGTTTTCGCCACCGACTCCGCGGAGATCATGGCGGGGGCAGGAGTGCGCGCGATCATCCTTCCCCGGCTTCTGCCGACGCCCGTCCTCGCATTCGCCGTCCGGCACCTCGGCGTGAGCGCGGGCGTCATGGTGACCGCGAGCCACAATCCGCCGAACGACAACGGATACAAGGTCTATCTCGGCGGTGCCGACGAGGGCTCGCAAATCGTCCCGCCCGCGGATGCCGAGATCGAAGCGCACATCCAGCGCGTTGCGGCGACGGTTCTCGTGCCCGAGCTTCCGCGCTCCCACGACTACGAAACCGCGGGCGAGGAAGTGCTCGACGAATACGTTCGAGCGACGGCAGCGCTCGTCGCCGCGCCGGCCGACGCCCCGAAGTTCGTCTACACGGCAATGCACGGCGTCGGATGGGAGACCGCGAAGCGCGTGTTCGCCGACGCCGGGTTCGGCGAGCCGATCGTCGTGCCCGAGCAGATCGAACCCGATCCTGCGTTCCCGACAGTCGCGTTCCCGAACCCGGAGGAACCGGGAGCGCTCGATCTTGCCTTCCGCACGGCGACCGCATCCGGCGCCGAACTCATCATCGCCAACGACCCCGACGCCGATCGCCTCGCGGTCGCGGTCCCGGATGCAGAAGGCGGTTGGCGTCGGTTGTCCGGCAATGAAGTGGGTTGGTTGCTGGGCTGGCGGGCCGCCGAGCGGATTCGCCAGGCCGCGGAAACCGTTGCGGCCGTCGGCGGCGACATCGCTTCGTGCGTTTCGTCAACTCTCGCCGCATCGATCGTGAGTTCGCCGGCGCTCTCGGCCATCGCACAGGAGTACCGCGTGGACTACGTCGAAACCCTCACGGGCTTCAAGTGGGTGTCGCGCGTCGCCAATCTCGCGTTCGGCTACGAAGAGGCTCTCGGCTACCTCGTCGACCCGAACAAGGTGCGCGACAAGGATGGGATTTCGGCAGCCGTCGAGTTTCTCTCTCTCGTGTCGGAGCTCAAGGCGGCCGGTAGATCGTTCGGCGAACACGAGCTCGCATTCGCCGCCGAGTTCGGGGCATTCGCCTCCGGCCAGGTGTCGGTGCGCGTTCAGGACCTTGCCGACATCCCGAAGATCATGACGCGCATCCGCCAGTCGCCTCCCACGCATCTCGGCGAGATCGCGGTCGCTTCGATCGATGATTTCGAGCACGGATTCGGCGACTTCCCGCCGGGCGATATCCTCCGCATCCACCTCGCGGACGGCTCGAGAGTCATTGTGCGGCCGAGCGGCACCGAGCCGAAAGTGAAGGTGTACCTCGACGCGTCGAGCACGGACGGTTCGCCGAGCGAGCGAATTTCCGCCGCCCAGGCGATGGTGGATGCGCTCACCGCGGCGGTGAACGAATTGCTGGCCCGATGACGCTCCCGCACGACGGCACGATCGTGACGTATCCGACGGGGTCGACCTCGGGGGCTGCGACGGTTCTGCACGTGGAACCGGTGGGACCTCGATTCGCCGTGCTCCTGGACACGACTCCCGTGCATCCGGTGGATGCGGGGTGGCCCGACCAGCCCGCGGATCGCGCAAAATTCGAGTGGAATGGCGGCGAAGCCGAGGTCGTCGATTGCGTCGTCGGGGCGACGGACGGCACTCAATTGCTGCTCGGGGCCGACATCCCCGTGCGCAAGGGGACTGACGGCTGGGCTTTCGTCGTCGCCCACATAACGGATGTCGCACCGCCCGTCGGCATCGTCGTCACGGTGGAGGTCGACGAGAAGTATCGGCGGGCGCTGTCCATCGGCCACACGGCGTGCCATCTCGCTTCTCTCGCCCTCAATCGCGCGCTCGGCGGCCGCTGGTCGAAGTCGGTTGCTCCGGATGCGCTCGGTGCGCCCGATTTCGACGCTCAAGCGAATGACGAGTCCCGCATCCTGGAGCGCGGTTCCCGCGACACGTACCGTTTGGGCAAGTCCTTGCGCAAGAAGGGGTTCCGCACCGAGGGCCTCGCCGCCGGCGCCGCCGACGGTCTCATCGACGGTCGCGCCGCGGAAGCGGTCGGTGACATCGCTTTCGTGGAGGAAGCCGTCAATTCCGCCCTCGCCGAGTGGGTCGGGGCGAAGTCGCCCGTGCGCATCGACCGGGATGGCGACAGGCTCACGGATCGCCGCTATTGGGTCTGCGAGTTGCCGGAAGGGAGCGCCCGCATCGCATGCGGCGGAACGCACGCTCACGACCTCGGCGAACTCAAGGGGCTGACTGCGCGGTTATCGCTCGAGGATCACGATGGAACACCGGTCCTCGTCATGGAGACGTCGGCCACCTGAACGTCGGCTTCTCCTTCGCGAGGAAAGCTTCGACGCCGATTGCACGATCATCGGATGCCGTGGACTCCCACGTCGCCGCGATCCGTTCCGCATCCCCCCTATCGCCGACTATCGCATCGATGATGTCCTTCATCGCGCGGATCGAGTACTGCGAACGGCTTGCGAGGAGTTCGGCGAATGCCGCGATCGCATCCCAGTATCCCGCGACGGGCAGCACTTTCGTGACGAGCCCGAAGCCGAGGGCGGCGTCCGCAGGGAACAGTTCGCCCGTGAACAGCAAGTGTTTCGCGACCGCGGGGCCGACGAGAGCGACCACGCGTTCGATGCCCGACACGGGGTAGATGATGCCGAGTCGCGACGGCGTTATCCCGAACGTCGATCTCTCGGAGGCGATCCGGATGTCGCACGCGCCCGCAAGCTCCCACCCGCCGCCGACGCAAAACCCGTCGATCGCGGCGATCGTCGGTTTGGCGAACGCCGCGAGCGCATTCTCCGCTGCGGACATGATTCCGCCAGACGCGGAACCGACGTTGAATGACGGGGGCGAGCCCGGCGCCCCGCGCAAGACGGCGGACTCCGTCGACCCGGATGACTCCTGCGATTCCGGCAATATTCGGTCCAGGTCGCCGATGTCCGCACCGGCAGAAAAGTCCTCGCCGGCGCCCCGCAGCACGACGACCCTCACGCGATCATCCTCGGCGAGTTCCGCGAGGACAGGTTCGAATCGCGCCCACATGTCGGCGTCCACAGCGTTGCGTTTGCCTGCGTTCTCGATCACGATCGTCGCAATCGCTCCGGCAACCTCGACCTGAACCGACGCCACGGTCATCCGCCCGACGTGTCGAGGGCGGCAACCACCCCGGAGTCGATGAGGCCTTGCACTTGCGCCTCGCTCAAACCGAGTGAATCCAGCACCGCGCGAGTATCCTCGCCGAGCGCGGGCGGCGACTTGCGAATCTCGAGTGCGCGGCCGTCGATCGACACCGGGCCGCGCAAGAGCGGCAAGTCGCTTCCGTCGGCGCGCGTGACGTGCTTGACCATGTCGAGGTGCTTCACTTGCTCGTCCTCGAACACTTGCGCGTAGTTGTAGATCGGGCCCGTCGGGATCCGCGCGGCGCGGAACGCCTCGACCCACTCGAGCCCGGGGCGGGAAACTAGCAACGCTTCAAGCCGCTTCTTGAGCTCTCCGCGGTGTTCCGTGCGCAACTTGCCGGTCGCAAGATCCGGATGATCGGCGAGCGAAGCGTCCCCGACGAGTTCGCACAAATCGCGCCATTGCTTCTCATTGCCGACCGCGATGATGACGGGGATGTCCGCGGTCGCGAACACGCCGTACGGCGCGAGCACGGGGTGGTCGTTGCCTTGCGGCTCCGGCACGACGCCGGTGCTCAGGAACCGCTGCCCCTGGAACACCGAAATCGCGAGCGCCGCTTCGAGCAGCGACGTCGAAACCGTGTGACCGTTGCCGGTGCGCTCGCGATCGACGAGCGAAGCGAGGATGCCCACGGCCGTGAAGATGCCCGAAATGATGTCGATCACCGGGATGCCGACGCGGTACACGTTCCCGGCGTCCTTTCCCGTCACCGACATGAGCCCCGACATTCCCTGGGCCACTTGGTCGAGGCCGGCGGTCTGGCTGAGCGGTCCGGTCGCTCCGAATCCGCTGACGGATGCCACGACGAGACCCGGCTTCTCCGACCTGAGAATGTCGGGGTCGAGGCCGAGTTCGGCGAGCACGCCGGGCCGGAAGTTCTCGATCACGACATCCGAAGCGAGCGCCATGCGCTTCAACAACGCTTGACCCTCTGCGCTGTAGAAGTCGAGCGCGATCGAGGACTTTCCGCGATTCGTGGAGTCGTAATAGAGGCTGTGATCGCCTTCGAACGGCGGCCAGCCGCGCGTCGAGTCGCCGCCCTTGATCGACTCCACTTTCGTGACGGTCGCGCCGAGGTCGGCGAGCAGCGCGGTCGCGTACGGTCCGGCAAGCGCTCGCGTCAAGTCGAGCACGGTGATACCGGTAAGCGGCATGGCTGGGTCTGCCGCGGGCTTCGACGATTGGCCGGCCACGATCAGGCCCGAAGTTTGACGTTGACCTGCTTGATCTGGGTGAACCCTTCGAGCATTCCTTCGAGGGAAACCTCTCGACCGATGCCGGATTGCTTGTATCCTCCGTACGACTGCCCGACGACCTGCCCGCCGCCCTGATTCACTTGCACCCAGCCCGCTTCGAGGCGATGGGCCGTGTTCAACGCGTTGTCGAGGTCATGGCTCCACACGAACGCGGCGAGGCCGTAGTGCGAGTCGTTCGCCATCGCGACGACTTCGTCGACCGTCTTCCACGGTATGGCCACGAGGACGGGCCCGAAGATCTCTTCGCGCGCGAGGCGGAACTCGTTGCGCCCGCCCGCGAAAATCGTGGGCACGTGATAGTACCCCTCGGTGAGCGGTCCCTCCGTGGGCGCCGTGCCCCCGAGGGCGACCGACATGTCGCCCGACTCGCGCCCCTCGACGAGATAACCGTCGATGGCGTCGAATTGCTTCTGGTTGATGACGGCGCCCATGTCGGATGCCTCCTCGAGCGGGTCCCCGACGACGAGACTTCCGAGGCGATCGACGAGCTTGCCGAGCACGTCGTCGTAAATGTCTTCGTGCAGGAACAAGCGAGAGCCTGCCGTGCAGCTTTGACCCTGACGCGTGAATCGGCTCGCGAAGAGCAAACCGTCGACGATCTGGTCGTCCACGCCATCCGGGAACACGATCGACGGATTCTTGCCGCCGAGTTCGAGGGACATGTGCGCGAGCCGCTCGCCGGCTTGCTTCGCAACCGTGCGCCCGACCTCGGTCGAGCCCGTGAACGAGACCTTGTCGACATCCGGATGATCGGCGAGCGCCGATCCGATGAGGCTCCCCCGGCCGGTGAGAGCGTTGAGCACGCCCTTGGGGAGGAACTTGTTGCACACGGCCGCAAGCAGCAGGATTGTGAGCGGGGCGTCATCCGCTGCTTTCAACACGACCGTGTTGCCGGCGGCGAGCGCGGCCGGCACCTTGAATCCCGCGATCATGAGCGGCGAGTTCCACGGCAGGATGCACGCGACGACGCCGAGGGGCTCGCGCCGCGAGTATTGCAACTGATTGTCGCCCGCGGGCAGGGTCACGCCCTTGACCTCTCCCGCAACACCGGCGAAGTAGCGGAACAGCGAAACGAGCGAGACGACTTCCGGGCGCGCCTGAGTGCGGAGAGCATTGCCGGTGTCGAGCGCGGTGAGGCGCGCGAAGTCATCCGCTCGTGCTTCGATCTCGTCGGCGATGAGCGAAAGGGCGCGAGCGCGCTCCGTGAAATGGGTCGCCTTCCACGCGGGGAACGCAGCCTTCGCCGCGGCGACTGCCCGATCGACATCGTCGGTGCCGGCGGCGGGCACGCGCGTGATGACGGTGCCGCGGTGGGCCGGATTCATCACGTCGCGCCACTCGCCCGTCGTCGACTCGACGGGTTCCCCGTTGATCCACATCGGCTGATCCGGTCCCGTGAATGTCGTGCGCGTGTCTACAGCGCCAGCAAGCGCCACTTCCTTGGCCATCATCTTCCTATCGATTCGTGAATTTCGGGTCGCGCTTGTCGACGAACGCGCTCATTCCCTCTTTTTGGTCCTCCGTCGCGAAGGTCGCGTGGAACACACGGCGCTCGAATCGGATGCCGTTCTCGAGCATCGTCTCGAAAGCGGCGTTCACGGCTTCTTTCGCCATCATCGCGATCGGAAGGGACATCGATCCAATCGTAGCCGCGGTCGACATGGCCTCTTCGAGCACGGTTTCCGCGGGAACCACGCGCGAGACGAGTCCCGACCTCTCGGCTTCCTCGGCATCCATCGTGCGGCCCGTGAGGATGAGTTCCATGGCTTTCGCTTTGCCGATCGCCCGCGTGAGCCGTTGCGAGCCGCCCATCCCAGGGATGACGCCGAGCTTGATTTCGGGTTGGCCGAATTTCGCGTTGTCGCCCGCGATGACGACGTCGCACATCATGACGAGCTCGCAGCCGCCGCCGAGCGCATATCCGGAGACCGCCGCGATCAGCGGAGTCCGAACGGCCGTGAACCGGCTCCACCCTTCGAACCAGTCCGCCGCATACATGTCGACGTAGCTTTTCGACGCCATTTCCTTGATGTCCGCGCCCGCGGCGAACGCTTTCGCGGAGCCCGTGATGACGATCGCCCCGATTCCCGGGTCCGCGTCGAGTTCGGATGCCGCAGCCACGAGTTCGTGCAAAAGCTCGAGGTTCAGCGCATTGAGCGCCTCCGGCCGATTGAGCGTGATGAGAGCGACGCGGTCCCGCCGCTCGACGATGATGGTGTTCCACTCGGTCATGATCCGCTCCCTTGTCCGCTGCCGTTCCGGCTCGCGCTCGCGCTCGCGGAACGTTCGCGGATGGTGTTGATGATGGCCGAAAAGTCGAGCGCGGCGCCGCCTTCGTCGGCGAAGTGGCGGTAGATGTCGGCGGCCATCGTGCCCATGCGGGCATCCGTCCCCGTGGATTCGAGTGCGGCGAGCGCGAGTCCGAGGTCTTTCGCCATGAGCTGGCCGGCGAATCCCGGCTGGTAGTCGCGATTGGCCGGGCTATTCGGAACCGGACCGGGCACGGGGCAATTCGTCGTGAGCGCCCAGCACTGGCCGGATGCCGTCGACGAGACGTCGAAGAGCGCCTGGTTGCTCAGGCCGAGCTTTTCACCCAGCACAAACGCTTCACTCACCGCGATCATCGAAATGCCGAGGATCATGTTGTTGCAGATTTTCGCTGCCTGGCCGGCTCCCGACGCGCCGCAGTGCACGACACGGCCGCCCATGACGGAAAGCACCGGCTCGGCCTCGGCGAAGTCGGCGTCATCCGCTCCGACCATGAACGTGAGCGTTCCGGCTTCAGCCCCCATGACGCCGCCCGAGACGGGCGCATCCATGCCCCGATGGCCCGCGGCGATCGCGAGTTCTCGCGCAGCGCGCGCACTGTCGACGTCGATCGTCGAGGAGTCGATGAAGAGCGTGCCGGGCTTCGCCGCGGCGAGGAGCCCGCCCCGGTAGACGTCGAGCACCTGGTTTCCCGCGAGCAGCATCGTGATGACGATGTCGGCATCCGCGGCCGCTTCCGGCCCGCTCGCGGCGATTCCCACTCCCTTCGCGCGTGCCGCGTCGAGTGCTGCGGGCGCGAGGTCGAACCCGTTGACGGTATGGCCGGCCGCGACAAGGTTGGCGGCCATCGGGCCGCCCATGTGGCCGAGGCCGATAAAGGCGATATTCGTCATGATGCGCTCTCCTCCTGCCGGGCGACAAGCCCGAGTTCCCCTGCTCCGCTGTGTGCGAAGTAAGCTTCGATGTCCTCGCGCGTGACCTCGCCGAGGCTCGCGGGCGACCAGTGCGGCATCCGATCCTTGTCGATCACCTGGGCGCGGATGCCTTCGATGAGTTCGCTGCCGTCCAGGAACCGGGTCGACACCCGGTAGTCCTGGTTGAGGACGTCTTCGAGGAAGGCGAGCCGAGCGGCCCGCCGAACAGCTTCGAGCGCGACGCTCACTCCGATCGGCGATTTCGTCAGGATCGTGGATGCCGTCTCGCGAGCCGCGGGCACGGTCGAGTCCTGCAGTCTCCTGACGATCGTCGCGGCATCGTCTCCCGCGTAGCATCCGTCGATCCAGCTTCGTTGCGCGAGGAGCGTGGACTCGGGCGCCGGGATGGCCACGGCGGCGATCGCTTCCGCCGCCGACGTCGTCTCGAGCGCCGTGGCGAGCGCGGGCAACCAGTCACTGTGAACGAAGTGGTCGGCGAAGCCGAGAGCGACCGCGTCGGCACCGGAGCCCATTCGACCCGTCATCGCGAGGTGCGTGCCGATTTCGCCGGGGGCGCGGGACAGCAACCAGGAGCCGCCGACATCCGGCGCGAAACCGATGCCGACTTCCGGCATCCCGAAGCGCGTGCGCTCGGTGACGATTCGCGCGCTGCCGTGTGCGGAGACGCCGATTCCCCCGCCGAGCACGACACCGTCCATGAACGCGACGTACGGCTTCGGATAGCGCGCGATGCGCGCGTTGAGCGTGTATTCGTCGCGCCAGAATTTTCGCGTGCCGTCGCCGCCCGCGAGCGCGTCGTGATACATGCCGACGATGTCGCCTCCGGCGCACAAGCCGCGATCTCCCGCCCCGGTCACGAGGATCGTGGCAACCCCGTCGTCCCGCTCCCACTCGTCGAGCGCCGACGAGATTCTCAAGACCATGCGGCGAGTGAGCGCGTTCATCGCCGCCGGGCGATTGAGCGTGATCGCTCCGAGGGCGCCACGCCGTTCCACGAGGACTTCTTCGTCCGAGTGCTGCATGTGACCCTCCGGCTGCGTTATTCCGACTGCATTTTTCGACTGTGCTGATCCGATCGCCCTCGCGAGCGACCCGGGCCGACTGCTCCAGTCGCGCTGGTTCAGCGGCTCAGAAGACTGCGCCCGACGATGAGTTGCATGATCTCGTTCGTGCCTTCCAGTATCTGGTGCACCCGAAGGTCGCGAACGATGCGTTCGAGCCCATACTCCGTGAGATAACCGTATCCCCCGTGCAACTGGATAGCACTGTTGGCAACCTCGAATCCGGCATCCGTCGCCACGCGCTTCGCCATCGCGCACAAGCGCACTTTGTCGGCGTCGCCGGCGTCGAGCGCCGTGGCCGCCCGGTGGAGCAGAGTTCGCGCGGTTTCGAGCTTCGTCTCCATGTCGGCGAGCTCGAAAACGATGGATTGGAGATCGGAGAGCGGCCCGCCGAATGCGTGCCGACTCTGCACATAGTCGATGCTCTTGTCGAGAGCCGCTTGCCCGCCGCCGAGCGAGCAAGCTCCGATGTTGAGGCGGCCGCCGTTCAATCCGTTCATCGCGATGCCGAAGCCGTCGCCCTCGTCGGCGAGCCGATTCTCGACGGGAACCCGCACATCCTCGAAGATGACGGCTCGCGTCGGTTGAGCGTGCCAGCCCATCTTCTGCTCGAGCGGACCGAAGGAAAGTCCCTGCGTGCCATCGGGCACGAGGATGGCGGTCACGCCCTTGCTGCCCGTGTCGGCCGTGCGCGCCATGACGACGTAGATCTCGGATGCCCCCGCCCCCGAAATGAACTGTTTCGTGCCGTTGATGACGTAGTCGTCGCCGTCGCGGATGGCGCGAGTGCTGAGCGCCGCGGCATCCGATCCCGCGCCCGGCTCGGTCAGGCAATAGCTGCCGAGATGCTCCATCGTGGCGAGTTTCGGAATCCACTCTTCGCGCTGCGCTTCTGAGCCGTAGGTGTCGATCATCCACACGACCATGTTGTGGATGGAGATGTAGGCGGCGATCGTCGTGTCGCCCTTGGCGAGCTCTTCGAAGATGAGGACGGCATCCGCCCGGCTGAGCCCTGATCCGCCGAACGCTTCGCGCGAATACATCGCGCCCATTCCCAACTCACCGGCCGCCCTCAGAACGTCGAGGGGAAAGTGGTGTTTCTCGTCCCATTCGGCCGCGTGCGGCGCGAGCGATTCGGCGGCGAACTGCCGAACCATGTCCACGAGGTCTTGTTGGTCGTCGCTAATGGGGTAAATGGTGGGCCTCCGACAATTTAGTAGGACATCCAACTATATCGTTGTGGTGTGCGTGCAAGGGAATGTTCGCGCCGGTCAAAGAATGGTGGAATGGTAGGCATGATGAAGATCGCAGTTCTCGTGAAGGAAGTGCCCGACACCTGGAGCGACCGCCGTATCGACGAATCCACGAAACGTGTGGACCGCGACGGCGATGTCGTCATCGATGAGATCAACGAGAAAGCCGTCGAGGCCGCTCTTCTCGTCAAGGAAGCCGGCGACGCCGAAGTGACGGCCGTCACGATGGGACCGAAGAATGCGCTCGACGCCGTGCGCAAAGCGCTCGCGATGGGCGCGGATGCGGGCATCCACATCATCGATGAAGCGCTCGGCGGTTCGGATGCGCTGCAAACCTCTGCCGCGCTCGCGGCCGCGCTCGGATCGCGAGAATTCGACCTCGTGATTGCGGGAAACGAGTCGACCGATGGGCGCACCGCGGCGATCCCGGCGATGCTCGCCGAGCGCCTCAACGTCGCGCAATTGACGTTCCTTCGCACGCTCACCGTCAAGAACGGCACTGTTTCAGGCGAGCGCATGACGGAAGACGGCCATGCGGAAGTGAGCGCGTCGCTTCCGGCCGTCGTGTCGGTCACCGAGCAAATCGCGGAGGCGCGATTCCCGAACTTCAAAGGCATCATGGCCGCGAAGAAGAAGCCCGTCGAAACTCTTTCAATTTCCGACCTCGGCATCGACGCGTCGGAGGCGGGCGGTGCGAACTCCTGGTCGGTCGTCGACACCGTCGCTGCGAAGCCGCCGCGCGAAGGCGGCACCATCATCAAGGACGACGGAACGGCAGGGCAGCAGCTCGCCGACTTCCTCGCCGCAGCGAAACTGATCTGAGGAGCCTCGAATGTCACAAGTGCTCGTACTCGTTGAATTAAGCGATGGAAAGCCGGCGCCCTCGACGGGCGAATTGCTCGCCGCGGCCGCGATCATGGGCGAACCGGCCGCGGTCGTCGTGACCGAGCCGGGAGCGGCCGCAGGACTTTCGAAGCCGCTCGGCGCGCTCGGCGCCGCGACCGTCTATGCGGCAACCGCAAAGGGAGCCGACTCGCTGCTCGTCACGCCCCTCGTCGCGGCCCTCGCCGCTGCCGTCGCTGCGGCGAAACCGTCCGCCGTGATCGTCGGTTCGACTCCGGATGCTCGCGAAGCGGGCGCCCGCCTCGCCGTTCGCATCGGCGGCGCGTACCAGAGCGATGCGACGGGACTCACCGCGAAGGGAGTCGTGACGCAGTCCGCTTTCGGTGGCGCATTCACGGTCACGGCGAGCGCCGCGAAGGGCATCCCGGTCATCTCCCTGCGATCCGGCTCGGTCGACGGTGAGGCGAAAGCAGCATCCGGCACTCTCGTCGAACTCGACACATCCGGGGACACCGCTCCGACGTCAACGATCGTTTCGCGCCATGTCGAGACTGCCGCGAGCGAGCGGCCGAGCCTCAAGGGCGCGAAAGTGGTCGTCTCGGGCGGCCGCGGCCTCGGCTCGAAGGAAAAATTCGTGCTCGTGGAGGAGCTCGCCGACTCCCTCGGCGCCGCGCTCGGCGCATCCCGCGCGGCAGTCGACGCGGGATACTGCGAACACAATCTGCAGGTCGGCCAGACCGGTACGACCGTGTCTCCCGACCTTTACATCGCGGTCGGCATTTCCGGCGCGATCCAGCACCTCGCGGGGATGCAGACCTCGAAGACGATCGTCGCGATCAATAAGGACGAGAACTCGCCGATCTTCGACATCGCCGACTTCGGTATCGTCGGCGACTTGTTCACCGTCGTGCCGCAGTTCATGGAAGCCGTCAAGGCGAGGGCGAAGTGATGACACTCGCGACGTTCCGCGAGAGCCGCTGGTTCCGACTCGTCTGGATCATTCCCGCGCTCGTCGTCGTCGCGGCGATCGTCGTCGGGATCGCGATCTGGTTGCGCACGCTGCCGGGCGTGCAATCCTTCATGACGACGTATCCGGGCCACAGCGAGCTCCCGGATGGCGCGCCCGTCGGGTTCCCCGCCTGGCTTGCGTGGCAGCACTTCTTCAACGCGTTCTTCATTCTGTTCGTCATCCGCTCGGGCTGGTTGATTCGCACTGTGAAGCGCCCCGCAGCATATTGGACCCGCAACAATTCAGGGCTCCTGCGCACGAAGGGCGAACCGCAGCGCATCAGCATCCACCAGTGGTTCCACATCAGCATCGACACACTGTGGCTGCTCAACGGTCTGCTCCTGTATGTGCTCCTTTTTTCGACAGGGCAATGGATGCGCATCATTCCCGTGAGTTGGGACGTCTTCCCCAACGCCGTCACGGCGGGGCTGCAATACGCATCGTTGAACTGGCCGCACGAAATGGGCTGGGTCAACTACAACGCGTTGCAGCTCATCGCCTACTTCGTCACAGTGTTCATCGCGGCACCGCTCGCCGTGCTCACGGGATTGCGGATGACGCCGGGGCTCGCCGAACGATGGAAGCCCCTCGAGCGCGTGTTCCCCGTGCAGCTTGCCCGTCTCCTGCACTTCCCGATCATGCTGTACTTCGTGCTGTTCATCGTCGTGCACGTGTTCCTCGTGCTTACGACGGGCGCGCTCAACAACCTCAACCACATGTACGCCGTTCGCGATGACCAGTCCTGGTGGGGCTTCGGTCTCTTCGTCGGCTCGCTCGTGCTCATGGCCGTGGCGTGGATCGCCGCGAAACCGTCCATCCTCGGCATGATCGCGGGGCTGAGCGGCAAGGTCCGCCGCTAGCCGCCGGCCTCACTGCCGAATTGCGTCGTCGGTTGCCGTCTTGGCGTCGAGGGTGGGAGTCGCCAAGGCGGCGGTCGTGGCATCCGAAGTCGCCGTGCGGCGATTCGACATGACGGCGGCGATCACGATGACTGCCACGATCGCGAGGATGCCGAGGCCGATGATGAGCCACCACACCCACGCGGGCGGTCCGACGGGTTCAGCGTTCGCGGTCGCGTGCATGTCGAGGCTGCCCTCGTAGCTCGTGTTCCACGACACGCGAGTGCCGTCGAGTTTTCCATTGTGGTCGGTCACGGTGCCGGGAAAGGTGATCGCGACTTGAATGTTCGACGTGTCGGCATCCTTCGGCACATCATCGCTCTCGGGAGTGAAGTCGACTTTGCCGGTGAACTCGAACGTGTCACCCGTGCGGGTCAATTGCAGCGAACCCTCCGAGCCCGAACTGTTGATCGCGTTCAAGGGCGTGTGGTTGAGGCTGAATCGCGAACCCACGTAGCCGTCTTCGTCGTACGCGTTTCGCGTGACGCCGTCGGCGCCGCTCAGGTTCGGCAGGAGTTTTTGCTCGATCGCCTTCGCGCGGTCGTTGGCATCCGACTTCGCGTTCGCGCCGTCGCCGACCACGGATGCGACGACGATGTCGCCGTTCAGGGTGTTGTCGGGCGACACCGTGATGTGAGCCTGGAACCTGACACAGCCGCTCAAAAGAAGAATCGCAGCCGCTGCGATGAACACTCCGGCAATTTGTGATTTTCTCATGACCCCAGTGTGGCGGGAATGACTACCCCCCGAACGGGGTTCACAGGGGGTTGTCCGGCCGCGCTCAGGAGACGCACATGTAGCTGTCGGTGACGGATGCGCGCTGCCTCCGGACGGAGGAGAGCTCGCCTCCCGGTCAGTACCTGCGCGGGGTCAGCTCGCCGCCGCCCCGATGCTGACCATCCAGTGCAGGCCGAATTTGTCGGTGAGCATTCCGAACGTGTCGCCCCACATCGCGGTCTCGAGAGGCATCGTGATCGTCGCGCCCTCGGCGAGCGCATCCCATGCCGAACGGAGCGACTGCTCGTCTTCCGCGGCTCCGCTCACGGAAATCGAGATCTCGGTGCCTTCGTCCCTCGGCATCCGATTCGAGGTGTCGGATGCCATGAGCGTGAAGCCATTGCCCGTCGTCAGGACGGAGTGCATGATGAGGTCGACGACGTTCGGATCCTCGCTCGCATGCATTTCGCCGAACGTGCTGAGCGTCAGGTCGCCGCCGAACACGGAATGGTAGAAGGTCATCGCCTCGCGCGCGTTGTCGATGAAACTCACATAGGGATTGAGCGTGATCGCCACGGCTTGCCTCCAGTCGAACAGGGTGCGCTCATTCTGCACCCGTCGGCTGAGATTGGCCAGTGGGATGCTCGCCGCCGGCGACAATGCTGCTCGCCGTCACAGCTGCGCGCCGCCACTACTTTCCTGACGGCGCGAGTCCCAGGTCGATGAGGCTGCGGGCGGTGGCCTCGAGAAGATCGCCGTTCGAGTACGGCTCCCATCCGAGCACCGATTTCGCTTTAGCGTTGGAGATCTGGCGGTGGTTGTCGAGCCTTCTCGCGATCTCGCGCAGCGACCGGTCGAAGAGGGACGCGAAGCGCACCGTCCAGTTGGGCAGAATTCGGGAGGGCACTTTGCGAGCGGCGGGACCGAGCCGCTCGTGCAAAATGCGGGCCATCTCGGGGACATCGAGCACGGCATCCGAGGTCGCGAGAAAGCGTTGCCCGGCGGCGGCGGGATTCGTCATCGCGCGCACGTGAAGGTCGGCGACGTCGCGAACGTCGACAAACCCGAAAGTCACTTTCGGCAGACCGGGAACGGCTCCGTTCAAGAGTCTGCGCACGAGTTCGATCGAGGTCGAGAGGTCTTTGCCGAACACCGGCCCGAGAATCGCGACGGGATTCACGACCGCGAGCTCCATCCCGTTGCCCTCTCGCTCGATGAATTCCCATGCCGCGCGCTCCGCGAGCGTCTTCGACTTCACGTAGGCGCTGACGTCGGCGGTCGGGTCGGTCCAGTCTTCTTCGGTGTACGGCCGTGTGAGTTCCTTCGTCCCGTAGCCGACAGCGGCGAAGGATGACGTCAGCACGACTCGCTTTACGCCCGCATCTCTGGATGCCTTCAGCACGCGCAGCGCGCCCTCGCGCGCCGGGCGGATGAGTTCGTCCTCTTCCTTCGGATCGGTGCCGGGGAACGGGGACGCGACGTGCAGCACGTAAGTGCATCCCTCCACGGCATCCGCCCAACCCGCATCGCTGAGCAAGTCGGCGACCCGGAACTCGAGCGCTTCGCCGGGCTTGTCGCTCAATTCGGCGCCGCCCTTCACGAGCATCTCGCGCACCTCGTGGTCGCGATCGAGAGAGCGCACTGTCGTTCGCACCCGATAACCGCTGTCGAGCAGAGCGAGAATGCAATGCACCCCCACGAATCCGGAACCGCCCGTTACGAGAACCCGTTCACCGCTCACTGCCATCTCCTGTCGTCGCGCTGCGCGATTCGCCAGCACTCCATCATGCGCCCGAATCCGGGCGCGCGCGTTCCACGGGAAGTATTCGGCGCGGCGCGCTCCCGAGTTTGCTTTCGCGCATCGCTTGCCGGCCCAGGAGCCGAGTGCAGCAACCGGGGCCCGGCGAGTGTGGTGGACTTTGTCCATGACGTTTCGCAGTTTCGCCGCCATCGGCGACAGTTTCACCGAGGGAGTCGGTGACGAACTCCCGGATGGCAGCGTGCGCGGATGGGCCGACCTCGTCGCGCTCGGGCTCGCTGCCGCCCAGGCGGAATCCGGGAGCGCGCCCTTCGGCTACGCGAATCTGGCGATCCGCGGCCGCTTGCTCGGGCCGATCCTTGACGAGCAATTGGATGCCGCGATCGCGTTGAAGCCGGACCTGCTGAGCCTCAACGGCGGCGGCAACGACATCATGCGGCCGAAGGTCTCCGTCGAGTCCGTGGCCGAGAAGTTGGCCGCGGCGGCGACGAAGGCCATGGCTTCGGGCATCCACGTGTTGTTGCTGAGCGGAGGCAACCCGACGAATCATATTCCTCTCGGGGCACGTATCGAAGTGAGGGGAGAACAGCTCGCGGTGGCCGTGCGTGCGCGCGTGCCGGAGTCCGCGAACGTGACCTTCGTCGACAACTGGTCGGATGCCGAGCTCACCGATCTGCGGTACTGGTCGATCGACAAGCTGCACTTGAACGCGCTCGGGCATCGCCGCGTGGCGGGAAACATCCTGACGGCGCTCGGGGTGCCCGTGCCGGATTGGGGCGACGAGGTACCAGAGCTTCGACGCCCAGGCACGATCGCTTATTGGCGCGGATACGTGCTGCCGTGGATCGGGCGACGACTCACCGGGCGGTCCTCGGGCGATGGCCGCGAGCCGAAGCGGCCGACGCTTATGCCGGTGGAGCTGGAGTAAGAATCCCGCGAGAATCCGTTCTTCTCGGCGCTATACTTGTGTAGCACTTTCATTATTCAGGAGTTCATGTGGGTTCAACGATGATTCGTCTCGATGACGAGACTGAGGCTCGACTCAACCGCCTGGCGGAGCGGACGGGCCGGTCCAAGTCGTTCTATGTGCGCGAGGCGACGCTGGAGAAGCTTGAAGAGTATGAGGACTACTACCTCGCAAAGGATTCGCTGGAGGAATTTCGGCAGTCGGACGACGCCCTCATCGACCTGGCCGATGTCGAGTGGCCGGCTGAGTGAGTTTCGCGGTAAAGGTCACGCCGGCGGCGCAAAAGCAGATCCGCAAACTTGACCCTCAGGCGGCACGGCGCATCCGACGCTTCCTGGAGGGCACTCTGCAGGGGATTGAAAACCCACGGATGCTCGGCACTCCTCTCGTCGGCCAGGACTTCTGGCGTTACCGAGTCGGCGATTATCGGATCCTGGTCAACATCCAGGACGCCGAACTGATCATCCTCGTCGTG
The DNA here is from genome assembly GCA_019638975.1 of Cryobacterium sp. Lineage (GTDB taxonomy): Bacteria > Actinomycetota > Actinomycetes > Actinomycetales > Microbacteriaceae > Terrimesophilobacter. The sequence goes on from JAHBST010000002.1 coordinate 61,133, forward strand.
GCGCTCGCCCATCGGCGCGAGGTGTATCGAGATCTGTAGCGGCGGGTGACTCTGAGGGTGCGAAATGCGGGGTGCGCCGGTAGTGGATGAATACCAGGAACGAGGCGACCGCACCGAACACGTGCCAGATCGCGTGGCCTTGCAGGAGCGAACCGGGTTCGCAGAATGCCGGCGTCTGGTCGAGCAGCCAGATCCCGTACGCGACGACCATGACGGCGAGGCCCGCGTAGATCGCCCACATGCGCCGCGATCGCGGGCTGTGTCCGGTGACCCACGGCGTGAGTTCGAGGATGATGCCCGGCAGCAGGAGCGCCGTGAACAGGATGCGGCGGGCATCCGGGTAGGCGAACTGCAGCAGCCCGAACACGATGCTCGCTGCGACGAAGCCGGCGAGCGCGTGGGTCCCGCGAAGGCGCCCGGCTCGATACAGCGCCCCGAAAAAGAGGAGCAGCCCGAACGTGTACATGGAGAAGATGTCCAGAAACTGCCCGAAGAAGGAGAGCGTCGCGTGGTAGAAGAAACTGGATGCTCCGATGAAGATCATCGTGATTCCGAGGAGCCGAATGAGCAGGCTCTCGCGGGCGCGCGCGTCGCGAGTGCGCGGTTCGCCGGGACGCAGCGAGAGCAGCACCCACGCGCCGAGGAGCACGAACGCGAACGAGCTCACGGAGTTCGCGAGCTGTTCGGGGAATCCGCTCGCGTGCTCGCAAAAACAGTGCCCGGGCACACACGTGGCGGCGCGATCGACGAGAGCGGTGCCGACGAGCGCATCCGTGGCGTACCACGCGATGGCGCACACGGCAGCGCCGAGCAGGAGTGCCCAGATCGTCCGCCGCACCATCATTCGCCTCGGCCCCTCAGGGGGCTACGGGTGGCGAAAATTTCACGTTGACGTCGAGGCATCCTCTGTATCGTAGCTTTCGGAAAATCGTTGGAGGAGGAGTTTCGTGGAACTGGCACCGGGTTTGCACCGGATCGGCAACGACATCGTCGCCGCGTACCTCGTCGAGGACGAGAGCGGACTGACCCTCATCGATGCGGGGCTTGCCGGGCAGTGGAAGGATCTCACCGCGGAGCTGACGTCGATGGGGCGAACGCCGGGAGACATCCGAGCCCTCATCCTCTCCCACGGCGACACCGACCATATTGGGTTCGCCGAGCGCTTGCGCCGCGAGTTCGGGGTTCCGGTGTACGTCCATGCCGCGGATGCCGCGCGGGCCAGGGGCGAGGTCAAAAGCAGCCCGACGCTGGGGAAGGTGAGGCTCGGCCCGCTTCTGAAGTTCTTCGGTTACGCGGTCGCCAAACGAGGCATGAGCACCGCGTACCTCACGTCGGTCACCGGCGTTGCCGACGGCCAGGTCCTGGATGCGCCGGGCGCCCCGCAGATCATTGCGCTCCCGGGGCACTCCCCCGGCAGCATCGCTGTGCACGTCCCTCGCGTGGATACGGTCTTCGTGGGCGATGGACTCACGACGCGTCACGTCCTCACCGGCAAGGTCGGACCGCAGCCTGCGCCGTTCACCGACGATCCGGCGCAGGCGATCGAGTCGCTCGAGCGGCTTCGCAAAACGGGCGCGAAGTGGGTGCTTCCCGGTCATGGCGCACCGTGGTCCGAGGGTGTCGCCGCGGCGATCGATGCGGTGACTGAGGCGTACCGCACAATGGAGAAATGACGCGATTCGGAATCGATGCGCTTACCGCGGTCCGCCTGGCTCGTGAGGGTCTTTCGGTGCATGACGACCACAAACTCGTGGCGCCGAACGTGCTCCGTTCGCACGCGCTCTCGCTCATCTTCCGCGAGGTGCGTAACGGTGAGCTGGGGGCACGCGACGCGCACACGATGCTCGACCGCATCACGACCATGCGCATCCGACTGCTCGGCGACCGGGTGTCGCGCGCTGTCGCATGGCAGGTCGCGGAGCAACTCGGCTGGGACGACACTGTCGGCGCCGAATACATCGCTGTCGCCAAGTTGCAAGCGGATGCGTTCGTCACGCTCGACGAACGCCTCGCGATCGCGGTCGCCGGCGTTGCGCCGGTCGCTCCGTTCGAGGCGCTCCTCCTGCCCGAGTGAGCCTCAGCCGATCCGCGGCATAGCAAGCAATCGTCACGCTCCGTGGAACCTGATGCCGGTGATCGAGTCGACGTCGATGCGCACGTAATTCCACTTCTCCGTCGGGATCGTCGATTGTAGGTCGAGGACGCCAGACTCCTGGATGTCGGCGTCGAACATCATGCGGCGGGCGGTGCCGTGGGCCACGACGCTCCAGTGGCGATGGCCGTGGCGGCCATCCGTCTCGAAAGCGACGGCCGGTTGCGCGGTGAGGTCGATCAGTTTGCTGCCGGGCGCCGTGCGAAACAGGATGCGCTCCTCGAACACGTGAAAGTTGATCGGGAAAATGTTGGGCGCCACGTCGCCTGAGGCACGATCGACGGTCGCGGTTGCGAGCCGACCGACACCGTCACGAGAAAGAATTTTCCAGCATTCCTCAACCGTCAGTTGTTCGATCACGGGCACCGAATCGTCGGACATGTCTCGCCTTCCTGCCACGGTCCAGCCTAGCCAGCCGGCACGCGAGACGGCCACGCAGCCCACCCCTCGGGATGCGCCGCCAGTGTTTCGGCGGCCGCCTGAATGCGCTCGGACCCCCAAAGCTCAATGAGCCTCGTGCCATATCCGTGGGAAGCCGAACCGTCAAGCGCTGAAAGCGCGGACTGAAACTCTCTGTCGCCGCCATGAAGCCTGCGTTCCCGAAGGCTGCCGCCCGAAGGGCATGCTTTCACTCCAATTTCTGATCAGCGCTCGTTTCGACCACCCTACGGGGCAGGGGCGGAAAATTCACCTCCGCGGCATCACCACCCCACTGTTACTGTGCGGGTATGGCGAATGTCCTCGCGTGGATCTCCGCCAGCAAATCGGCGTGGTGGATTTCGGCCACGTTCGGGTGGGCCCGCATCCGGTAGCGCAGCGCGTTGTCGCCGTAGGTTTCCAGGATTGGGCTATTGGTTGGGTCGACGGACAGGCCGCGAGCCTCCGCGCGCAGTTCGGGATCGAGTTCGAGGCGCGGCATGGTGGCATCCAGTGCCGGGTTGAAGAAGAACGGGATGGAGATGCGGTCGGTGCCGACCTGCGGCGAGACGACCCGGTGCAGGGTGGCTTTCAGGTACCCGTCGGTGGCGAGCTCGAGCATCTCGCCGATGTTGACGATGAATGCGCCGGGGATGGAGGGAGCGTCGATCCACTCTCCGCCGTGTTCGACCTGCAG
>JAHBST010000020.1 GCA_019638975.1 Cryobacterium sp.
GCTGCGACCTCACCGCGTTCCGCGAAAGCGTGAAGCTCGTGCGCGCGGATGACACGGATCCAGTGACCCGAAAGCATGCACAGCTCGTGCAGTACACGGTGATCTTCGACCGCATTTTCCGCTTCGCCCTCACGGGAAGCCGTGTGCGCAACTACGACGGCCTCGGCGGACAATTGCTGTTCGCGTGGATGCACCAGCACCACGTGCTGCACTGGACGGACACGACGCTCAGCATCGACTGGGACGACGTTCCGGATGTCGTGAATGCGCTCGGCGACGCGATCGGCGACTTGTACTGGCGCTCCATCGATCGGCCGAAGGTGGCGCACTGGCTCGCCGCATACGAGCTGGTCGCCGGAACGCTCACGCCGCACCCGGCGTCGAAATGGGCGACGCGCGACCTGCCACTCGACGGCTTGCCGAAGGATCTCACCAACGAGGTTCTCGACGACGAATTCCCGCTCTCGATGTTCTACGAAGCGCTCTCCCGCAAGATGACTGCCGTCATCGAATCGACGTCCGGGATCACGGGCGCCGACTGACCGTTGCCGCGGGACCGCAGCACCGTGCCGCCCGAAGCGGGTTGCGGTTCGAGCTGCGGTCGCGCGCTGGTTTAGGGTGGTGAAGTGCTTCTCGTCGACCACATCAATCGATCCTTCGGAACGAAACAGGTTCTCCACGACGTCACGTTTTCGGTCGACAGCGGTCGGATGACCGGTTTCGTCGGAGCCAACGGATCCGGCAAGACGACGACGATGCGCATCATCCTGGGCGTGCTCTCCGCGGATTCTGGGTCCGTTTTGCGCGATGGCAAGCCCGTCGAGACGGCAGACCATCGCCGCTTCGGCTACATGCCGGAAGAGCGCGGCCTGTACCCCAAAATGAAGGTCGCCGAGCAGATCATCTATCTCGCACGACTTCACGGCGTCGGCCCCTCGGTTGCGCAACGCAACACCGCAACCCTGCTCGAGCGGCTCGGCCTCGCGGATCGAGCCGATACACCCGTGGAGAGCCTCTCCCTCGGCAACCAGCAGCGCGCCCAAATCGCGGCGGCGCTCGTGCACGACCCGGAGATCCTCGTTCTCGACGAACCATTCTCGGGGCTCGATCCGATCGCCGTCGAAACGGTGCAGGGGGTGCTCACCGAGCGCGCGGCGAGCGGCGTGCCCGTGCTGTTCTCCTCGCACCAGCTCGATATCGTCGAGCGCTTGTGCGACGACCTCGTCGTCATCGCGGATGGTTCCATCCGCGCGTCCGGTTCGAGGGAAGACCTTCGAGCGCAATACGGCAACTCCCTCTACGAACTCGTGGCCGCCGCCGACGTGAGCTGGATTCGCGATGTCAAAGGCGTCACCATTCAATCTCTGTCAGGGCACTCCGCGGTCTTTAAGGCAGAGAATCCGGATGCCGCCCAGCGGGTGCTGCGCGCAGCGCTCGAGCGCGGTCCCGTGATGAGGTTCGCGCTGCAAGAGCCCTCGCTGGCCCAGATATTCCAGGAAGTGATCCAGTGAGCGAGTACCGAACCCCGTCGTTCGCGAATAGCACGAGCCTCGTCGCGATGCGCGAGATCACGATGAAATTGCGCAGCAAGGCGTTCCTGATCTCTACCGCGATTCTCATGCTCGCCGTGCTCGCGTCCGTGCTCGTCGGCGGCATCCTGAGTGCATCGACCTCGAAAACCAGAGTGGCAGCAACCGGCGCGGCCGTGGCGGTCGCCGAGAAGGTTCCCTCGCTCATGGTCACCGAAGTCGATTCGGTGTCGGCCGCCAGGCACCTCGTGCGGATCGGCACTGTCGAAGCAGCGATCATCCCGGACGACGAACGAGGGTTCGGTGTTTCAATCGTCGCGCTCGATTCGATCCCGCAATCACTCGTCTCGGCGCTGAGCGAATCCCCGCGCGTCGAGTTGCTCGACCCGCACGCCATCAATCCCTTGCTCGCCTACTTCGCCGCCATCGCATTCGGTCTCGTCTTCTTCATGTCGGCAATGACGTTCGGCACGACGATCGCGCAAAGCGTCGTCGAAGAAAAGCAAACCCGTATCGTCGAAATTCTCATGTCGACCATTTCGGTCCGTGCCCTCCTCGCCGGAAAAGTCATCGGCAACAGCATCCTCGCTTTCGCGCAAATCGCCGTCATTGCAGGGCTCGCCTCGATCGGGCTCACGGCCACCGGCCAGTCCAGTCTTCTCGCAAGTTTCGGGCCGTCGATCGCCTGGTTCGTCGTGTCCTTCATTTTCGGCTTCATCATGATCGCCGCCCTGTATTCGGCGACCGCCTCGCTGGTTTCCCGGCAGGAGGATGTCGGGAGCGCGACGTCTCCGGTCATGATCCTCGTGATGCTCCCGTACATCCTCGTCATCGCGTTCAACGACAACCCGCTCGTGCTCGCGATCATGTCCTATGTCCCGTTTTCAGCGCCCGTCGGCATGCCGATGCGCGTGTTCCTCGGTCAGGCCGCGTGGTGGGAACCGCTGCTGTCGCTCGCCGTTCTGCTCATCACGACGACGGCGGTCATCGCTCTCGGTTCGCGCATCTACTCGAACGCGCTGCTCAAGACGGGCGCGCGCGTGAAACTCTCGGATGCCCTGGCCCGCTAATCGAGTCCGGCCCTGGTGAGAGGATGGACGGGTGACTCAACTCCATGATCCTGAGCTGCGCGGATTCGCGAGCGACAACTATGCCGGTGCGCATCCCGAAATTCTCAACGCTCTTGCGGAAGCCAACGGCGGCCACCAGATTTCCTACGGCGAGGATGTCTACACGGAACACCTCCGGGAGGTCATGAAACGGCACTTCGGCGACCAGGCCGAAGTGTTTCCCGTGTTCAACGGCACGGGAGCGAACGTCACCGCGCTCACTGCCATGCTTCCCCGCTGGGGCGCGGTCGTCGCGTCGAAAACCGCGCACATCCACACGGATGAAAATGGCGCGCCCGAGCGGGTGAGCGGGCTCAAACTGCTCACCGTCGAGACACCGGATGGCAAGCTCACACCCGACTTGATCGACCGCGAAGCGTGGGGTTGGGGAGACGAGCACCGTGCGCAACCCCTTGCGGTGAGCATCACGCAAACCACGGAGCTCGGAACCTTGTATTCCGTCGAAGAGCTGAAAGCCATCACCGACCACGCCCACTCCAAAGGGATGACCGTGCATATGGATGGCGCCCGCATCGCGAACGCCGCCGCCGCGCTCGGCACCGGATTGCGCGAATTCACGACGGATGCCGGAATCGACACCCTCAGTTTCGGGGGCACCAAGAACGGGATGCTGTACGGCGAAGCGATCGTGGCGATCAACCCGGAGGCCGCGCCGGGCCTGATTTACCTGCGCAAACTCAATATGCAGCTCGCGTCGAAGATGCGATTCATTTCCGCACAGTTCCTCGCCCTTTTCGACGACGACTTGTGGCTTCGCTCGGCGAGCCACTCCAATGCGATGGCCGCGCACCTTCGCCATTCCCTCGAGGATCGCATCGCCGACGGCTCGATCACCGGATTGTCGTTCTCCCAGAAGACGCAATCGAATGCCGTCTTCGCGGTCCTGCCCGCTGGAGTGGCCGATCGCCTCAGGAAGAGCTTTCGCTTCTACGACTGGAATCCCGCAACCGGCGAAGTGCGCTGGATGTGTTCGTTCGACACGACAGAGGCGGACATCGACGCGTTCGTGGATGCGATCGCGAAGGAGCTCGCTTCATGAGGTTCGGGGTCTTCATACCGCAAGGCTGGCGCCACGATCTCGTCGGAATCGATCCGGCCGAACAATGGGCCGCGATGAGCACGGTGGCGGCGCACGCGGATGCCGGCGCGTGGGAATCGCTGTGGGTCTACGACCACTTCCACACCGTGCCGGTTCCCACCGAAGAAGCAACGCACGAGGCCTGGTCGCTCCTGTCCGCGTTCGCCGCGACGACGACCCGCATCCGCCTCGGTCAAATGTGCACGTGCATGAGCTACCGCAACCCTGCCTATCTGGCCAAAGTTGCCGCCACCGTCGATGTGATCTCCGGTGGCCGCGTAGAGATGGGCATCGGGGCCGGTTGGTACGAGCACGAATGGCGCGCGTACGGTTACGGATTCCCCGGCCCGGGCGAACGTCTCGCACGGCTGGATGAGGGCGTGCAGATCATGCAACAGGCCTGGCGGACCGGAACCGCCACGCTCGATGGCGCGCACTACCAGGTCGAGGGAGCCATCGTTCGGCCGCTGCCCCTCCAGGCGGGCGGAATCCCGACCTGGATCGCCGGCGGCGGCGAGAGAGTGACGTTGCGGATCGCTGCGAAATTCGCCGACTACACGAATTTCGCGGGCGGCAATCCTGGCGTGTTCGCGGAGAAGTCCGAACTGCTCCGCAGCCATTGCGCGGATGTCGGAACGGACTTTGACCGGATCGTGCGATCCACGAACCTCATGACCGTGATCGGGTCGACGGAGGCCGAGGTCCGCGAGCGACTCGGGGTTGTCGGTGATCGAGTGCGGCCGTATCTCGGCGAGGAGAAGACGGAGCTCTTCCTTCGCGACTACGCGGGCGCCCCAGGTGTCGGCACACCGGAGCAAGTGACCGAAAGGCTTGCCGCGCTCGCCGAACTGGGCCTCGGTTACGCAATCCACTATTTCCCGGAAGCAGCCTACGACCTCTCGGGAGTGGAACTGTTCGAGCGCGAGGTCATTCCCGCTCTGTCGTGATGCACTCGCCGTCGAACCGCTTAAGGCTGGTTCGGAGTCAGGCGGCTTTGGATCGCGTCAGCGATCGCAGGCCCGAGGGTCAGTGCGAATGTCCGAGTCAGGTGATCCTGGTCGCGGTAGACATCCGCTCCGCCGATCACGCTGAAACACACGGTCGCGTCGCAATAGATGTCGCTGAAATCGAGCACGGTCGCCCCCCACTCCGCGCCGGCGAGGGCGAGGGGGTCGACTGCATCCAGCGCAGGTGCGCGCGGTACCGTGCAGGACGCCGGCGGCGCGGTGCGCAGGCACTTGTTGGGGTCATCGTCGAATCGCGGGTTGTCGACGACCGTGACGATCGCCGCACCCTTCGCTTGCGCCCACGCGGCGAGGAATCCGTCGCGCAACACTGCCGTGCGCTCGCTCGCGGCGACCGCGTACGGCGTATGCGCGAGCGCGGTCGTGAAGACCACATCGAACGGCGGCGCGGCGGCGAGCGCTTGTTCGACTCCCGCTCGCCACGATTGGCACGACGCGATGAAGCTCGGACTCGGTCCGCTCACGGGTGCCGTGGTCCACGGGCACGCCCCCTTGAGGTACGTCGTGAGGGACCAGCCGCGTGACGCCGCGAGGGACGTCAGGGTGTCGATGTATTGGTAGGCGTGACTGTCCCCGATGAGCGCCACGCGGGGTGCGTCTGCGGCATCCGATCCGAAGTGGCAGCTCACGACATCCGCCTGATTCAATTGAACGAGGCATTCCTTGCTGCCGGGCGAGTCGGCATTGCCGAATCCGGGGCTCGGAATGATCGTCGTGGCCAGATCCGGATTCTGGCAATCGGGACCGGACAACGCCCCGAAGCACGCGGGCAGATTTTCGCGGATCTGTTCGAGTTGCGCCGCCTCCGCGTCGTATCGCGGGCTGTTGACGACCCAGGCGACTCCGACGAAAAGACTCGATACGGCCATGAGGGCGATAACCCCCGCATAGGTGAAGCGGGGCTTCCGCGCGGTCAGGAACGTCCAGACTCGCGCAGGATCCTCGATGAATCGCTTGGTGAGCCAGGCCAGGAGGAAGCAGACGGCGACCAGAGCCACCCGGTTCAGTCCGGACAACCCCCATCCCGGGATGTACGGCGCGATGATGATGAGCGGCCAGTGCCAGAGGTACAGGGAGTACGAGATATCGCCGACAAACCGCTGAGGCGGGCCGCCGAGCACGCGACCGATATCCCACCAGCGGTCCGCACGATCGGTCGTGATGACCATGGCGGCGCCGATGACGGGAATGAGCGCCATGTATCCGGGGAACGGGGTCTCCCGGTCAAAGAACCAGCCCGCGCCGAGAATCATCGCGAGTCCGCAATAACCGACGATGTTCTGCCACCACGCGCCGGTCGGCTTTAGTCGCGGCATGAGCGCCAGGAGCGCTCCCGCCCCGAATTCCCAGAATCTGGTCCAGGTGACGAAGTAAGCCTCGGAAGGATTCGACTGCGTGTACAGAACGGAAGCGACGAGCGATGCAACGCTCACCGCGACGACGACCCCGACCATGGGCAGCCATCGTCTGGCGGCGAAGAATTTGACTCCGAGCCAGGTCGCACCCAGCAAGAGCAACGGCCAGACCAAATAGAACTGTTCCTCGAGTGAGAGCGACCAATAGTGCTGAACCGTTGTCGCGTCGTGGGACGCGAGGTAGTCGACGGCGCTCGCGGCAAGCTGCCAGTTCTCCACGTACAGCGTGCTCGCCAGAATCTCCCTCGTTTCGGCGACGAGGCTCGAGAGGGGGAGGATGAACACGACCGCGAGCGAACTGAAGACGAGAACGGTGATGGATGCCGGCAGCAGCCGGCGTGCGCGTTTCGCCCAGAAACTGGGGAGGTCGATCCGCCCCTTACGCTCTATTTCTCGTGCCAGTTGGCCCGTGATGAGGAATCCGGAAATGACGAAGAAGATGTCGACGCCGATGTATCCACCCGACAGCCTGCCCGGCCAGACGTGATAGAGCACGACAAGCAGAACCGCGATCGCGCGGAGCCCCTGAACGTGGGGGAGGAAATGCGCCGCCTTCGCTGGGCGGCCACCGCTGGGGGGCTTCGTCATAGACGATCAGGTTATCGCGTCAGCCGCTAACTGCTCGTGACGCTGAGCTCTTCTCCATCGTCCGCGAGATCCACGAGGACCGTATCGCCGTCCCGGACTGTTCCGGCAAGAAGGGCGGTCGCGAGCCGATCATCGATCTCGTGCTGCATCAATCGCCGGAGCGGCCGCGCGCCGTAGATCGGATCGTAGCCGCGCTCGGCGAGCCAGGCCCTCGCATTCGGTGTCACGGCGAGCCCGAGGCGGCGCTCCCCCAACCGCGCCTCCAGCCGGTCGACGTACAACTGCACGATTTGCCCCAGATCCTCCATCGAAAGGGGTGAGAAGATCACGATGTCATCGAGGCGATTCACGAACTCTGGTTTGAAGGTTTGCCGAACCATGGCCGTGACAGCCTCGTGCTTCTGATCCCAGGAGAGTTCGGGATCGACGAGAAACTGGCTTCCGAGGTTCGATGTGAGGATCAGGATGACGTTGCGGAAGTCCACCGTGCGCCCCTGGCCATCCGTCAGTCGACCGTCATCCAGAACCTGAAGCAGGATGTCGAAGACGTCCGGATGCGCTTTCTCCACTTCATCCATGAGCACGACGGAATAGGGGCGACGACGCACAGCCTCCGTGAGCTGGCCGCCCTGCTCGAACCCGATGTATCCGGGAGGGGCGCCGAGCAGGCGCGCGACGGAGTGGCGTTCGCCATACTCGCTCATATCGATGCGGATCATCGCCTTTTCGTCGTCGAAGAGGAACTCCGCGAGTGCCTTCGCCAGCTCCGTCTTGCCGACGCCCGTCGGGCCAAGGAACAGGAACGATCCAGTCGGCCGCGCGGGGTCTGCAATGCCCGCGCGACTGCGGCGCACCGCATCCGCGACAGCTTTGACGGCAGGCTTCTGGCCGACAAGCCGCTTCGCAAGTTCCGATTCGAGATGCAAAAGCTTCTCGGTCTCACCCTGAAGGAGGCGACCCACGGGAATGCCGGTCCACGCCGCGATGACCGCGGCGATGTCTTCCGCCGTCACTTGGTCGTTGACCATGAGCGGAGTCTCCTCTTCCGACTTCTCGGCGACCGCGACTTCGCGCTCGATCACCGGAATCTCCCCGTAGAGCAATCGCGAAGCGAGCTCGAGGTTGCCTTCGCGTTGCGCGCGATCGGCCTGCATACGCAGCGAGTCGAGCTTCTCCTTCAATTCGCCCACGCGGTTGAGGGATGCGCGCTCCGCCTCCCAGCGAACCTGAAGGTCTGCGAGGACAGCGCTCTTCTCCTTCAAATCGTCGCGGAGTTTCTGGAGCCGTGCCTTGCTGGCCTCGTCCTTCTCCTTCTTGAGGGCGAGCTCTTCGAGCTTCAGGCGGTCGACGCTCCGGCGGAGCTCATCGATTTCGACGGGAGCCGAGTCGATCTCCATGCGCAACCGGCTCGCAGCCTCGTCGATGAGATCGATCGCCTTGTCCGGGAGCTGCCGCCCCGAAATGTAGCGGTTGCTGAGGGATGCGGCAGCCACGAGCGCGGTGTCGGCGATCGCCACCTTGTGGTGCGCTTCGTACCGTTCCTTGAGGCCGCGCAGAATCGCGATCGTGTCCTCGACGCTCGGCTCGCCGACGTAGACCTGCTGGAACCGCCGCTCCAGCGCCGCATCCTTTTCGATGAATTCACGATACTCGTCGAGCGTGGTCGCGCCGATCAGGCGAAGCTCCCCGCGCGCGAGCATGGGCTTGAGCATGTTGGCTGCGGCAACAGAACCTTCTCCGCCTCCCGCGCCCATGAGGGTGTGCAATTCGTCGACGAAGGTGATGATCTGACCATCCGCGTCGTTGATCTCCTTGAGCACCGCCTTGAGCCGCTCTTCGAACTCGCCCCGGTATTTCGCACCCGCGACGAGGGCGGCGAGGTCGAGCGAAACGAGTCGCTTGTTCTTCAGAGAATCAGCGACGTCGCCCGCGATGATCCGCTGTGCAAGTCCCTCGACGACGGCAGTCTTGCCGACGCCCGGTTCACCGATGAGCACGGGGTTGTTCTTGGTGCGTCGGGTGAGCACTTGGCTCACCCTCCGGATCTCGGCATCCCGCCCGATGACGGGGTCGAGCTTTCCCGTGCGCGCGATTGCCGTGAGGTCGACCCCGTACTGTTCGAGAGCCGTCTTCGGCTCTTCGTCGCTCGACGGTGCGCCCTGCATGTTCGCCATCTTCTACTCCTGCCCATCCTTCGTGGGCTCGGCGACCGGCGCCGAGTCCACCTCGCGAGGACGCATCGCGTGCGCCATCCACCACCATGAAAGCCAGCCGATGATCGTGTTGCCGACCAGCAGGCCGATTACGACCAAACCGCCTTGAGAAATGGCGGACACACGGGAATCCACGCCGACCGCGATCAGAATCAACACCACGAGCTGGAACGCGAATGGCGCAATCCAGCCCACGACTCCGTTGGCGACAATCGCAATGCCGGCGCCCGCCCAACTGATCGGCCACGGGCGCCGAGCGCCATGCCCCTTCAGAATGGAGACGCTCGCAAAAAGTCCGGCCCCCATGATCAGGAGGCCCAGAATGACGGCGACGACACCGATGATCGACAAAAATCCGTAGTCGAGAGAATCGAAGAATGCGCGGAAGGCCCGCGCCCCGATCGCGCTGTTTCGGTCGGACTGCGCCATCCGGTTGACCACGAGGGAGAAGAAGGCGCCGACTATTGCCGCGACGACGGGGAGCATCGCAATGCCGAAGCCCACAGAGAGAACGTTGAATCCGACGGCGCCGGCCCAAAACGCTCCCCGCTTGGTCCGCGGTGTCAGCCGTGGACGGGTCGGTGCCCGATACGCGTAGTTCTGCACGGAGTACGCTTGCGCCGCATTCGGCGGCGGGAACGCCGGAGCCCCCGGCGGCACGAATTGCGCTGGTGTTTCTTCACTCATCGATGATTTCTCCCCGGGCGTGATGGTCAATGTGTGGTGGGTCGCCAGACGACGACCTGATTGTTTCGCTGAGCCCGCGTTCCCGCGCGCAATGAGACGACGTCACCCGACTCGCCCGCGGCGAACACTCGGCGACCCGGCCTTGTGAGGAGTTCGTCAGCGAGCGCGCTCTCGAGTTCGCGGACGCGCGCTTGCAACTCGGAGACGTGGTTTTCGAGTTCGAGCACGCGCCGGATGCCTTCCAGGCTGACGCCTTCAGCTCCCAGGCGCGCGATCTCCCGAAGCTGCGCGACATCGCGCATCGAGTAGCGCCTGGATTTACCGACAGTGCGCCGGGGACGAACGAGCCCGAGCCGGTCGTATTGGCGGAGGGTCTGCGGATGGAGTGCCGCGAGTTCTGCCGCCATGGCGATCGCGAAGAGCGGAGAATTCTCATCCATCATCGTCATCCCTTCGCCTTCGCAATGAGTTCAGCGCGCGGATCTTCCGCGGGCATCGCCTTCGCAAACTTCTCGAGGAGGTCTTTCGCATCCGCCGTGAGGTGGCTGGGGACGGCGATGACCACTTCAGCAAGAAGGTCGCCCGTGCCTTTCGGTGTCGTCACGCCGCGACCTTTCACACGAAGCACGCGACCGCTTGGCGTCCCCGGCGCGATTCGCAGTTTGACCGGGTCTCCGTCCAGCGTCGGAACTTCGATCGTGGCGCCGAGTGTCGCTTCCGTAAACGTCACGGGAACATCGACGCGCAGGTTGAGCCCGTCCCGCTCGAACACGGGATGCTTTCTCACCGTGACCGTCAGGGTCAGGTCCCCCGGCGCTCCACCATCCGGGCTCGGCTCGCCTTTGCCTTTCAGGCGGATCTTCTGCCCATCCGCGACTCCCGCGGGAATGCGAACGCTGATGGGTTTGCCGCCGGATGCTTGAAGTCGCGCCGTGTCGCCTTTGATCGCCGTGACGAAATCAAGGGTCGTCGAGGCGGTCAGATCGCGGCCTTTGGTCGGACCGCCGGCACCGCGGAATCCTCCGCTCGACTGTCCGAATCCGCCATTGCCGAACATGCTGCCGAAAATGTCTTCGAAGCCGGCGGCCTGATAGCTTGTACGCTGGCCACCGCCTCCGCCGAACATGCCGCCGAACACATCCTCGAAGCCGCCGTTCTGGCCACCGGCCGTGAACCGCGGCATCCCCGATCCCATCGCCCGCATCTGGTCGTATTCCTTGCGGGATTCGGGGTCGGAGAGAACCGAGTTGGCTTCGCTGATCTCCTTGAACTTCGCTTCCGCCTTCGCGTCCCCCGGATTCGAGTCCGGGTGATACTTTCGCGCAAGCTTTCGATACGTCTTCTTGAGTTCAGCGTCGGACACGTCCTTGGACACACCCAGAACCTTATAGAAGTCCTTGTCGAACCAGTCCTGGCTTGCCACGGTCAGCCCTCGGGAACGGAGACAGCGACTTTGGCCGGCCGCAGGAGTCGTTCGCCCAACGCATAGCCGGGTTGCACGACCTCGGCGATCGTATCGACCGAAACATCCTTGCTCGGCAATTGCGCGATCGCTTCATGGAGTTTCGGATCGAACACATCGCCCGCTTCACCGACTTGCGCAAGTCCGTAACGACCGAAGATCGTTCTGATCTTCTGCGCCACGAGCTCGAGGGGTGTTCCCGCGAGATCGCCGTGAGCGTGCGCGAGGTCAAGATCGTCCAACACCGGAAGGATGCTCGTGATCACCTCGGCGACCGCGAGCTCCCTCGCGACGTAACGGTCACGATCGACTCGCTTGCGGTAGTTTGCGTACTCCGCCTGCACTCGCTTCAAGTCGTTGAGATGCTCGCTCTCGACATCGGTTCCGGGCTCGGGCGACGCTCCGTCGAGCAATCTCGCGAGGTCCTCGTCCGTCAGCTCCTCGAGGTTCGCCTCGGCATCGTCGGCGGCGCCCGCGTCGGGTGTGGGGCGCGCCTCGCCGGTTTCCGGATCGATTCGCCTCTTGTCGCGCACGGTCGGCGCAGTCTCTGGCGACTGGTCCTTCTCGCCGGCGTCGTCGGATGCGGAGCCCGGATCGTGTGCCGATTCCGGGCGCTTCTTCTTATCTTTATCGGCAGCCATTGCTATTTTTTGCCGCCTTCTGGTTCGTCATCCACAACTTCGGCGTCGACGATGTCCTCGTCGTCTGGCGAGGCAGGTTCACCGGTTTCGGATTCGGCCGCGGTCGCCTCGGCCGTCTGGCTCTGCTGGTAGAGGGCCTCGCCGATCTTCTGCTGGCTTTCATTGAGTTTGTCGAAAGCCGTGCTCACGGCATCATCCTCTTCACCGGCGAGCGCCGTCTTGAGCGCGTCGACGTCGGCCTGAATCTCGGTCTTGACGTCGTCCGGGAGCTTCTCGTCGTTTTCTTTCAGGAGATTCTCCGTCGAGAAGACGAGTTGCTCGGCCGAGTTGCGCATTTCCGCGGTCTCGCGCCGGGCCTTGTCCTCGGCCGCGTGCTCCTCGGCTTCGCGAATCATCCGGTCGATGTCTTCCTTCGCGAGGGACGAGCCGCCCGTGATCGTCATCGACTGTTCCTTGCCGGTGCCCTTGTCTTTCGCCGACACGTGCACGATCCCGTTCGCGTCGATGTCAAAAGTCACTTCGACTTGCGGGACCCCGCGAGGTGCCGGCGCGATTCCGGTGAGCTCGAACGTTCCGAGCGGCTTGTTGTCCTTCGTGAACTCGCGCTCGCCCTGGAACACCTGGATCGCGACGGATGGCTGGTTGTCGTCGGCCGTCGTGAAGGTTTCGCTCCTCTTGGTCGGGATGGCGGTGTTGCGCTCGATGAGCTTCGTCATGATGCCGCCCTTGGTTTCGATTCCGAGGCTCAGCGGTGTGACGTCGATGAGCAGAACGTCCTTGCGCTCGCCCTTGAGAACGCCGGCCTGGAGGGCGGCGCCGACGGCGACCACTTCATCCGGGTTCACGCCCTTGTTGGGCTCCTTGCCGCCGGTCTCCTTCTTGATGAGTTCGACGACGGCCGGCATGCGCGTGGATCCCCCGACGAGAACAACGTGCGCGACATCCGCGACCTTGATTCCGGCTTCCTTGATGACGTCGGCGAACGGCTTCTTGGTGCGGTCGAGCAAGTCGGATGTCATTTGCTCGAACTGGGCGCGCGTGAGCGTTTCGTCGAGATTGGCAGGCCCGTTCTCGGTGAGGGAAAGGTAGGGCAATTGGATGCTCGTGCTCATGGATGAGCTGAGCTCCTTCTTCGCCTGCTCCGCGGCTTCCTTGAGGCGTTGCTTCGCAATCTTGTCCTTGGAGACATCGACTCCCGTGGTCTCCTTGAACTTCTTGATCAAGTGGTCGACGATGCGCTGATCCCAGTCGTCGCCGCCGAGCCGGTTGTCGCCGGACGTCGCACGAACCTGAATCGTGGAGAAGTCGTCGTCCTTGCCCACTTCGAGGAGGGAAACGTCGAATGTTCCGCCACCGAGGTCGAAGACGAGGATGAGCTCGTCTTCCTTGCCCTTGTCGAGGCCGTACGCGAGCGCCGCAGCGGTCGGCTCGTTGATGATGCGCAGCACGTTGAGGCCCGCGATCTCGCCGGCCTCTTTCGTCGCCTGACGCTCGGCGTCGTTGAAGTAGGCAGGGACCGTGATGACCGCATCCGTCACGGGCTCGCCGAGGTATTGCTCGGCGTCGCGCTTGAGCTTGGCGAGGATGCGCGCCGAGATCTCCTGCGGCGTGTACGTCTTGCCGTCGATGTCGGACTTCCAGTCGGTGCCCATGTGGCGCTTGACGCTCGCGATGGTGCGGTCGACGTTCGTGACGGCCTGGCGCTTGGCTGTTTCGCCGACGAGCACCTCGCCATCCTTGGTGAAGGCCACGACCGACGGGGTCGTGCGGAAGCCTTCCGCGTTGGCGATGACGGTGGGTTCTCCACCTTCCAGCACGGATACGACCGAGTTGGTCGTTCCGAGGTCAATTCCTACTGCTCGAGCCATGCGCTCTTTACTCCTTAGTGAAAGTACAATGGTGGGACTTGAGTCCGCTTCACTCAAGTTTTATGCCTGTGGATAACTTTGTCAAGCCGTCCAGCTGAAAGTTGAGTGTGAACGACTCAACTATAGCTCTGTTGCGAGCGTGCTCCAGCCCAGTAGCCTGACTGAATGACCAACGAGACACCCGACAGCGAAGTCGCCGCTCCCACTTCCCTCACAGTTCCCGTCGCGGCCAACACCGGCGCCATCGCCGCGGTCGGCCTCGATCTCCAGGAGGGGAAAGTCATTCCCCGAAAGCAAGTGCTCTCGTGGGCGCTGTGGGACTGGGCGACGCAGCCGTTCAATACGGTACTGCTGACCTTCGTGTGGGTGCCGAGTTTCCTCACCTCCCACTTCTTCCTCGCCGCGGACGTCGCGGCGCAAGGCCTCCAGGCGGATGGCAGCTATATCAAATGCGACTCCGCGGCAGCAGGAAATGCCTATTGCGACGGCATCGGGCAGCTCGCGGCAAACCTCGGCTGGGGAATCACCGCGGCCGGCATCCTCATTGCGCTCCTCGCCCCCGTCATGGGGCAACGGGCGGATGCCGCCGGCCGGCAAAAACTCCAGCTGGCGATCTTCACAGGGTTGCTCGTTCTCTGCCAGTTCGGACTGTTTTTCGTCGACGAAGGTCAGCAGTGGTTCCTTCTGGGCGTTTCCCTCATCGCGATCGGCAGCGTCGTGAGCGAGATCGCGGGCGTCAATTACAACGCACTCCTCGTGTCGGTGTCGACGAGAAAGACCGTCGGCAAGGTGTCGGGTCTCGGCTGGGGATTCGGATACCTCGGCGGAATCGTCGCGCTCGCCGTCGTCGTGGGCGCCATCGTGGGCGGCTTGCTCGACGGGAACGTCGCGTGGACTTTCCGGATCGTCGCGCTCGGATGCACGATCTGGACGATCGTCTTCGCCATCCCGATTCTGCTCAACGTGCCCGAGCCGGTAAGTCTCGGCGTCGTCAGGAAAGTGAACTTCTTCGCGAGCTACATCGAGCTCGCGAAGAGCATCGCCCGGCTGTGGAAGGAGACGCGCCCCACGTTCTGGTTCCTGCTGGCGAGCGCGGTCTATCGGGATGGGCTCGCCGCCGTCTTCACTTTCGGGTCCGTGATCGCCGGAGCGGTCTTCGGATTCGACTTCATCGATCTCGTGATCTTCGGCATCGTTCTCAATCTTGTCGCCGGACTTTCGACCATTCTGTCGGGTCGGCTCGACGATCGAATCGGGCCGAAGCCGGTGATCCTCTTCGCGATCGGCGGACTCGTGGTCTGCACGTTGACGGTTTTCTTCGCGGCAGAACTTGGCAAGCCCCTGTTTTGGGTCGTGGGAATCATCCTCGCGATGTTCGTCGGCCCCGCCCAGTCGTCGTCGAGATCGTTCCTTGCCCGCGTCACACCGGCAGGTCGCGAAGGCGAGATTTTCGGCCTCTACGCCACGACCGGGCGCGCGGCGAGCTGGATGGCGTCGCTGCTGTGGGGCATCTTCATCGCGATCGCGGCAAACCAGATCCTGTACGGCATCCTCGGCATCACGCTCGTGCTCGTCGTCGGCTTCGTGTTGCTCGTCTTCGTCCGCGCTCCCGAACACGCGCGCGCTTAAGGGGGTCGACGTGTCGAGCACTGCGGAGAAGGCCCAACAGCTCCTCGCACTCCATGTGCCGGGTGACCCGCTCATCGTCGTTAACGTGTGGGATGCGATTACGGCGCGCATCGTGGCATCCGCTGCTGGCGTGAAAGCGCTCGCGACTGCAAGCCACGCGATCAGTTTCGCTCACGGAGTCGACGATGGCGAAGGTCTGAGCGTGGATGAGGCGCTCGCGGCAGCGCGAGTCGTGACAAGCGCGGTCGATATTCCGGTGTCAGTCGATTTCGAACGAGGCTATTCGGCGGATGCTGCTGGGGTTAGAGCCAACGTGCTCCGCCTCATCGACGCGGGCGCGGCCGGCATGAACATCGAGGACAGCTTCGGTCGTGGCGCCGGAGAATTGTTTACGATCGAGGAATCAGCGGCGCGAGTCGCCGCCGCCCGTTCGGCGGGCGACGAGTCGGGCGTACCGATCGTGATCAACGCAAGAGTCGACGCCCTCGCCCGGGGAGCCGACATCGACGAAGCGATTGCTCGAGGAAATCACTACCTTGATGCCGGCGCCGACGTGATTTTCATGCTGGGCTTGCGAACGGAGGAACTCGTCGCCGAAGCAATCGCGCGATTGAATGGCCGCGTCTCCGTCATTTCGAATCCGGCATCCGTGCCGTTGAAGCGCCTCGCCGAGCTGGGCGTGAGCCGTGTGAGCTTCGGGCCGGGGCCGATGGGGCTGACGCTGGCGCATCTGAAGAGCGCGGCCACGACCTTGACCGCTCTCGGCGACTATCCGAGCGAACTCGGCTTCGATTACTCCTGACGGGTAGGGTTCAAGAGTGACCCCCGACCCAGAGCTCGTCGTACTCGTAGACGAAGACGGCCATCCGACCGGAACGGTCGAGAAGTTCGCGATTCATACCAACAACACTCCGCTGCACCTTGCCTTTTCGTGCCATGTGTACAACTCGGCCGGCGAGGTTCTGGTCACTCGGAGGGCACTCGGGAAGAGCGCCTGGCCCGGGGTCTGGACGAACTCGTTTTGCGGCCATCCGGCACCGGGAGAGGCGATGGTCGACGCTCTTCGCCGGCGCGCGCAACTCGAACTCGGCATCACGATCTCCGACATCGAATCGCTGCTGCCGGACTTCAGGTATCGCGCCGTCGACGCGAGCGGCGTCGTCGAGAACGAGATCTGCCCGGTGTATCGTGCACGCACTTCGGATGTCGTCGTCGCAAATCCCGAGGAGGTCGCCGAGTGGACCTGGACGGACCCCGTCGAACTCGCGCGCGCCGTAACGGACGCCCCGTTCGCATTCAGCCCATGGCTCGTGATGCAGACGGCACAGCTCTCCGTGTAAATGACTACCGAATGAAGACGTCGTTGAGAGTGACGGTCGTCAGTCCGCGAGTTCGGATGATGTCAAGAAGTCTCGGGAACACTTTTGTGACCGCGGGGTGATTCGCGTGGGCGATGACGATGTGCTGGGCGAGGAACCACTTCTTGGCGAAGCCGACGATCTGGCCCGTTGTGAGAACGCTGGAATCGGAGAGTGACCCGTACCACAGGATCGGCGCGGTGTATCCGATTCCCGAAGCGACTTGTTGCACACGTTTGTCGAGGTAGCCGTACGGCGGGCGATAGTACGGTGCCGGGTCGACACCGAAAGTGTTCTTGAGAACCGCGGCGTTCTTCTGAAGCTCTTTGACGATTCCGGCATCCGAAAGCTTTGTCAGGTTCGGATGCGAAAACGTATGGTTTCCGAATTGCACGTGACCGCTCTCGACGAGCGGCCTGAGGGCTTTCGCGTTGTTGACCCACGAGCTGTACATGCAATTGGGGAAGAACGTGATCCGTGTTCCCGTCTCGGCGGCGAACTTCGCGTACGCCGCGACGACATCGCTGCTCACTCCGTCGTCCACGGTCCACGCGAGGAGTTTGCCCTTGCCCGGGAGGCCTGACAACGCTCCCGGGGGCCGGGCGATTTTCTTGAGGTGGGGTGCGGGCTGGACGGTCGGCGTCGGTGTCGGCGCAGGCGTTGCCGGTGGTGCGGGAGTGTCGGTCGGATTCGCAGCGCCGCTCGGCGACGCCGACGGTGTTGTGGAGCCGCGCGGACCGGGTGCTGGCGCAAGCCCATTTTGCGAGTCGATGGTCGCGCATCCGGCGAGAGCGAGCGCGGTCAAGGCGGTGAGCCCCGTGAGCGCTTGCCGCCGATCCATACGCAGATTCTAGTTGCGCCTCCGGTCGGTGCGGCGGCCGGTCGGTGCGGCGGCGATCAACGCGGCTTCACTTCCGAGTAGCGACAAGCAGTTCCGGATCCGCGCCCGCAGCGAGCAATCGGTCGTGCAGAGCCGCCTCTGCGAGTTCGTAGTCGCGGGCAGTCCCGTGAAGCAAGGAGCCTCTGTTGGCGGCATCCATGAGGGCGATCAATTCGAAGGCGAGGAGGCCGGGGTTCTGAAGTGCGGGAAGGTCGTCGGCCGCAAGCCCTACGCAGCGCTCGACGAACGCGATCCACTCTTCGTCAATCGTGACCAGGATGTCGTGGACGGGGCCGCTCTTCGAGTCCGCTTCAGCCGCGACCGCGCGGAAGAAGCATCCGCCCTCGAACGTTCGGCTTCGCGAATATTCGAGCCACGTGGTGCACAGCTTCCACAACCGTTCCAGCCCGCGGGGGGCTCGAAGCGTCGGCTCAACAACGCTCGCGATGAAGGTTTCGCGTGCGGCCCGAATCGTGGCCAATTGCAGATCGAGCTTGCTGCCGAAGAGTGCGACGACTCCGCTCTTAGACCCACCCGTGCGTTCCGCGAGCTCCCCGATGGACAGCCCATCCAGGCCCTGAACGGAGGCAAGATTCACCGCTTCCCGCAGGATGGCGCGACGGGAATCATCGCCACGCCGCCGGCGCCCGTCAACCCGCTCGGTCGTTGTGCCCGTCAAAGTCATTGCATCCTCCAATACTTAATTGTACGATCGTTCGTATTGTTTTTCAACCTGCATCACTTGAGGATCGGAGCCGCCATGTCCGCTGTGTTCAATGCACTTCCATTTTTGGAACGGCTCGACCCGCGAATTGCGGCCGAAGTCGTGTGGAGGGCGTGGCGGACCCCTCGAAAGCCCCGCGCGACAGCCGAGCGGGCCGAATGGGTCATGGCTCTCGCCGACGAATCGCTGGAGCACGTTTCCGGGCACCGAATCGCCACCTACCGTTGGGGGTCGGGACCGCGAATCGTTCTCCTCGTTCACGGCTGGGAAGGCCGAGCATCCGATTTCGCCGCGATCGTGCGCGAATTGAGGTCGAGCGATCGAACGATTCTCGCTCTGGACGCCCCCGGGCATGGCAAATCGTCGGGCAAGCGCACGACGGTGATCGACTATGGGTCGGTGCTGGCCGAGTTGGCTGCCAGGCGGGGGCCATTCGAAGCGGTCGTCTCGCATTCGCTCGGAACGCCGGCGGTCGCAGCGGCCGCTGCCGGGGGACTCGCCGCAGGCCGGTACGTGTCCATCAGC
This sequence comes from Cryobacterium sp., assembly GCA_019638975.1. Lineage (GTDB taxonomy): Bacteria > Actinomycetota > Actinomycetes > Actinomycetales > Microbacteriaceae > Terrimesophilobacter. Next base: position 18,753 of record JAHBST010000020.1, read on the forward strand.
GGAGTCGCGAATCTCGAGGCGCTCGTGCCCCGATTCTGCGAGTTGCTCGGCGCGGGCTCGGCGACGAGCACTCGTACGCGGTCCCGGATCGAAGATCGTGTCTTTGATGGGGATCGGGATGTCTGGGCCCGCTACTCCGCCGATCGAAACCACGTCCCCGAGTCGGCGCCGTTGCTCGTCATCCACGATCGGGGCGATCGCATGATTCCGTTCGCAGACTCAGCGTCGCTGGCGGGGGCGCACGGTCCGCTCACGCGAGTGATCGCCACCGAGGGTTTCGGGCACAGCAGGATATTGGGCGCGGACAGCGTCCTCGACGAGGTCGCGGACTTCCTCGACGTGCGCGCGGCGGTACCGACTGTGCAGCCGGCTCTCGCGTGAGTTCCGCCTAGCGCTCGGTACTCACCCGATGGAAGTTCTGGAATGACCTGCTCGCCGTCGGACCGCGCTGCCCCTGATATCGCGAACTGTAGTCGCTCGATCCGTAGGGCTTCTCGGCCGGCGAGGAGAGCCGGAAGAAGCACAATTGCCCGATCTTCATTCCCGGCCACAGTTTGATCGGCAGCGTGGCGACGTTGCTCAATTCGAGCGTGACGTGGCCGGTGAATCCCGGGTCGATGAATCCGGCCGTCGAGTGGGTGAGCAAGCCGAGCCGCCCCAGGGAGCTCTTGCCTTCCAGCCGCGCGGCCACATCATCCGGGAGCGTCACGAGTTCGAACGTGGACCCGAGAACGAATTCGCCAGGGTGGAGGATGAACGGCTGGTCGTCGTGCGATTCGACGAGGTGCGTGAGCTCCGGCTGGTCTTCAGCGGGGTCGATGAACGGATACTTGTGGTTGTCGAAGAGGCGGAAGTAGCGGTCGAGGCGCACGTCGATGCTGGAGGGCTGGATCATCGACAGGTCGAGCGGGTCGAGGCCGACCCTGCCCGCCTCGAGTTCGGCTTTGATGTCGCGGTCGGAGAGCAGCATCCTCACATCGTACTGACGACGGGCAGGGCGGATGCCGTGGCTTGCTAGTATTGCCCGTACCGTTCGCCAAGCCCGTCGACGCGACCGGTCGCGCGAGTGTAGTTCAATGGCAGAACTCCAGCTTCCCAAGCTGGTAGCGCGGGTTCGATTCCCGTCACTCGCTCCACGCTCTGTCAACCGCAGGACTCACGCCCGCGGCGCGCAACGCACTCTTGCTCGTGGCGGTCAACCGCGGTGTTTCGTCAAATCCTCGGCAAACATGACAATGATGCCGCTGGGGCCGCGCACATAGCTCAGCTTGTAGACGTCCTGATAGTTGGCCACGCCACGCAGCGGTTCGCAACCGTGTCGAGCGGCAATCTTCAGGGCAACATCGATGTCATCGACGGAAAACGCGACGCGGTGCATGCCGATCTGGTTGGGAAGAGTGGGGCTCATCTCGATGGCATCCGGATGAATGTATTCGAAGAGCTCAAGGACACCGTGGCCATCCGGGGTTTGGAGCATGGCGATTTTTGCGTGGTTTCCATCCAGGCCGACAGCGGTATCCGCCCACTCGCCGCTCACGGTGTCACGACCGACAACAGTAAGACCAAGATCTGTGAAGAATGAGACGGCTTCGTCAATGTCACGAACGGCGATGCCGACGTTCTCAAGTTTGATGGGCATGCTGTGCACGCTACCGCGTCGGAGCGGTATGACTCCAGAAGCGGCCGCCAACGCGCGGTCGTGAACTCATCCCAAGGAGTGCTCGGGTGGGGCGCAACACAATACCTGAGCTGATCCAGGTGGAGGAGGGAGAATACGACAATGGACGGGCAGGGCAGCTGCTCTGTCAAAGCGGGCGTAGCTACAGTGATTCCATGACCACAGACGTTCAAATCACGTTCGACTGCGCTGATCCCGCAAAGCTTGCCGAGTTCTGGGCTGAGGCGCTCGGCTACGAGCCTCACCCACCGCCCGATGGATTCGACACTTGGGATGCCGCACTCGAGTCTTTCGGAGTTCCGCCCGAGCAGTGGAACTCGCGATCGGCGATACTGCCGCGTGACGGCGTACATCCGCGCATCTTCTTCCAGCGCGTCCCTGAAGGCAAGACCGTCAAAAACAGGGTGCATCTGGATGTGCGCGTCGCGCCGGGTCTGGAGGGGGACGAGCGAATGGCGGCACTTGAGGTGGAAGCCCGGCGACTCGAGGCGCTCGGCGCAACTCGCGCCTACCGGATCGAGCCCGATGCGTCTGCGATGGAGAACGGATTCATCACCATGCGTGACCCCGAAGGCAACGAATTCTGTCTCGACTGAGTGTCGAGAGCATGACTCGTGCAGGCCTCCCCCGCGTTTATCGGCGGGGACGCCACTCGACAGATACCCCCTAGGGGTATATGGTGATCGTCATGACAACTCACGATGACCACACGAGCGCAGGAAGCCACGTGGAGCACACGGGCCACGCGGATCAAACCGGCCACGCCGACCACGCGGGCCACGCCGGCCACGCGGATCATGTCGCCCAATTCCGCCGCTTGTTCTGGATTATGCTCGTGCTGGCACTTCCTGTCGTCGGGTTCGATCACATGTTCGCGGGACTGCTCGGCTATTCGCTTCCCGACGCCGCGCTCGTGAACTGGATTTCCCCGGTGCTCGGCACCGTGATGTACGTGTGGGGCGGAAAGCCGTTCCTGAGTGGCGCCGTATCCGAGATCCGTGCGCGCAAGCCCGGAATGATGCTCCTCATCGCTCTCGCCATCACCGTCGCATTCCTCGCTTCGTGGGGTTCGAGCATCGGCCTGATCGACCGCGAACTCGATTTCTGGTGGGAACTCGCACTGCTCGTCGTCATCATGCTCCTGGGTCACTGGATCGAGATGCGCTCCCTCGCGCAGACGTCGACAGCGCTTGAGTCGCTGGCCGCGCTCCTCCCCGACGAAGCGGAACTCGTCGAAGACGGAAAAACCACGACCGTCGCACCCGCGGATCTTCGAGTGGGCGACCTCGTGATCGTTCGCCCAGGCGGGCGCATTCCCGCCGACGGTACGATCACCGAGGGGACTGCCGACGTCGATGAGTCCATGATCACGGGCGAGTCGCGCCCTGTCAGTCGCGGGGCGGGCGATCATGTCGTCGCCGGAACTGTCGCTACCGACAGCGCCATTCGCGTCGAAGTCACAGCAGTAGGCGATGACACCGCTCTCGCGGGAATCCAAAAACTGGTATCCCAAGCGCAGAATTCCTCGTCGCCCGCTCAGCGCATCGCAGACAAGGCAGCCGGATGGCTGTTCTGGTTCGCGCTCGGCGCGGCAATCATCACCGCAATCGTGTGGACCCTCATCGGCAATCCGGATGACGCGATCGTGCGCACGATCACGGTTCTCGTGATCGCGTGCCCCCACGCGCTCGGACTCGCGATTCCCCTGGTTGTCGCGATTTCGACGGAACGCGCCGCGAAAGCGGGAGTGCTCGTGAAGGACAGGCTCGCTCTCGAAAGCATGCGCAAAGTGGACACGGTCCTCTTCGACAAAACGGGGACGCTCACGAAAGGTGAGCCGATCGTGTCGCACAGCGTCGCGGCCGACGGGATCGACGAGACCGAGCTTCTCGCGTGGGCAGCGGCATCGGAGAGCGACAGCGAACATCCGCTCGCCAGGGCGATCGTTCGGGCTGCCCGCGAACGCAAGGTAGCGATTCCGCAGGCATCCGGGTTCCAGGCGTCCGCGGGGATCGGGGTGACCGCTTCGGTGGCCGGGCGCGCAATTGCCGTCGGGGGGCCGTCACTCCTGAAAGAGCATGGAGCGAAGCCGCTTGCGGAAACGGATGGTTGGGCGAAAGCGGGAGCGACCGTTCTTCACGTCCTTTCCGACGGCAGCGTCGTGGGCGCCTTCGGGCTCACCGATGAAGTGCGAGGGGAATCCCGCGAAACAATCGACGAGCTTCACGCGATGAACGTTCACGTAGTGATGATCACGGGCGACTCCGAATCGGTCGCAGCGTCGGTCGGCGAAGAACTCGGCATCGACCGCATTTTCGCGGGCGTGCATCCGGAAGACAAGGCTGCCAAGGTCTCCGAGCTGCAACGCGAGGGCCGACACGTGGCGATGGTCGGCGACGGCGTCAACGACGCGCCCGCGCTCGCGCAGGCTGACGTCGGTATAGCAATCGGTGCCGGCACGGATGTCGCGATAGCCTCCGCGGGAGTGGTTCTCGCAAGCGACGACCCGCGCTCCGTCCTTGCCGTCATCGAACTGTCGCGGAAGAGCTATCGGAAGATGAAGCAAAACCTCTGGTGGGCGGCCGGATACAACCTGATCGCTGTGCCGTTGGCGGCAGGCGTACTTGCGCCGATCGGCTTCATCCTCCCGATGGAGGTCGGCGCATTGCTGATGTCCGCTTCGACGGTCGTCGTAGCGCTGAACGCGCAATTGCTCCGCCGGCTCGATCTCCGACCGCGCGAGCGCGCTACCGAAAGCTAGCGTCTCCGCTCGGTTGTATCGGAAGGGTCCACGAAGTCGCCCGCGTCGCGGCGGAATCGCGCGAGAATTGCGACGAGCACGCCCTGGTCATCCGGACTCATTCCGAGATTGGAGAAGAACTCGCGATTGATCACAGCCGTCGCCGAATCCACAACCTCGCGACCGGCGGGGGTGATCCAGATAAGTGTCGCCCGCCCATCCGTCGGATGCGCGGCGCGCCGGATGAGACCAGCTGCCTCGAGCCGGTCGGTCGTGTTCGTCACGCTCGTCGGATGCACTTGCAATCGAGCGCTCGCGCTCGCCATCGGCATCGCGCCATCCCGCGTGAAACTCAACAGCCGCAATAGTTCATAGCGCGCGAACGTGAGCTCGAACGGACGCAGAAGCGCTTCGACCCTCGCGAGCATGATCTGCTGAGCCCGCATGATGGATGTCACGGCCGCCATACCGCCGGACTCCTCCACCCAGCCGTGCTGGCGCCACTGCCGCGCCGCTTCCTCAATCGGGTCCCACGGCAGGGGCTTCTTCTGCACCATCCGCACTCCCATCGAAAACCGCGTGTGACTTCACACTACCGGCGCGTGCCGACGCAACCCCGCTTAGGCTGGGGGGACATCCGCGCCAGACAGGAACGCCCATGCCGACTCCCCTCGCCGTGCCCACGATCAGCATCGACCGCGACCCTACGGTCGTCGGCCGCGAGTTCGACGAAACCTTGCGAGACGTGGGTTTCTTCCAGATCATCGATCATGGCGTGCCGGATGCCGTGGCCGATCGCTGCTGGAACGTCTCGCGCAACTTTTTCGACCTGCCGTTGGAGGCGAAGCTCAGCGTCGAGCGACCCGAAGGCGGGCTCTACGGTTACTTCCCGATGCTCGCAGAGTCCCTAGCCCGGTCGCGCGATGACGCGGCGCCGGGCGACCTCAAAGAATCGTTCAACATGGGTCCGGGAGTCGTCCCGGGATACCAGCCCGTCGACGAGACCGAGGCGAGCCTTTTCTCGCCGAACCGCTGGCCCGCCGCGATGCCGGAATTGAAGGCCTCCTGGGAGAACTACTACTCGGAGATGTCGAAACTCGCCCGGCGGCTCATGAGCATGTTCGCTCACGGTCTCGAGCTGTCCGCCGAGTTCTTCGACGACAAGATCGACCACAGCCCGAGCGCGCTCCGCGCCATCAATTACCCCGAGCAGGATGCGTCACCAGCCGACGGGCAGCTCCGCGCGGGAGCCCACACCGACTACGGCACTCTCACGATCCTGCGACAGGAAATGGGGCGGGCGGGCTTGCAGGTGCGCGACGAAAAGACGAATTCGTGGATCGACATCCCGCCGACTCCCGGCGCGCTCGTCATCAACATCGGCGACCTCATGGCGCGCTGGACGAACGACCGCTGGACCTCCACGCTCCACCGTGTCGTGAATCCGGATGCCGGCACGGCAGTTTCCACACGCCGCCAGAGCATGCCGTTCTTCCACAACGCGAACTACTCGGCACTAGTCGAATGCCTGCCGTCGTGCCTCGCGGCTGGGGACACCCCGAAATACGAGCCCGTTCTCGCGGGCCCGCACCTGGCGGGAAAGTCGCACAAGGCGGTCGGCTAGAACCACCGGTTTTGGGGCGGCACGACAAATTTGCGCACCCGCGCTTTGGCGGGGAGGACCTCCGCACAGGCAGCGAGCGCAGGATCCAACTCCCACCACTCGCCGATCACGACCCAGCGCCCATCCGGATATTTGAGCCGCCTCGCTCGATATCGCGTCTCGCCCGCGACCTCGATCTCGTCGACGTAGCCTGCGACTTCGCCGTCGACCTTGACTTGCCAGAACCGCTGATCCAGTGCGGTGACGTCCACCCTCTCCTCCTTGATGCGCCCATACATCTGTCGCAGCCGGCCCTGTCCGCCGATTCTAGGCATCCACGACCGACACGGCGCCTCGCCACGCGCGGAGAGAATGGGTGACAATGGAATGACCATGGCGCGCAGCGATTACCTCACACACGACCCGGACATCCGTGCTTCGCTCGCGCTCGTCAGCGAAGGCACAGCATACTTCGATCGAACTCTCGCCCAATTGCCGGATGCCGGGCTCGACGGTTCGTCGCTGTTGCCCGGATGGACTCGCCGCCACGTCATCGCGCACGTGTGCTTCAACGCTCAAGGGCTTTTGCGCCTCGTCGACTGGGCCGCGACGGGAGTCGAAACCCCCATGTATGCCTCGACGGAAGAGCGGGACGCCGAAATCGAGCGCGGGGCACAACTCTCGGCGAGCGAGTTACGCGCGCTCGTCGTTCGCACCTCCGACGAGCTCGACGAGGGTTGGCGCAACCTCAACGACGAAGGCTGGCACGCGCACGTTCGGATGACGAACGGGCCCGAGATTCCGGCGACGACGACCATCTGGCTTCGAACGCGCGAGGTATGGCTGCACGCCGTCGACTTGAACAGCGGTGGCACTCTCGACGATTTCCCGCCCAGCCTCATCGACCACCTGCTGTCCAACGTCCTGTCCGCGTGGCGGGGACGGCGCGGTGACGAAAACATTCCAAACTTTGTGCTCGCCCCGACAGACCGCGGCGCACCCAAAGGCGTCGGCGACATCGACGATCCTGACGCGATCACTGTGAGTGGAACGGCCGTGGACCTGACCCGTTGGGCAACCGGTCGCGGCTTTCTCGGCATTACCTCGGCGAATGGAAAACCCATCCCGCGCGCACCCCGGTGGATCTGAACGGTACCGTAGCTTTCATGCCAGTCTTCGAAACCGCGGTCGTCGACGCCGTCCTCGCCCACATGAACGGGGATCATGCCGACGACAACCTGCTCATCGCTCGCGCCTTCGGAGACGCGGATGCCGAGTCGGCCACGATGATCGGGCTCGATGAGAATGCGGGACTCTGGTCGTATGCGATCGGCAGCGAGCACCACGAGCTTTCGGTTCCGTGGTCTGCGCCGATCGCCGAGCGCAGGGAGATTCGGCGTGAGGTCGTCGTGCTCTATGACGC
>JAHBST010000021.1 GCA_019638975.1 Cryobacterium sp.
ACCTTGCGGACGAAATGGGCATCCTTCAGGAGCGCATCACCTCGACCCGCGGTCACTCGATCACCTCGCTGCAGGCGATCTACGTTCCCGCGGACGACTACACCGACCCCGCGCCCGCGACGACGTTCGCGCACCTCGACGCGACCACGGAACTCAGCCGCGAAATCGCGTCGAAGGGTCTGTATCCGGCCGTGGACCCGCTGACCTCGACGAGCCGCATCCTCGACCCGCGCTATTTGGGCGAAGACCACTATCGCGTGGCGACGACCGTCAAGCAGATTCTGCAGAAGAACAAGGAACTGCAGGAGATCATCGCGATTCTCGGTGTCGACGAGCTCTCCGAGGAAGACAAGATCACGGTCTCACGGGCTCGCCGCATCCAGCAGTTCTTGTCCCAGAACACCTACATGGCGAAGAAGTTCACGGGTGTGGAAGGATCGACCGTCCCGCTCAAGGACACGATCGAGTCCTTCGACGCGATTTGCCGCGGCGATTTCGACAGCGTTGCCGAGCAGGCGTTCTTCAACGTCGGGTCGATCTCGGATGTCGAAGAGCGTTGGGCGCAAATTCAGAAGGAGAACGGCTGACATGCCACTCAGCGTGAGCGTCGTGTCGGCAGACCACGAGGTGTGGACTGGCGAGGCGAAGCAATTGGTCGCGAAGACGATGATCGGCGAGATCGGAATCCTCTCCGGCCACGAGCCGGTGCTCGCGATTCTCGACGTCGGAGAAGTGCGCATCACTCTCGACGACGGCAAGGTCGTGAAGGCTCGCGCCGAGGACGGTTTCCTCTCGGTCGAGCACGACATCGTCACCGTGGTTGCGCGAAACGCCGAGCTCGTCGACGCGGACTCCACCGCGCACTAGTGCACATCCTGTTGCCTCCATCGGAGACGAAACGGGACGGGGGAGCCGAGGGAAGCGCACTCGACCTTGCCGAGCTTGGCTTTTCACGGCTCAATTCGACTCGGCGTACCGTGCTGGCGGCCGTGCGGTCGCTCTCCACGAATCGTGCGACGGCCGCTCGAGCGCTCAAACTGAGTCGAGCGCAGTATTTCGAGGTCGAGCGCAATCGCGCGTTGCGGCGCTCGGCAGTCATGCCCGCCATGGACCGGTACTCGGGAGTGCTGTACGACGCCCTGGATGCCGGTTCGCTCTCGGTGGCCGCTCGAGCGCGGGCAGGAACCCACGTGGTTATTCATTCGGCACTGTTCGGCTTGCTGCGGGCATCCGATCTCATCCCCGCGTATCGCTTATCGCATGACTCGCGCGTGCCCGGCATCTCTCTGGGGCCGACATGGCGCACGGCTGTGGCGAAGGAATTGGCTCGGCTCGACGGGCTCGTGCTCGACTTGCGTTCGGAGTCGTATGTTGCTCTCGGGCCTGCGCCGAACACGGCGCACTTTCTCAGGGTCGTCACGGAAGACGAGCGCGGTGCTCGACGCGCGCTGAATCATTTCAACAAGAAGGCGAAGGGCGAGTTCGTACGTGAGCTGCTCGAGACCGGCTCGGAAGTCTCCGACGAGCAATCGCTGTTCGACTGGGCTCGTGATCGTCGGATCACCGTGGAACGCGGTGCACCCGGCGAGTTTCGACTCGTCATTTAGGCCGCAAGCAGGATTCCCTCGTGCTCGAGCAACCAGAGCTTCGTTGGGATGCCGTTGCCTCCGCTGTAGCCCGTGACGCGTCCGTCGGAGCCGAGAACACGATGGCACGGAACGATGATCGGGATCGGATTGGCGCCGATCGCTCCGCCCACTGCGCGCCCGGCCGTCGCACGCCCTGTGCCGAGACCGAGCTCGCCGTAGCTCGTGACTTCGCCCCACTCGAGCGCACGAAGCTGGTCCCAGATCGCGTGTTGAAACACTGTTCCGCGCGCGGCGAGCGGGAGGGAGAACGAGCGACGCCGCCCGGCGAAGTATTCGTCGAGTTGTTTCGCCGCGCGATCGAGAACTCGATTGCCGTTCTCGGCGAATGCGTCGAAGGGAAGCTTCCCGTCGCGCTCGATCGTCAGCGATGTGAGCGCCTTGCCATCGCTGACGAGTTCGAGTCGGCCGATGGGGCTCATTGTGCGGACGAGCCACGTGGGTGGAGTGGTAGGGGACATGCTTCGACGCTAAACCACGCTGCCGACTCCCGCTCGCGGCTCAGGAGAACTGTGCGCGGAGTCGGCAGAGCGAGCGTGTGCGGGAGTAGATAGCGTAGAAGCATGCCTGACTCGACGACGCCCGCCATCCAGTACCGCCCCCTCGGACCCTCGGGGCTGCAGATTTCGACGATAGGGATCGGCTGCAACAACTTCGGACGCAGCGGAACGGCAACCGAATCACAAAAAGGCACGGATGCCGTGATCGGCACGGCGATAGACGCGGGCATCACGTTCTTCGATGGCGCCGACATCTATGGAAAGCAACGCGGCCTCAGCGAAACCCTCATGGGGCACGCGCTCAAGGGCCGCCGAGAACGGATCGTCCTCGCCACGAAGTTCGGCATGGACATGGAGGGAGCAAACGGGCCCGATTGGGGCGCGCGCGGGTCCCGCCGCTACATCCGCATCGCGATCGAAGCATCGCTTCGCAGGCTGCAGACCGATTGGATCGACCTTTACCAAATGCACGCGCCTGATCCGCTCACGCCGATCGAGGAAACCCTCGCCACTCTCGACGACCTCGTTCGCGAAGGCAAAATCCGCTACTACGGTCACTCGAATTTCGCGGGCTGGCAAATCGCCGAGGCAGAATTCACGGCGATTCTCGCTCGGCATCCGCGATTCGTATCGGCACAAAACGAATACAGCCCGCTCGCTCGCGGGGTGGAGCGCGAAGTGCTGCCAGCCGTGCGCCACTTCGGGCTCGGGTTCCTGCCGTACTTTCCGCTCCACAACGGCATCCTGACGGGCAAGTATTCGCGCGACGGGGGACCGCAGGGCTCCCGCGTCATGGGGGAGAAGCGCTATCTCCTGGAGCGCGTGGACTGGACGGCCGTCGAAAAATTCCGAGAATTCTGCACGAGCAAAGAGGTCACGATGCTCGAGGCGAGCTTCGGTTGGTTGCTTGCTCAACCCGCGCTCGCGAGCGTCATCGCCGGAGCGACGAGTCCCGAGCAAGTGAGGCAAAACGCCGCGGCGGCGGTCGCCTGGGTGCCGGATTCCGCGGCGCTTGCCGAGATCGACGCTATTTTCGCCTGATCGCGGTTCACGGAATAAGCAACACGACCTTGCCGAGGCCGTGGCCGGTTTCGAGGTCCCGATACGCGGCGACGACGTCGGGCAAGCGGTAGGTGCTGCGGATGGGGACCACGAGTTCGCCGGCATCCGCTTGCCGTGCGAACTCCGCGAGCTCGACTGTCGTCTTCTTTCCACCGCCGACACCCTGAACCCCGAGCGTTTCGACGGCGTCGTGATCGGCGATCGTGTTGATTCGCTCTGCGGGGATGCCGAGTTCGAGAGCGGTGCGGATTGCGCCGCCACCGATGTGGTCGAGTGCTGCCGTGTATCCGTCAGGAGCCGCCGCGCGCAAGCGTTCGACTTCGCCCTCCCCGTAGGCGACCGGAATCACGCCGAGTCGAGTGAGGAAGTCGTGGTGTGGTTCGCTCGCGGTGCCGACGACCGCCGCGCCGGTGGCTTTCGCGAGTTGAGCGGCAATGACACCGACCCCGCCCGCCGCGGCCGTCACGAGAACGGTGTCATCCGGACCCAGATCGAGGGAATCCACGGCGCGCTTCGCCGTGTTCGCGACGAGACCGATTCCTCCCGCGACAGCCCAGTCGAGGTCGGCGGGTTTCCGCGCGATCCGTTCCTTCGGGACGACGACGAATTCGGCTTGAGCGCCGCGACCGATCCAGCCGAGCACTTCGTCTCCGAGCTCCCACTCGGTGACTCCCTCGCCGAGTTCGTCGATGACACCCGCGAATTCGGCGCCCTGCATCGCAGGAAGCGAGTGGTTGGGGAGGTAGCCGCCACGACGCACTTTGGAATCGAAGGGATTGAGGCCCGCTGCGCGCACGGCGACACGAACCTCGCCCGCATTCGCGTGTGGTTCAGGAACATCGACGATCTCGAGCACTTCGGGTCCGCCGTAATCTCTGTAACTCACTGCCGCTGACATTCATGCTCTCCCGACTCGATGTGCTTGTCCTTCGATCCTACGGACGTTCATGAAATTTGGCAGAGCCAGCAATTCACGGGCCCGTCGATTTGCGGAGTGAGCACTCACTCACTTATGATCGCACTTGTGAAATTTTCGGCGCCGGAAGCAGAAGCGAGCGTTCGCGCGCGCCCGCTTTCGGTGGAGGACCGCCAGGCATCCATCATCGACGCGGTCATTCCTTTGCTCATCGCGCACGGGCCGGCGGTGACATCCCGGCAAATCGCGGAAGCTGCGGGAGTGGCCGAAGGCACGATTTTCAGGGCGTTCGGAGATAAAGACACGCTCATCGACGCGGCGCTCGCGAAGTTCCTCGATCCGGAACCGTTGCGACGGGGACTCCGCGCGATACCGGCGGAGTTGCCGCTCGACGACAAGGTCTATCGGATCGTCGTCCTCATGCAGAACCGGTTCAGTGAAGTCTTCCAGGTGATGGCAGCTATCGGCGGACCACGACCGCATGCGCCGGGCGAGCGTCACGTTTTCGCCGAAATCATCGCCGAAGTGTTCGAACCGCAATTGGCGGAATTGAACTGCCCACCCTTGCGCGCGGCACATGTCATCCGGCTCGTGACGTTCGCCGCATCCTTCCAGCACCTCAATGAGGGAATGGAATTCAGCACTCAGGAGCTTGCCGACATCGTGCTTCAGGGAATCGCCGGCAAACGCACCACGACAACACCGCGAAAAGCGAAAAAACCAGTAACCAAGGAAAGCCAGGACTAGTCAACATGCTCCTCAAAATTCTCGGACGCTACCTCAAGCAGTATTGGCTGCTTCTCGTCGCAGTCGGCGTCTTCCAGCTCGCGCAATCGCTCGCGTCGCTGTACTTGCCGAGCCTCAACGCCGACATCGTGGATAACGGCATCGCCAAGGGCGACATCCCCTACATTTTCAATGTCGGGGCGCTCATGCTCGGCATCACTCTTCTGCAGATCGTGTGTGCGATCACGGCGGTGTACTTCGGCGCCAAAGTCGCGATGTCGCTCGGTCGGGATCTTCGCAGCGGCATTTTCGACACCGTGAGCACTTTCTCCGAGCGGGAGGTGTCGCAATTCGGCGCCCCCTCGTTGATCACGCGCACGACCAACGATGTCCAGCAAGTGCAAATGGTCACGCTCATGAGCCTCACGTTGTTCATTTCGGCGCCCATGCTCGCGATCGGCGGCGTCATCATGGCTTTGCAGCAGGATGTCGGTTTGTCGTGGCTCATGGCCGTGAGCATCCCCGTGCTCATCGTCGCCGTCGGACTGATCATGGCGCGAATGGTCCCGCTGTTCCGACTCATGCAAAAGCGCATCGACAAAGTGAACCTCGTGCTGCGCGAGCAGCTCACGGGCATCCGGGTGATCCGCGCATTCGTGCGCGAAGGCCACGAGACCGAGCGATTCGCCGTCGCCAACTCGGAGCTGACGCACACCGCGATCAGCGCGGGCCGTTTGTTCGCCCTCATGTTCCCGACGGTCATGCTCGTCATGAACGTGTCGACGGTCGCCGTCATTTGGTTCGGCGGGATTCGCGTCGGCGACGGCGACATCCAGGTCGGAACGCTCATGGCTTTCATGCAATACCTCATGCAGATTCTGATGGGCGTCATGATGGCGACGTTCATGGGCATCCTGCTGCCGCGTGCGGCGGTGAGCGCTGACCGCATCGGCGAAGTGCTCGAGACGAAGACCTCTGTGACACTGCCTGCGAACCCCGTCATGGAAGTCACCGAAGTGGGGACTGTCGAGTTCCTGGATGCGACCTTCCAATACCCGGGGGCTGAAGAGCCGGTTCTCAAAAACCTCACCTTCGCGGCTCGCCCCGGCAAAGTCACCGCCATTATCGGCAGCACGGGATCCGGGAAGACCACGCTCACGAACCTGCTTCCGCGGCTCTTCGACGTGACGGGCGGATCGGTTCTCGTCGACGGCGTCGACGTGCGCGAACTCGACCCCGACCTGTTGTGGAGCCTCATCGGCCTCGTCCCGCAAAAGCCGTACCTCTTTTCAGGGACGGTCGCCTCGAACTTGCGCTATGGCAAACCGGATGCCACGGACGAAGAGTTGTGGGAAGCGCTCGACACCGCCCAGGCGAAGCAATTCGTCTCTGAAATGGACGGCGGTCTGGATGCGTCGATCGCGCAAGGCGGGACGAATGTTTCCGGTGGTCAGCGCCAACGCCTCGCGATCGCAAGGGCGCTTGTGAAGCGACCGGAGATCTACGTGTTCGATGACTCGTTCTCCGCGCTGGATACCGGTACGGATGCCCGGCTTCGCGCGGCCCTCAAGCGAAAGATGAAGGGAGCGACGACGATCGTCGTGGCCCAGCGCGTCTCGACGATCGCCGACGCGGACCAGATCATCGTGTTGGAGAACGGCGAGATCGTCGGGATCGGCACTCACGACGAATTGAATGAAAGCAATGAGACTTACGCCGAAATCGTGTCGTCTCAACTCACGGCGGAGGAAGCGGTATGAGCACCGACAGCACGAACACCGGCAAGCAAGCCACAGTCACTCCCCGCCCGCCGGTTCGGAGGGGACCGGGCGGCGGAGGGCCGTTCGGCGGAGCAGGCATGCCCGTCGAGAAGTCCATGAACTTCGGCCCATCCGCCAAACGCCTCATCGGCAGGCTTCGCCCCGAATGGATGCGCGTCATCTGGGTGCTCATTCTCGCGGTCGCGAGCGTCGCCATGACCGTCATCGGCCCAAAGCTCCTCGGCAACGGCACGACGCTCATTTTCGAGGGTGCCATCTCCAAAATGCTGCCGGTGGGCGTGACAAAAGCGCAAATCATCGACGGGTTGCGTGCGCGGGGTCAGGATGGTCAGGCCGACCTTTTGAGCGGCATGCACTTGACCCCGGGCGTCGGCATCGACTTCCATGCCCTGTCGATGATCCTGATCTGGGTGCTCTCGCTCTACATTCTGTCGTCCGTTTTCAGCTGGTTGCAGTCCTACGTCCTCAATGACGTCGTGCAGGCCACCGTGTACCGGATGCGCGAAGACATCGAGAAGAAGATCAACCGCTTGCCCTTGAGCTACTTCGACAAAACTCCGCGAGGCGAGCTTCTCAGCCGAGTGACGAACGACGTCGACAACATTTCGCAAAGCCTGCAGCAGACGCTGAGCCAGATCGTCACGTCGCTCCTCATGGTGGCCGGCGTGCTCACGATGATGCTCATCACTTCTCCCTTGCTCACGGTCATCGCGCTCGTCACGATTCCGCTGTCGATCATCATCACGGTCGTGATCGCGAAGCGATCGCAGAAGATGTTCGTCGCCCAGTGGAAGCACACGGGCGAATTGAACGCTCAGATCGAGGAGAACTTCACCGGGCACGCGCTCGTGAAGGTGTTCGGCCGCCAAAAGGAGGTCGCAACGGTATTCGGCGAGAAGAACGAGGAGCTCTACAAGGCGAGCTTCGGCGCTCAATTCGTCTCCGGCATCATCATGCCGTCGATGATGTTCGTCGGAAACCTCGTCTACGTCGCGATCGCGGTCGTCGGCGGCCTGCAGGTTGCGGCCGGCGCGATGCGCATCGGCGACATCCAGGCGTTCATCCAGTATTCGCGCCAATTCACCCAGCCTGTCACGCAATTGGGAAGCATGGCCAACCTCTTGCAGTCCGGCGTTGCATCCGCCGAGCGCGTATTCGAACTTCTCGATGCCGACGAGCAGAGTTCGGATGCCGCTCCGGCGCAATCACCCACGGTTTCGAGCGGGCGCCTCGAGTTCGAGGACGTCTCGTTCCGCTACACGGAGGACAAGCCGCTCATCGAGCACGTGGATCTCGTCGCCGAACCTGGGCACACGATCGCGATCGTCGGCCCGACGGGTGCGGGCAAGACCACTCTCGTGAACCTCATCATGCGGTTCTACGAGTTGAACTCCGGACGCATCACGCTCGACGGCGTCGACATCGCCACGATGACGCGCGACGACTTGCGATCACGCGTCGGCATGGTGCTACAGGATACGTGGTTGTTCGGCGGCACGATCCGCGACAACATCGCCTACGGGAGACCGGATGCGACGGAGGAAGAGATCGTCGATGCGGCGACCGCAACCTATGTGGATCGTTTCGTGCGCACGCTGCCCGACGGTTACGACACCGTGCTGGACGACGAGGCATCCAACGTGAGCGCGGGGGAGAAGCAATTGCTGACGATCGCGCGCGCGTTCCTGGCAAAGCCGAGCGTCCTCATCCTGGACGAGGCCACGAGCTCCGTCGACACGCGCACCGAAGTGCTCGTGCAGCACGCGATGGCGGCGCTGCGCAGCGACCGCACGAGCTTCGTCATCGCGCATCGGCTTTCCACGATCCGCGACGCTGATCTCATCCTCGTGATGGAGAACGGGCAGATCGTCGAGCAGGGAACGCACGCCGAGCTGCTCGAGGCGGATGGCGCGTACGCGAGGCTCTACGACGCGCAATTCGCCGGCCCCGTGCTCACGGACGAGGAGCTCGCGAGCGGCCCCGCGACGGGCGCGATCCCGACCGCGAGCGTTCCTGTCGCAAGTGTTGCGACGGGCAGCATTCCGGTTGCAGATGCGACCGAGGATTAGCCGCCCACGAGCGGGGACATGATTTTCGCGGCGAGCGAGGGGCGCTGCGTCACGCGCTCCTCAAGGTCGGCGATGTCCATCGCGAGAAGGCCGAGATTGGCGCCGACGAAACGCAGAGGTTCGGTTTCCCAATTGCGGGACCGGTGATTCACCCATGGCAATTCGCTGAGCGTGGAGTCGACGCCCGTCACGAGGTCGGCGATCGTGCGGCCGGCGAGGTTCGTCGTGCTCAGTCCGTCGCCGACGTATCCGCCGGCCCAGGCGACGCCCGTGTGCGCGTCGAAATCGACCGCGGCATGCCAGTCGCGCGGCACGCCGATCGGCCCGCCCCAGCGGTGGGTGATCGCGGCATCGGCCGCTGCAGGGAACAATTCGACGAGAGTGCGCCGCAAGTGCTCGAATACGCGGGGAGCACGGTCGTAGCCAGGGCGGATCGCGCTGCCCCAGTGGTATCGGGCACCCCGGCCCCCGAATGCAAACCGGTTGTCCGCCGTGCGCTGGCCGTAGATGAGCAAGTGCCGGAAGTCGCTGAACGTCTGACCGTGTTCAATGCCGATCTCATCCCAGAACGAGTCCGGAAGCGGCTCCGTCGCGATCATGAGCGAGTACAGGGGCAGGATGCGGCGGTGCGTCTGCGGGAGCGATGCGCCGAAGCCCTCGGTCGCGATGACGATGGATTCCGCCGTGACCGTCCCGCGCGACGTGTGAACTCGGTGCGGCTCCCACGACTTCACTTCGGTTTGCTCGGCGATCGTCGCGCCCATCCGCTCGACCACGCGGGCGAGCCCGCGAACCAGCTTGCCGGGATGCAGTCGGGCGCACGCCGGTTCGAGAAGAGTCGCAAGCGTGCCCGCCGGATGCGTTCGATCGCCGAGCTCTTCGACACGGTCGACTCCGTAATGCCGCGCTTCGGCGATTTCGCTTCGAGCGCGTTCGAGTTGAGGTCGCGATCGGGCGAACAACAGCGTGCCGCCTCGCGCAAAGTCGCAATCGATGCCCTCGGCCGCCGCCGCGCGCCCAACCTCGGCCACCGTGTCGATCATGGCGCGGCGCATCGCGAGGGCGGCATCCAGCCCGTGCCGGCGTTCGAGCGCCGCAGTCGACGACGGGAACAGTGCGGAACACCAACCTCCGTTGCGTCCCGAGGCTCCGAAACCGGCGATCTCCTTCTCGAGAAGGATGACGCGAAGCCCGGGATCGCGCTTGAGCAAGTAGTACGCGCTCCACAGTCCCGTCAGCCCGGCGCCCACGATGGCGACGTCCACTTCGCAGTCGCCGCTCAGCGCCGGACGTGGCGCGAGGTCATCCGCACCGGACTCCACAAGGGAATCGAACCAGAAGCTCAGTTCCCGATACCCGGACGTGTTCACAACTCAGGCAATTTCGTCATTGTGGCCACCAATCTCGGCGAGTTGCGGTCGGTTCGCACATTCTGCCTGAGTTGCGAACAGTCACGTGGGCGAGGGCGAGGGCGAGGGCGAGGGCGAGGGCGAGGCGGTCGTTTAGAGCCGAGTCCACGCCTCGCTCAGCACGCTGCGCAGGATGCCCTCGATCTCGTCGAACTCTTTCGGGCCGATTGTGAGCGGCGGCGCGAGCTGCACGACCGGGTCTCCGCGGTCATCCGCACGGCAATACAGGCCGGCGTCGTAGAGCGCCTTCGAGAGGAAGCCTCTCAGCAGCCGCTCCGACTCATCGTCGGTGAACGTCTCCTTCGTCGCCTTGTCCTTCACGAGTTCGATTCCGAAGAAATACCCGTCGCCGCGCACGTCGCCGACGATCGGCAAGTCCATGAGCTTCTCGAGCGTCGCGCGGAAGATCGGCGAATTCTCCCGAACGCGCTCGTTGAGCTTCTCCTCCGCCATGATGTCGAGGTTCTCGAGCGCCACGGCAGACGACACCGGATGTCCACCCCACGTATAGCCGTGGTAGAACGTCGTATCGCCGTGCTTGAACGGTTCGTAGATGCGCTCGTTCACGATCGTCGCGCCCGCGGGAGAGTATCCGCTCGTCATTCCCTTGGCGCACGTGATCATGTCGGGGATGAAGTCGTAGGTCGTCGACGCGAACGTATTGCCGATTCGCCCGAAGCCCGTGATGACTTCGTCGGCCACGAGAAGCACGTCGTACTTGTCGCAAATCTCGCGCACGCGCTGGAAATAACCCGGGGGTGGCGGGAAGCAGCCGCCCGAGTTCTGCACGGGCTCGAGGAAGACCGCTGCGACCGTCTCCGGCCCCTCGAATTCGATCATCTCCTCGATCCTGTTCGCGGCCCACTGGCCGAAACCATCCGGAGAGCCCGTGTATCCCGATTCCTCGGCACGATAGTAATTCGTGTTCGGGACGCGGAATCCGCCCGGGGTGACGGGCTCGAACATTTCCTTCATGCCGGGGATGCCGGTGATCGCGAGCGCTCCTTGCGGCGTGCCGTGGTAGGCGATGTAGCGCGAAATCACCTTGTGCTTCGTGCCGCGGCCCTGGAGCTTCCAGAAGTACTTCGCAAGCTTGAAGGCGGTCTCGTTCGCTTCACCGCCACCGGAGGAGAAGAACACGCGGTTCAAGTCTCCGGGTGCTTCCGCGGCGAGTCGATCGGCGAGCTCGATGGCTTTCGGATGCGCGTACGACCACGTGGGGAAGAACGCGAGCTCTTCTGCTTGCTTCGCCGCGGCTTCGGCGAGCCGTCGGCGACCATGACCGACGTTCACGACGAACAGGCCGCTCAGCCCGTCGAAGTACTTCTTGCCCTTGCTGTCCCAAATGTGGTGGCCTTCGCCGCGCACGATGATGGGCACGCCGGCGCCGCTCTCCATGACGGATTGGCGAGCCATTGCCATCCACAAGTGATCTTTGGCCTTTTGTTGGAGCTCAGCCTCGTTGTACGTGGTGGCGGGAGTCTCGAGCATTGTCATTTCTTCTTACCTTGTTCCCCAGTTATAGAACTGTTTTTGAAGTTTGAGATACACGAAGGTCTCGGTGGATTGCACTCCCGGGATGCTCCGAATCTCCTTGTTGAGCACGTCGATGAGGTCTTCGTCGTTTTCGCACACGATCTCCGCGAGAAGGTCGAAGCTGCCTGCCGTGAGGACGAGGTAATCGACGGCCGCGATTCGTCCGACACGCTCCGCGACGCTCGTCGTATCTCCCATGACGCGGATGCCGATCATCGCTTGACGAAAGAAGCCCAGTTGCATCGGATCGGTGACCGCAACGACTTGCATGACGCCCGAGTCGGTCAACTTCTGCACCCGCTGGCGGACGGCCGCTTCGCTCAATCCGACGGCCTTCCCGATCTCGGCATACGATCGCCGCCCATCCGATTGCAATTGTTCGACGATCGCCTTGGAGACGTTGTCGAGCTGGATGGGCTTGCCAGTCGGACTCATGCACCGATTCTGTCAGTGAAACGATGCTTTTACAAGCGAATCCGCAACCATAGTGGTTCGGAACAACGAAATCGGTAGCATCGACTCTCCCTGCCGCAAGGCAGCCGCACTATGCGAACATTGACGAGTGGCCACGATACCGACCCGCAGGGGCACTCATTCTGCGAGCATCCGTGTCGTCGCGACGCTCGCGGTCGGTGCCATCGCGACGCTCGCCGCAATGACGTTCGCACGCGGGGATCTCGCGCTGCTCATCGGGTGGCTCGCGGCGTGCCTCACCTACACCGTGTGGGTGTGGTTGAGAATCGGGCGAATGGGCGCCGACGAGACTCGCGCGCACGCAACCAGAGAGGACCCGTCCCGGCCGCTCGCGGATGCTCTCTTGCTCATCGCGTGCCTCGGATCGCTCGGCATCGTGGCCTTGATTCTCGTGGGAACGAGTCCCGCGGGCTGGCTCAAAGGCACGGTGGCCGCCCTGGCGATCGCGAGCGTTGCCGCATCGTGGGTACTCATCCACACGCTTTTCACGCTCCGCTACGCGTCCCTCTACTATCGCGGCACGCCGGGCGGCGTCGACTTCAATCAAAAGGAGGAGCCGGATTACGGGGATTTCGCCTACCTCGCCTTCACTTTGGGCATGACCTACCAGGTGTCCGACACCGCCTTGAGTTCGCGCGAGTTCCGGATGTCCGCGTTGCGGCACGCGCTGTTGTCGTATTTGTTCGGGGCCGTCATCCTCGCGACGATCATCAACCTCATCGCCGGCCTCGGAAGCGCATCATGACCGATTCCGCGCGACCGGCAGGCCCGGGCGGCAGCGAACGCATCGACAGTGCCATGGACAATGCCGAAGGCAGTACCGAGGACACGGTTCTCGGGAGTGGTCGCATCGCGGAGCTACCCCTACTGGACGCGCCGGATATCGCGGATGCCGACACGATCATTGTCACGCGCGCTCAATCGGGCCGCAGGCGAGCGCGCGATGCGGTCGCGTCCGTGGACGACGACCGCGAGCGCGCGAGGTTCGCCTTGCGAATCGGAACGCACGAACCTATCCCGCTCGAAGTGCCCGCGTACGTCGGGCGTCGCCCGAGCACTCCGCGAATTTCCGGTTCGAGGATGCCGCGACTCGTCATGGTCCCGTCCCCGACGCGCGAAGTGTCGAGCACGCACGTCGAGTTCCGACAGGAGGGTGCGACCGTTGTCGTCACCGATCTCGGTTCGACGAACGGGACGATTGTGGCAAGCGGCGGATCTTCGCCGCGGGGTTTGCGTCAAGGCGAGTCGGTCGTCGTGGGAGCCGGATCCGTAGTGGATATTGGAGACGGCATCCGGATCGTCGTCGTTGAAGCGCCGGTCGAAATCCGAACGGAAGGTTCTCGGTGACGGTCCTCGGCGAGCGCAACGACCACTTCGACATCCCCGTGCCGGAGCGCGACGGCGCGATCGTGTCGTTGGCATGGGGAGTGGCAACCGACATCGGGCACAAGCGGAAACACAACGAAGACAGTCTCGTCGCGGCCGGTACCGTATTCGCCGTCGCCGACGGGATGGGCGGGCACGCCGCAGGGGATGTCGCGAGCGATGCGGTCGTCACGCGACTCGCGGAGCTCGCGAGTGGCGGATTCGTGCAGCCCGAGGCGATCATCGGCGCTCTCCGAGCCGCGACGGCCGACATCTCGAACGCCATCGACGACCGCGAACTGGGAGTCGGAACGACGGTGACCGGCATCGCCATGACCGTGCACGGAGGACACCCCTATTGGATCGTGTTCAATGTGGGCGATTCGCGCCTGTACCTGTACGAACACAACGTCATCACGCAAGTGACGGTCGACCATTCGGTCGTGCAGGAACTCGTCACGGCGGGCCTCATCACGTCGATGGACGCCGCGCGCCATCCGGACAGCAACGTGGTCACGAGGGCAGTCGGATTCAATGCCGAGCCGGTCCCGGATTTCTGGCTGCTCCCCGTGACATCGAACTCGCGAGTGCTCTTGTGCTCGGACGGGCTCACGCGCGAAGTGACGGAATTGCGCTTGCGCGAGCACCTCGCGGCGGGCCTCGACCCCCAGGATACGGCGAACGCATTGATGCAGGACGCTCTCGACGCGGGGGGTCGGGACAACGTGACGGCGATCGTCATCGATGTCCTTGCCGCGGACCCGGCTCGAGGCGCCGACATTCTCGAAGTGGAGGACACGGCGCCGAGCCGCTGACTGAGCCAGCGCTGGCGAAGCGCGGTCGCGCACGGCCGCGCGCATCCGTGAGTCCCTAGAAATGGGGCGATGGCTCTTCCTGTGAAGACTGTCATACTGTGCAGGAGTCCATGGCCTGTCTGCCTAGAATGGGCACGGGCCGAGCGAGTGCAACCCGATGCGTCGTGCCCGCGAGTGAGTGAGCGAGGGGGCACAATGGCCAGACGCTTGCCGTCACAGCCGCCAGTGCTGCCCGGCTTCTCACACGTGCATATTCTGGGTTCCGGCGGTTTCGCCGACGTGTTCCTGTACGAGCAGAACATGCCTCGCCGCCAAGTGGCGGTCAAAGTCATGCTGAGCGAAATCGTCAACGATCAGGTTCGGCAGATGTTCCAGGCCGAAGCGAACCTCATGGCCCAATTGAGCGCTCACCCGTCAATCCTGACGGTTTACCAGGCCGGAGTGTCGGCGGACGGTCGACCGTACCTTGTCATGGAATTGTGCTCTCCGTCGCTCAGCGAACGATACCGGCGCGAGCGGATTCCGGTTCCCGACATTCTTCAGATCGCCGTGAGAATCGGCAGCGCCGTGGAAACCGCGCACCGCGCGGGAGTCCTGCACCGCGACATCAAGCCATCCAACATTCTCTTGACGGCGTACGGGCATCCCGTATTGTCCGACTTCGGGATCGCCTCGACGCTCAGCGAGTCGGGGCATCGCGAGGCCATCGGAATGTCCATTCCCTGGTCGGCGCCGGAAGTACTCATGGATGAGACCTCGGGGACGGTGGCCTCGGAAGTCTGGTCGCTCGCGGCGACCGTGTATTCGCTTCTCGCCGGTCGTTCGCCGTTCGAAGTTCCCGGTGAATCCAACAAGTCGACGGATTTGATCGGTCGCATCAATCGAGCGAAAGTTCAGCCGATCGGGCGCTCCGACGTGCCCGCGAGCCTGGAGAAGCTCCTGCAGAAGGCGATGTCGCGGAAACCGGATGGCCGACCGACGAGCGCTCTCGAATTCGTGCGGGGCCTTCAGGCGATCGAGTCCGAGCTCGGCGTTCCGCAAACACCCGTCGAGGTCGCCGTCGACGACTGGGCTCTCGCGACCGTCGGCGACTTGGGCGATCGCACTCGAATCCGGGGCGTGGCCGGCGCGAATCATCCGAGTGGAGCGCGATTGCGCAAACGCCGGCGATTCTCGCCGGGAGAGTACGCCCCTGTCGGCACGGTATTGCGGGAAACGGACCCGTCCCAGCCGAGCCCGAGCACGAAATCCGCGCTGCGCGGTCGAGGGATGCAGGTTTTGGCCTGGTCCCTCATCGTGAGCGCCGTGCTCGTCGTCGCGCTCGGCGTCGTCGCGACGATCGTGCTCGTGCGCAGCAATTCGGACCGGATTCCTCGCGTCACCGACATTCAGGCTCAGCAATCGATCGACTCGATCGAATTCAGCTGGTCGAATCCGGGATTGTTGCCGGGCGACTCGTACCAGATTTCGGCGAACCAGGGCACGTCGAGCATCCAGCAGTCCTCGACGTTCTCGGTCGACGCGCAGCCCGGCGAACGCGTGTGCATCACCGTGACCGTGAATCGCGAGGGAAAGACGGGCGAACCCAGCAGCGAAAAATGCGTGGAATTCAGCGGGTGACGAGCGATCATGTTTAGGAAATGGCTTGCCGGGCACAAGTCGCTCGCAGCCTCGATGACGTCGGGGACCGTGATCGTCGCGGTCGTCATTTCGACGGCCGTCATTTCGGGCGGGTATCCGGCGCAAAAGGTCGAATTGAACGACGCATCCGTGTGGGTGTCGAACGGCTCCCAGCAATTCATCGGCCGCGCCAACACGCAAGTTCTCGAACTCAACACGGTCGTTCCCGCCGACAGCAGCGAACTGGATATCGTGCAAGCCGGCACGACCGTCCTTCTTTTCGATGAAGGCAGCAGCAAAGTGGGCATCGTCGATCCTGCGACGTCCACGATCGTCGATAGCGTGCCCATGCCGACGACGGCGCCGAGATTGTTCATCGCCGGCGAGAACGTCGTCGTCGCGGATGGAGATGGCGCCGTGTGGATCGTGCCCGCGGCAGAGTTTCAGCATTTCGACCCTGCCGTGACGCCCACGCTGAGCCTCGGCTCGAGCGCGGTCTATGCCATGAACGAGAACGGCGACCTCATCGCGTATTCGCGCGATGCCCACCTCGTGTATCGGATCGACGCCGCCGTGACGGCGACCGTCGTCGAGACGCACGAAGTGAGTTTGGGCAGTGCGGCGAGCGTGCAATCCGTCACTTGGGTTGGCTCCGACTGGGCAGTCCTGGACTCGACGTCGAGGACGCTCGTCGTCGACGGCAACACGGTCGATTTGTCGAATCTCATCAGCGCCGCCGACAGCATTCGGCTGCAGGAACCGTCGACCGAGGGTTCCGGAATCCTCGTGGCGTATTCCGGCGGGCTTCTGCTTGTCGCGGGAACCGGTGGCACGCCGAGAAGCCTCGTGTCGGATCGCTCGGGAAACGCCGCGCCGCCCCTCGAAGCGGACGGATGCAGCTTTGCGGCGTGGAGTGACGGAACGGCTTGGCGCAAGTGCGGGACGGCGGATGCCGTGACCTTGAACCTTGCCGGAATGCCGCAAGGAGCCGTGAGACTCGGGTTCAATCGAAACGGAAACCGAGTGGTGCTGAACGATCCGCGCGGTGGAGGATCGTGGGCGGTTCAATCCGACGGCGAGCTCATCAACAACTGGGAGGGCCTCGTCCACGTCCAGCAGCAACAGGAGCAAGTGAAGGAAGACAACCTCGATACGCCGCCCGAGTACGACAAGGTTCAGCAGCCGCCGGTCGCCGTCGACGATTCGTTCGGAGCGCGCCCGGGCCGAAGCGCGATCCTGCCTGTCCTCTTGAACGACTACGACCCGAACGGCGACGTGCTCGTGATTTCGCAATCGACCCAATTGGACGAATCGGTCGGCCGGCTCGACCTCGTCAATAATCGGCAACAGGTTCAAATCACCCTCACCCCGGCCGCGCGCGGGTCGGTCACATTCCATTACACGATCACGGATGGGCGAGGCGGCGAAGCGAGTGCAACCGTGACCGTGGCCGTGCGCGAACCCAACGAGAATTCCCCTCCCGTCCAAATGCGCAAGAGCCGGAACGTGGTCGCGCAAGGCGGTCGGGTGTCGACCTCGGTGCTCGGGGACTGGGTCGACCCCGACGGTGACGCGTTCTATCTCGCATCCGCGTCGACGACGGCGCCCGATGTCGTGAGTTTCAAGCCGGATGGCACGGTCGTGTTCGTCGAGGGCGGTGCCGCGAGCGTTTCGCGATCGGTTTCTCTCGTCGTCACGGACGGTTCGGCCGAGGCATCCGGCTCGCTGTCGATCACGGTGAGTGCGCCGGGAAAAGTCCCCATCCTCGCCGACCCGTTCGTGGTTCTCGCTTACGCCGGTCAGGATGTCACGGTGCATCCGCTCATGCATGTCCGGGGCGGCACGGGCACGGTGCGATTGAGCAGCGTACCCGCGCGAACCGGCGCCGACATCACGGCGAGCCCCGACTCGGGCACGTTCCGCTTCACGAGCAGCCAAGTCCGCACGTTTAGCCTCGAATACGTCGTCACCGACGGCGATCAAACCGCGACGGGAACACTTCGAATCGATGTCGCCGCGCCGCCGGATGCGAACACCCGGCCGATCACGGTGCCGAAGACGGTGTTCGTGAAGTCTCTCAGCAGCGAAACCGTGGACATCGCGAATTCCGATTTCGATCCCGCCGGCGGGGTCCTCCTCGTCACTTCGGTGTCGGGCATTTCGCCTGGCTCGGGAATCCAGGCGGAAATTCTCGACCAGCGTTCGATCCGAGTGACCTTGACCGCGCCTCAGGAAAACGGGCCGGTGACTTTCGACTATCGCGTGACGAACGGTTTGGCGGATGCCGACGGCAGCGTCACCGTGATCGAGATCCCGCGCCCCGTGAAACTGCAGCCGCCGATCGCGACGGATGACACGATTTCCGTGCGCGTCGGAGCGGCCATCGACATTCCCGTTCTCGACAACGATGTCCAGCCCGACGGAGAGGCCCTCACGCTGGATCCTCAATTGACCTCGACCTTGCGAGGCGATTCTGGCCTGTTGTTCGCGTCGGGAAACGTTCTCCGCTATCTCGCGCCCGACAAGCCGGGCAACTTCTCGGCCACCTATTCGGTGAGCGGGCCAGACGGGCAGACCTCTCAAGCGCAAGTGCGGATCGCGGTTCGCGAAATCGTCCCGGCGACGAACAATGCGCCGGAGCCCGTCACGGTCGTCGCGCGCGTGCTGTCCGGTGAGCGAGTCAACATCCAGATTCCGCTGACCGGAATCGATCCGGACGGCGATTCCGTGCAATTGCTCGGCCAGGAGACGAATCCGGAAAAGGGATCGGTCACGCCGAACGGTTCGGACGGATTCACGTACGAAGCCGGCGACTATTCGGCGGGCACCGACAGCTTCACCTATACCGTGATCGACGCTCTGGGCGCTCGAGCGACGGGTACCGTGCGGATCGGCATCAGCCCGCGGACCGGCGGCGCGCGCAATCCGGTCGCGGTCGCCGACGAAGTGGCGATTCGCCCGGGCGGTTCGGTCACGATCCAGGTGCTCGCGAACGATTCGGATCCCGACGGCAGCCCGTTGACCGTGACCGAAGTGCACCCCGTGAGCGACGAGAGCGTCGTCGCGACGACGGACGGCACCCTGGTCACCGTCACGCCACCCCCGATCGCCGGTCAATACGGACTCATCTACACAATTCAGAACGAGCTCGGAGGAACGAGCCAGAACTTCGTCACGGTCACCGTGTCACCGGATGCGCCCCGCGCGCTTCCGATCGCGCGCGACACGGTGCTGACCCTCACGGACATCCTCGGTCGGGATTCGATCGACGTGAACGTCCTGGCGAATGTGTTCTTCGCGGATGGCCCGGTCAGCCAGCTCGGTGTCGCGCTCCTTCCCGGTTACGACAGCGGCGTGTCCGTGACCTCGAAGAAGAGGATCAAGGTCACGGTCGGCCAAAAGCGCCAGATCATCCCGTTCTCCGTATCCAATCCGGATGACCCGACGGTTGTCGCGTACGCGTTCGTGTGGGTGCCGGGTTACGACGACGCGCTTCCCCAGGTGAATCGGAAGGCCAGGCCGCTCACGATCCCGAGCGAGTCCGTCCTCACAATCCCGCTCAACGACTACGTGATCGCGATCGGCGGCAAGCAAGTGCGGCTCGCCGACACGACGACCGTTCGCGCGACCCACGCGGATGGCGCGAGCCTCGTGAGAGACGACCAGACGCTCGTGTTCCGCTCGGCGGAGAAGTATTTCGGGCCGGCGTCGATCTCTTTCGATGTCACGGATGGCACCTCGGCGACGGATCCGAATGGTCGAACGGCGACGCTCGTGCTTCCGATCACCGTGACACCACGCGAGAACCAGCCTCCGGTATTCAACGGGGCCGTGATCGATTTCGAGCCGGCGCAGGAGAAGACGATTGACCTCCTGAAACTCACGAACTACCCGTACCCGAATGACCTCGATGAATTGACCTACACAGCTCTCGCCCCGCTGCCCGTCGGATTCAGCTACACCCTCACGGGTCAAACCCTTTCGATCAAGGCGAAGCCGGATGCCGTCAAGGGCACGTCGACGGCTCTCGTTCTCGGGGTGCGCGACGCTCTGGTCGAGGGGAAGGCCGGCAGCATCCAGCTCAACGTCGTCGCCTCGAGCCGTCCGCTCGCGAAGCCCGCATCGGACAGCGCGATAACGCCTCGCGGAAAGACGACGACCATCGACGTGCTCGCGAACGACGAAGCGACGAATCCGTTCCCGGGCAATCCGCTCTCGGTGGTCGGGATTCGAGGGATCGACGGCGCATCCCTCCCGCCCGGCGTCACCATTACGCCGAGCAAGAACCTGAGGACTCTGACGGTCGCGGTCTCGAAGGAGGCTCCGGCTCAAGACGTGAACGTGCAATACGAAGTGGCGGATGCCACGGGGGACCCTGATCGTTACGTCTGGGGCAACGTGCAATTGCAGATTCAGGATGCGCCAGACCCCGTCACGGGAGTCAGGGTCGCGGCGTTCGGCGATCAAACCGTGACGATCGCGTGGAGTCCCGGGTCTTTCAACAATTCGCCCATCACGGGATATGAAGTGACCGCGACGCGCACCGACAACGGCGCGGTCTTCGGCGTGACTTCGTGCGCGGTGACGAACGGTTGCCTCGTGAAGACGCCGGGGAACGGCCCCGGCAATGCGCTGCGCATTTCCGTGGTCGCGATCAACGCGATCGGGCCGTCCGACCCTGCGATCATCGGTTCCGCCGTCTGGTCCGACGTGCTTCCCTCCGCGCCGACGGGCTTGACCGCCGTGCCGACAAATGCGGCGCCGGCGGGCGGTTCCCTTGCGATTGGGTGGGCATCCGTCGCCGACCCCGCCCACGGTTCGCCCGTCACGGGATACACCGTGAGAATCACCGGGCCGAGCGTGGACATTTCGCGCCTTGTGCCGGTCGGGACGACGACTCTCGCGTTTGCGAACAGCGCCAGCAGCCTCGTGCCGGGCGTGGCCTATTCGGTCAACGTGTACGCGCGCAATAGCGCGCAAGTCGCTGCGGAATCCTCGTGGCTTCGCAATTCGCCCGTCCTCGTGACCGCCGTCGGACCTCCCGGGCAAGCCTCGGGAGGCGTGACGGGAGTCGTCTTCAATACGCAAGGCCACATCAGAGTGAGTTGGGGGCCGAGCAGCCCTCAAGGCGCTCCGGGGGTGACCTACACGGTAGGCCGATTCGAGTCCACCGATACCTTGCCGACGACGTGCCAAGCGCCGAATCCCGGGTCCGGAACACCGGGATTCACCGACACCACGTGGGATGACACGAACGTGCAGGACCAGCACACGTATCGTTACGTCGTCTATGCGGACAACGGTTACTATTGCACGCCGACAGCCTCGGGCGAAGTGCTGACGATGCGCGCGCCCGGTAAAGCGTTCGGGCGCATTTGGCTCCAGCCTCAAGGCGGGCAATACGACATTCAGGTGCGCACGGGGTTGTCCGTCTCCTCGCTCACGGCCGCGAAATTCCAGTACGACGTGAACGGCAACAACAATTGGCAGGATGTCGAGGAAGGTCAGTTCCTCACGTCCGCGGAAGATGCATCGGTCTACGGAAACGCGACGACCATCCGGTTCCGCGGCTGCCGCGACCTCACCGACACCTTCTGCGGCGACCCGTCGAATGGTGTGACGCGAACTCCGTTGAACACGCGCGGCACTATAGTCAGTTGCGTCATCGGCGCGAATGTCGTTCCGGGACCGCCCGTCAATGCGGGCAGCTTCCCGGTCACCTACTCGTACTCGTTCGATTCCGGACTCGGATTCGGCGGGTACGGTCCCGACAGTACGGTGCCGACGCCGATCATTCCTCTGATCGGGCACACGAGCGTTCGCATGAAGGCCGTCGTCGATTTCGGCGTCGGCGTTTCGCCCGAACACACCAACAGATACTTCACCGATCCCGGATACGCAGAAGCGACATGCACGGAGGCACCAGAATGACCGAGAAATCCACCGATCGGGCTCCGCGAAGCGGCAGCTCAACGACGATGACACCCGAGCAGGCCGCGTGGTTCGCCGAGATCTTCAACCGGCTCGTTGCCGGGGTCGATCAAGTGCTGCTCGGCAAGACCTTCGTCATCAAACTCGCGTTCACCGCGCTCTTGAGCGAGGGCCATCTTCTCCTGGAGGACTTCCCCGGAACGGGAAAGACCTCTCTCGCGCGAGCCATGTCGCAAAGTGTCGACGGATCAAACAGCCGGATCCAGTTCACGCCGGATCTGCTTCCCGGCGACATCACGGGCGTCAGCATTTACGACCAGCGCTCCGGCGCGTTCGAGTTCCATGAGGGCCCCGTTTTTGCCAATATCGTGCTCGCAGACGAAATCAACCGCGCGAGCCCGAAGACGCAAGCCGCACTTCTCGAGGTCATGGAAGAAGGGCAAGTGACGGTCGACGGTGTCACGCACGCCGTCGACGCGCCGTTCATGGTGATCGCGACGCAGAACCCGATCGAGCAAGCGGGCACCTATCGCCTCCCCGAAGCTCAGCTCGACCGGTTCATCATGAAGGCATCCATCGGATATCCGGATCACGCCTCGACGTTGAGAATCCTGCAGGGTTCCGGAGCACGCGCTCACGAAATCGTGATTCCGTCGGTGGTCACGTCAAAGGTCATCGTCGAAATGGGTGCGATGGCGCGCACCGTGCACGTCGATCCCTCGATCAACGATTACGTGTCTCGCCTCGTCGATGCCTCGCGGAATTCGGATGAAGTGCGCCTCGGCGCGAGCGTGCGGGCAGCGCTCGCGCTCGTGCGAACGGCCAAGACTCTCGCGGCGGCGAGCGGCAGGCACTACGTGATCCCGGATGACGTGAAGGTGCTCGCGGAGCCGGTCCTCGCACACCGCCTGGTTCTCGACCCGGAGGCCGAGTTCGAGGGTGTCACGGCGTCGAGCATCATCAGCCAATTGCTCCTCGAGACCCCGCCGCCATCCGACAGGCAAGCCGTGTGAGCCTGCCAAACAATACCCAGAAGCTCCCGCCGCCCTCGGCGCGCGGGAGCGTCACCGTGTCGTCGGCGCGATTCGATTCGACGTCCTCCGCTGCGACGCAAGGCCTCACGAACGTTCGGACAAAGATCGTCGGAAACCGAACCGGCAGGCTCGCCGACGCGATCGTGTCCGTGGTCAAGGTCGGGCGGGACCTTGAGGGAACCATCCGCTCGTGGACGGCAAAGGTGTCGTCCGTCGTCACGCCGCTCGGCTGGTCGATTCTCGCACTCGTTCCGCTCGCGTTCGCGTTCGGCTACGGCCTCGGTTGGATGGAACTCGTCGTGATCGCATGGGCAGGCCTCGTGCTTCTTCTCGTGGCCGCGGTCTACCTCGTGGGTCGCAGTTCCTTCACGGTCACACTCCGAACCGCGCACTCGCGGGTCATCGTCGGGGAACGGGCGGCCGGATCGGTCGTCATCGCCAACCCCACTCGGCATCGCATCCTCGGCGCGACCGTCGAAGTGCCCGTCGGCGCGGCGCTCGCGGCTATCGCCATGCCGTCGCTTGCGCGAGGAGAAGTGTTCGCCCACGACTTTCCCGTGCCGACCGCTCGTCGAGGCGTGGTCCAAATCGGCCCGGTTCGCACCGTGCGCGCCGACCCGATCGGATTGGTCCGTCGGGAGCTGATCTGGACGGACGCCGAATGGATGTACATTCATCCCCGCACGATCGGAGTGCCGAGCACGACGACGGGCTTCATCCGCGACCTCGAGGGCAACCCGACTCGCCAGATCTCCAACAGCGATGTCTCGTTCCACGCGCTTCGCGAATATGTTCCCGGCGACGAACGTCGTTACATCCACTGGAAGAGCACCGCGAAGACGGGTCGCTATATGGTGCGCCAGTTCGAGGAAACCCGACGAAGCCACCTCGTCATCGCTTTGAGTCTCGCTACCGGCGACTATGCCAACGACGACGAGTTCGAGCTCGCCGTGAGCGTCGCGGGTTCTCTCGGGGTGCGCGCGATCCGGGACGCGCGGGAAGTCTCGGTCGTCGTCGGCGAGCGGACTCCCGATTTCGCCAAACGGAAAGTATTCGCCGTGTCGCGGCTCAGCACACTCACGAGGAGTCGCCTTCTCGACGACTTGTCGACCATCGAACGCGACGAATCGGCTTTGGACGTCCGGGATATCGCGCGCGTCGTGTCCGAACAGGTCGCGGGCATTTCGGTGGCATTTCTGATTTGCGGTTCGCGGACGACGCCGACCCAATTGCGCGCCGCATCCGCTTTGTTCCCGGTTGACGTCGAGGTCGTCGCGATCGTGTGCGATCCGGAAATCGTGCCGGGCTACCGTCGCGTTCCCGGCCTCAGCGTCCTGACGATCGGCTATCTGGAGGATCTCCAGAAATCTCTCGCGCGATCGGCGGCCGCATGACCGTACCGCGCCAGCCGACGACAGGGGTCCGCACGAAGAGTGCGGGCTTCATCGCCGTCACGACCGTCATGCTCGCGATTTCCACACTCATCGCGGCGCTCACGCTGTGGCCGAGTTATTCGAGTCTTTCGCTCGCGGTTCTCGTGATCGTGACAC
>JAHBST010000022.1 GCA_019638975.1 Cryobacterium sp.
GCCGCGCAATCTCGCGAGCACGGCAGGCAACTGTTCCGCGGAGACCAGGACGTCGCGAGCTTTCGAGCCCTCCGACGGCCCGACGATCTCCCGCGATTCGAGAAGATCCATGAGCCGGCCGGCCTTCGCGAAGCCCACGCGGAGTTTGCGCTGCAGCATCGACGTGGAACCGAATTGCGTGCTCACGACGAGTTCCGCGGCGGCGAGGAGCACATCCAGGTCATCCCCGATATCGCCGTCGACGACGCGAGCTTCGGATGCCGCCGCGACGTCCTTGCGGTATTCGGGTCTCGCTTGCGCCGTGACGTGCTTGACCACCGCGGCGACTTCGCTCTCGCTCACCCACGCTCCCTGCACGCGGATGGGCTTCGAAGCGCCCATGGGAAGGAAAAGCGCATCGCCCTGTCCGATGAGCTTGTCGGCCCCCGGCTGGTCGAGAATGACGCGTGAGTCGGTCATGCTGCTCACCGCGAACGCCATCCGGCTCGGCACATTGGCCTTGATCAATCCGGTGACGACGTCGACGCTCGGCCGCTGCGTCGCGAGAACGAGATGGATGCCGCTCGCTCGCGCCAATTGCGTGATGCGAACGACCGAGTCCTCCACGTCGCGCGGAGCGACCATCATGAGGTCTGCGAGTTCATCGACGACGACGAGCAAATACGGGTACGGCTTGAGCTTGCGTTCGCTCCCGGGCGGGAGCGTGATCTCGCCCGCCACGACCGCAGCGTTGAAATCATCGATGTGCCGATAACCGAAGCTCGCGAGGTCGTCGTACCGCATGTCCATCTCCTTCACGACCCACGACAGCGCTTCCGCCGCCTTTTTGGGGTTCGTGATGATGGGCGTGATGAGGTGCGGAACGCCAGCGTAATGGGCGAGCTCGACGCGCTTGGGATCGATGAGCACCATGCGCACTTCCGCGGGTTTCGCCCGCATGAGAAGGCTCGTGATCATCGAGTTGATGAAACTGGATTTGCCGGACCCTGTCGCGCCGGCAACCAGGAGGTGCGGCATTTTCGCGAGGTTCGCGACGACGAATCCGCCCTCGACATCCTTGCCGACGCCGATCGTCATGGGATGCGCGCTCGATGTGCTCGCTTTCGATCGCAAGACGTCGCCGAGCGACACGATTTCGCGGTCCGTATTCGGAATTTCCACGCCGATCGCGCTCTTGCCGGGGATGGGCGAGAGGATGCGCACTTCATTGCTCGCGACCGCGTAGGAAAGGTTCTTGCTGAGAGCGGTCACTCGCTCGACTTTCACTCCCGGTCCAAGCTCGATCTCGTAGCGCGTGACGGTCGGTCCGCGGCTGAATCCCGTGACGACGGCGTCGACCTGGAATTGCGTGAGCACTTCCGAGATCGAGCGCACGATCTCATCGTTCGCCCCCGAGCGGGTCCGGGATGGCGTGCCCGGTTCGAGGACACTCGTCGCCGGCAGGCGATACGGCGCCGTCGGTTGACTCACCGGCGCATCGTCGAACTCGCCGGCCTCGCCCTTCTCGCGAGCTGACGCTGGGAACCCCGGCAAGTGCTGGGCCGCGCCTGTATTCGGGCTCGAGCCCTCGTCGCGAACCGAATCGTCGCGGATGCCCGTCGCCGAACCCGAGATCACTTCGCCCGTGAAGCGCTTGACGGCGTTCTCGGCCTTCAGCAGATCCTCGATGAGTTCGATTCCGAATTCGTCCTTCGGCGTGTGATCGACGACCTCGGTGCGGGCATTGACGAGAACCGGACTGGCAAACGCCGGCTCCTCTTCCCTTTGGCTCTTGTTGCGCCGCCACCACGGAACCTGATCGCTCGCTTCATCGAGGCCGAGGTCCTCCAATCCGCCGAGCGACAGGGCCTCGGTCTTCGCTGCTTTCCTTGCGGCGAGATCTTCCGGCGCGGGAAGCTCGGCGCCGAACAGATAGGAATACAGTTCGCGGAACCGGTACCCGATGCGATTGGGCGGCGTCTTCGTGATGATGAAGAGCGAAAGCACGAGCGCGACGACGATGAGCGGAACTGCGATCCACACGCTCAAATACGTTGCCAGCGGCATCCCGACGCCAAAACCGACGATGCCTCCCGCGAGCGCGAATGCACCGATCGAGTCGCCCCAGGCCGGGCTCCCGCCGTAGATGTGGCACAAGCCGCAAATGCTCGCGATGAGCACGCCCATCCCGATGCCGATGCGCCCATTGTCATTGACGGATGACGGGTGACGGAAGAACCAGACGGCCAGGACCAGGAGAATCACGGGCAGCGCGAAAGCGAGGCGGCCGAAGGCGCCACCGAAAGTGTAGGCGTCCAGTCCGATCGCCACGGGATCGTTGGGGAAGAACCATTCGACGACGGCGCCGCCGATCGCGAGGAGGAAGAAGAGGAACGGGACGCCGTCGCGCAACTCCTCTTTCGCGAGCGTCTCCTTGCCGAAAAGCCGAGCGGCGCCGCCCACCGCGTGGGCGAGCCCGAGCCAGGCCTTGGTGAGGATGCCCGGTTCCTGCACGGGAACACGCCGGGTACGCGGTGCCGGCTTGCGAGCAGTTGCGTTGCGTGATCGCGTCGTCGAGGCGCGCGAACGCGACGTCGACCGTGAGGTCGGCGTCAACGACGTGCGCGTGGCCATGCGGTCTACGGTACTTTGGCGCGCCGTCAATCCGCGGGAGACTGCGGGGAGTGTCTCAATCCCCGAAGCCCGGGCTCACGCTTCGATGACGACGGGAACGATCATCGGCCGGCGGCGATGCTGCGTATTGACCCATCGGCCGACGGTGCGGCGGATGACCTGGCTGAACGCGTGCGTGTCGCGAGTGCCGTTTTCCGCGGCATCCGTGAGCGCCTTCACGATGAGCGGTTTGACGGCATCGAACACCGCCTCATCCTCGGCGAAGCCCCGCGACTGGATTTCGGGACCGACGATGATGCGCCCGGTCTGCGCGTCGATCGCGGCGAAAATGGAAATGAATCCTTCCTCGGCGAGGATGCGGCGGTCCTTGAGGTCGGCCTCGGTGATTTCTCCCACCGTCGAACCGTCGACGTAGACGTATCCGAGATCGAGCTGGCCGACGACCTCGACGATGCCGTCCTTCAAGTCGAGCACCGTGCCATCCTCCGCGATGAACGTGTTCTCTTCGGGAACTCCCGTGTCGATCGCGAGCCTTTGATTCGCGACGAGGTGGCGATATTCCCCGTGCACGGGCAACACGTTCTTCGGCCGGATGATGTTGAAGCAATACAGCAACTCCCCCGCCGCTGCGTGCCCCGAAACGTGAACTCGCGCATTGCCCTTGTGCACGACGGTTGCACCGAGTTTCGTCAGGCCATTTATCACGCGGTAGACCGCATTCTCATTGCCGGGGATGAGGCTCGAGGCGAGGATGACCGTGTCGCCCTTGCCGACCTCGATCTGATGCTCCAGATTGGCCATTCGCGCCAGAACGGCCATCGGCTCGCCCTGAGAACCGGTGCTCATGTAGACGATGCGGTCGTCGGGCAGATCCGCAGCCTTCTTCGCATCGATGAGCACGCCGTCCGGCACTTTGAGGTAACCGAGATCCGCCGCGATCGTCATGTTGCGCACCATCGAGCGACCCATGAACGCGACCTTGCGGCCGTTGGCGCTCGCGGCGTCCAGGACTTGCTGGACTCGATGCACGTGGCTGGAAAAACTCGCGACGATGACGCGCCGCGGCGCTTTCGCGATCACGGATTCGAGCACAGGCCCGATTGCGCGCTCGGATGGCGTGAACCCGGGGACGTCGGCGTTCGTCGAGTCGACGAGAAACAGGTCGACTCCGGCCTCGCCGAGCCGCGCGAACGCTCGCAAGTCGGTAATGCGGTCGTCGAGCGGCAATTGGTCCATTTTGAAGTCGCCCGTGACGAGGGCGACGCCCGCGCTCGTCGTAATGGCGACGGCGAGCGCATCCGGTATCGAGTGATTGACCGCGATGAACTCGAGATCGAAGGGGCCAAGTTTTTCGTGCTGACCCTCTTCGACCTGGAGCGTATACGGGGTGATGCGGTGTTCCTTGAGCTTCGCCTCGATGAGCGCGAGCGTAAGGCCGGATCCGATGAGCGGGATGTCCTGACGCAAGCGCAGCAAGTACGGGACCGCGCCGATGTGGTCCTCGTGGCCGTGCGTGAGGACGATGCCGAGCACATCGTCGAGCCGGTCGCGCACGGGCGCGAAATCGGGGAGGATGAGGTCGACGCCCGGCTGGTTCTCCTCGGGAAACAGCACGCCGCAATCAACGATGAGCAGTTTGCCTTCGATCTCGAAGACGGTCATGTTGCGGCCGATTTCGCCGAGGCCGCCGACCGGGATGACTCTCAGAGTTCCCGGCTCGAGCTTTCTCGGTTGGTACACCGCGGAATTCATCGCGTCGTCCCCGCAACCTTCGGTAGAGCGCCGCCCGCCGCAGCATTCCGGTCGGGTCGGAAGTTTCCGAGATCAAGTCCCGGGATTTCGCCTATCCGCGCGAGGTCGTCCTCGATCTGTGCCGCCTCGAAGTCTTCGGGACCCACGAGCGGGAGACGCACTCGCGGGGATCCGATGCGCCCGAGCCCGTGCAAGACGTACTTCGCGGCGACCGTGCCCGGCACGTGCGTCATGAGCGCGCGAACGAGTGGCTCGAGAAGCTTGTGTGCGGCCGTCGCTTCCGCGATCCGGCCGGCATTGACCGCATCGACGATCTGGCGGTACGGGCGCGCCGCGACATTCGCGGTCACTCCGACGAGCCCGGTCGCGCCGATCGACAAGTGCGGAAGCACATTCGCGTCGTCGCCGGAGAAGTACAAGAGGTCCGTCTCGTTGAGAACGCGGCTGACCTGACTGAAATCACCCTTCGCATCCTTGATTCCGAGGATGTTCGGATGCTTCGCCGCACGGACGATCGTCTCGTACTGGATGGGTACGCCCGTGCGCCCCGGGATGTCGTACAGGATGACGGGAAGGTCGGTGGCATCCGCGATCAGGCGGAAATGAGTGAGGATGCCCGACTGGGTGGG
The DNA here is from genome assembly GCA_019638975.1 of Cryobacterium sp. Lineage (GTDB taxonomy): Bacteria > Actinomycetota > Actinomycetes > Actinomycetales > Microbacteriaceae > Terrimesophilobacter. Next base: position 4,995 of record JAHBST010000022.1, read on the forward strand.
CTTGTTGTAATACGGCGTCACAATCATGACGCCGTCGGCACCGGCTTTCTCGCTCGCCTTGTACAACTGCATTGCGTGAGCGGTCTCGTTGGACCCGCCGCCCGTGATGATTTTCGCCCGGCCGGCCGCGACGTGTTTGCCGACTTCGACGAGCTTGACCTTCTCGGGGTCGGTGAGCGTGCTCGTCTCCCCCGTTGTTCCCGAGACGACGATGCCGTCGGCACCGTCATTGATGACGTCGTCGATGTGCTTCTCAACGCCGTCCCAGTCGACTTCGCCGTCGGCGGTGAACGGAGTGACCAGGGCGACGAGCACCTGGCCGAAGGGATTATCTCGATTGGTCACGGGTTACAGGGTATCGCGCCACAGCATCCCGCCCGGTCGGAGGGCAAACGCCCGCGCTCGCTCTCGCGCGTTCGTCAGGGCGCGACGCGACCGTTTGCGTTGAAGGCGGAGTACGTGAGCGGCATGAGTTCGGCGAAGTGTGCTTCCATCTTTTCCGCGCACATTTCGATTTCGCGCTGCGGGAACGAAGGGAAGTGGCTGCCCTCTCGCTTCGTGCGCAGCGACAGGAAGTTCATGAGCGACCGGGCGTTCATCGTGACGTACATCGACGAGTAGATCGTAAGCGGGAGGACGATTCGGGCGACCTCGCGCGCGACGCCCGCTTCCAGCATCCGTTGATAGGCGTCGTAAGCATGCTGCGAGACATCGCGCGTCTGCTGCTCGACGAGAGCCGTTTGCTCGGCGGTGCCCGGATGAAACTCGTACGCACCCGGCTTGCCCGACTGCACGAGGTTTCGTTCGGGCGACGGAATGTAGAACACGGGGTTCAACTCGCGATAGCGACCGGATTCCTCGTTGTAGGACGCGATGCGGTGGCGCATGAACTCGCGAAACACGAAAATCGGCGCTTGAACGTAAAACGTCATCGAATTGTGCTCGAACGGGGAACCGTGACGATCGCGCATGAGGTAGTTGATGAGCCCGCGGTTCCGCTTGACATCCTGCTCGGTCTGGGCGCCATCGAGCTGACTCGATTCGAGAGTCTGCTCGCCTTGCGTGGATACGCGAGCGGCGAACAGCACGTCCGAGTCGTGGGCGCTCGAGCGCACGAGCTCGACCGTGACGTCGGAACGGAACTGGATGTCCGGCATCGTGTCCGCAGTCTGGCTTGCATCGGTTAAGGGGTCATTCGGCACGGCTTTCACGATAGCGAAGTGCGCGGCCGGGCGACGCTGGCCACGCCGCGGTCCGCGCGCGGAAATGCCCGCGATCGGGGAACCGTCGCACAACGGCGGTGACGGTCACATGAAGGTGAACTATTTGCACATTTCATTTCCGGCATTTTCAGTGACTCTCCGACATTCTGGCTCCACAAGAAATCATCACCGTGTCAACGCAAAGCAACACTGTTTCGTCGTAGAAATGTGAGTGCAGCCGTGATGGAAAAGACACACCTCGATCTCGACGAGTTCGTCGCGACCGAATACCCCAAAGTCGTCGCGGCCGTCGGACTCATCACGGGCAATCGCCAGGATGCCGCCGACGCGGTTCAGGACGCTATCGTCGGTTACCTTTCGTCGCCGCCCGCCCGTGAAATCCGAAATCTCGCGGCATGGATCACGGTCGTCGCGAGCAATCGGATGCGGGATCGGCAGCGTTCGCGCGCGGCGGAGGTACGAGCTCTCGCGCGCGTCGGACTCGATGACGAGAACGTCGAACTCGAACGCCACGGCCTCGATGTGGATGTCGCCGCAGCGCTCCGCGAGCTTCCGCAGCAACAGCGAGACGTGTGCGTCCTGCATTACCTGCTGGACCAATCCGTCGACACCATCGCCGAGGGTCTCGGGGTCAGCGCCGGCACCATCAAGACGCAACTTCATCGCGCGCGACAAAAACTCGCGGCACGACTGGGAAAGGAGGACGCCCGTGGCTGAGACATCCGGAATCGATGCTGCCATTCGCAGCGCCTTCGCCAACGCGGCACGACCGGCCGATTCCCACGGAGTCGCCGACGCCATCCGTTCACGGATGTCCGCCGGCGACACCGGCACGCCCGCCGATGGCCCCACGGCGCCGGGGTTCGGCGGCCGATGGTTCTCGTGGCTCCCGTGGGTGGGCGTCGTTCTCGTCACGGGCATCGCGGGTGGAGCGCTCGGCCTGACCGGCATGTTCGGCCACGCCGTCGATGATGTCGCGGTCGTCGGCCACACGACGGTATTGAACGGACGCGCCTCCTTGTCATCCTGTCCCGGAGGGCCGGTGATCGGCACGATCGGATCGGGAACGAGAGTTCTCGTCGTCGAGAGGTTCGACTCCGGTTCGGTCGGAATCCGGAACCCCGCCGACTTCAGTTCGGTTGCCTGGCTCGAGCCGGGCGACGTCACGATCGATGCCGACCAGCCTTCCATCGCGGATCTTCCTCTCGGCGCGAGCTGCCCGATCGCGATTGTTGCGACACCGAAGCCGAGCAACTCAGCGAAGCCGACAAAGCCGACGCCGCCACCCGTTGCGAAGGACACGACGGCTCCCGTACTTGGCAAACCGAAGGCCACCCCATCGATTGTTTACGTGACCACACCAAGCGTCATTACGGTGACGGCTTCGGACAACGTCGGAGTGGTGAGCGTCAAAATCACGTGGACCGGCGAATACAGCGGAAGCGGCTACATGACCAAGATCGGTGGAGTCTGGAAGTATACATTCACGCCACCGAGCAATGACAGCGGCTTTATCACCTTTTCCCTTCGTGCTACCGATGCTGCGGGCAACCACAGCCAAAAAAAGACCGTGATACTCGATCACCGTTACTTTGGATAGGAAACCCGTGTCAAATCCACGCTGGCTCATGCCCACCGTTTCGATCGTCGCCGCTCTCGGCCTCGGGGCTGGAGGAATCGTTCTCGGTGCGACTGTGGCACCGCACTCCACGACGCCCATCTCATCCGGAACGGAAACGGTGTCGGTGATCTCGCCCGTTGCGACCGGCACGCCGCCCGAGGGCGACGGTGCAAGCGGCGATTCCCTGCGCGTCAGCCCGGCGCTCGCCGAGCGCGAAGTCCATCGCCCAGCAGACGACGCCAGCGCGATCGATCCGTCACTCCAGCACATCATCGATGAGCTCACCGACGCCCCGAACCCGGTCGTCGAGCGGATGACGTTGGACGGCGACGCCGACAGCTCCGATTCCGACGTCGCTGACGACCCTTGCGCGCCGCGGGACGGATCCGATCCCGCCGATTGCCCGGAGGGCCTGCATTCCACCGTCCTGCCGATCATCGCGCTTCGCGACTTCTCAGCGAGCGGCCAGGCGTTCCCTCCCACCTCGGAGGAGTATCGTCTGCACGGGAATCGCCTCGGCGGGGCCTTGTGGTGCGATGGTCAGCACTCCGGCCCGTCGTCCGTGCCGTTCGGAATCCTCTCGACAGCACCGGGCTCGTTCTCGATTCGCTATTGGCCGAGTGCCCACCCGGACCTTGCCACGACGGCGGGCGATATCACGACGAGCGTCGCGGACCAGCAGGCCTTCGAGGATGCCGTCGCGACCGCGAGGACGTCATCCGACATTCCGCTTTTGCGCCAGTGCTTCACGCTCGAGGATCTCGAGCCGGCGACCGCCTACACCGCCGTCGTGAGCGGTGTCGATACGAGCGGACGGATCTCCCCTCCCTCGACGGTCCGTTTCAACTCTTCCGGTTCACCCGTCCACCCCGGGGCGCAGATCACTCCGATCGGCGAGAACCTCGTCTTCGTGTCCGCGCTTCACCCCGCCGACGAGACGGTGACCGTTCGTGCCTCCGTCATGCCCGATGCGGATGCGCCGTCCTGCAACGAGATCGACCACGGCCGCGCGTTGTCTCCCATGACCGCAACCGACGCTTCCGTCACGAGCGACGAAATCAACGCCGTCAACGCCCCTCCCGGCTTCACGAGGAAACAAGTGTCTACGTTTGCGGTACCCGAGGGCTCGACCGTCTTGGTTTGCGCACGCTGGTACGCGGCGGGCACCTCGCCCAGTTGGTTGCGCGTCTCTCCGAACTTCGAGTCTTCGGCGATACTCCAGTCGCCTGACCGGGTTGAGCCTCGCGTCACTCTCACTCGCGTGACGCCCTTCGCGCCCGGTCTCGCGCGCATTCGCTTTCTCGTGACGAGCGCGGAAGGGAACGTGTGCGGCGGCGGCACGTGGGACACCACAATCAGCGGCTACGACGCGCTTCCCCTGACGGTGTGCGACCTCTCCGGTTCGGCCGGAAGCGCCGCGGTGGATTCGCGCGGCTACCTCAGCGACCGGGGAGAGAGCGGCGACCTCGTCGTGCGCATGACGAGCGGATTCTCGAACAACGCGACGGTCGACACCGATGTCCTCATTCCCTCGATCGATGGCGGATGCCGCGGAGTGTGTTCGCTGCCGGACAGCGCGTGGTACGAGGTCGCGCTCGGCACGATCGATCGGCCCACTGGTTTGTGCGGGTCTTCCTTCGGCGATTGCACTCCGCCGACGAGAGCCATCAGCGCAGGCACGGTTCAACTGGAGGTGTCCTGGACGCAAGGATCGACAAACGGTCGCGCAGACTGGGCGGTCACCCCGACGGTCGATAGCGCACCGGATTACGTCGTACCGGAGGAAGTCCAGCTCGACCTCAATCAGGAGTGGACGTTCAGCGACCCCTCGTATCCCGCGGGTTACGGCAACATCGCACCCCTCCCGTACGTCAATGGAACGTATCGGCTCGTGGTCGACCGCCCGGTGCACTATCTCGTGCGGTTCACCGATGGCGTGCCGGGAGAAGCATCCGTCAGTTGCGCAACAGGAACACCATTGGAGGTGCGCGGGCACGCCGACCGCGAAGCGACCATCGTCATGCCCGGCGCGTGCGTTGGAGCCCTGTATTACGCAGAAATTGAGCTCGTCGACGCGACGGGTCATGGCACCGTGTGGAACCTTCAGGACCGATCGCACTATTGGGGGTCGGCGAGCATCCTCTCGGTGCCGACGATCGCGGCGAGCATGCAATACGACGTTCGAGCACAGGGCAGTTCGCGGAGCGCGCTCACAAATTTCGCGCTCATGATCGGCGCGAGCGACGTGGGAGCGACGGATACGCGAAGCGGCCGCTGCACGGCGGACGGAATCGTGGAGAGTCATGGCGTCGTCGATGCCCACTTGAGTTCCATCGTCGCTATTCGACTCCAAATCCGCATTCGGGCAGCCAACCACTGGGAGCCGAATGATTGCCGCGACTTCTCGGACGATGCCGAGCTTCGCGTCGTCGAGGCGAGCGTGCCGCTCGCCGACCTTTACCGGCCCGAAGGGGTCACGATCGACGCACCAGAAGCATTCGCTGCGCACATCGTGCTGCATGCCTACCGACCGTGACCGATTGATTGCGCTATTCGGTGTGCTTCGTCGCTGACCGCATCGCGCGGTGCACGGAGATCGCCCGACGAATCGCTGACCGAGCGCGTCGACGGTCGCCGCACGCGTCGAAAGCGAGGCCCAATCGGAACCAGGACTCCCAGCGATCCGGAGTCGATTCTGCTTCCCGCCGAAACTCGGGGAACGCGGCATCCGCGGCCCGCCTGTCGATTCGACCACTCGGGCTCCGAGGCAAGTCCTGAAGCGGATAGGAGCCTTCCGCCGCGAGCTCGCGGCCAAGCCTGGCGCTGCGAAAACCGAACAGGAGCTCGGCGACGAGAGCCCACAATCCGACGATCGGCAAAACGAAGAGCGCCGCCCCGAGTGCGACGGCGATGGGCTCGTTGACACCGAGAAGTCGAATCGCCAGTTGCGCCACGAGGACGAGATACAGCAGGAGGAGCGCCGCCATGACACCGGCGAAAATGCGGGAACTCATGTGCCGGGGCGATCCAGGTAATCCAGACCAAGCAAGGAATCGAGGCCGACCGTCAGACCGCGCGCCGACTCGAGCGATCGCAAGGCGAGCATGATGCCCGACTCGTACGCTGCCGAGGACACGGTGTCGTGCGAGATCGTGACTGTTTCCCCCTCGCCGCCGAAGTGCACTTCCTGCCGCGCGACGACTCCCCGCAAGCGCACGCTGTGGATCGGGATGCCGTCGACGAGTTGGCCGCGCGCACGCTGGTCCGCGTGGGGAGCGTCGACGTTTCCCTTATTCCGTCGAGCATTCTCCATGAGTTCGGCCGTGCGCACGGCGGTCCCCGAGGGCGAATCGATTTTGGTCGGGCCGTGCGATTCCACGATTTCGATGGAATCGAAATACCGGGCTCCGATTGCGGCGAGCCGCGTCGCGATCACGGAACCGAGCGAAAAATTTGGGACGACGATCACCCCGACATCCGGAACCGCCGCAAGTTTCGCCTCCACGTTCGCGAGACGGTCGCTCGACCAGCCGCTCGTGCCGACGAGGATGTTGATGGCGTGGTCGACGGCGAAATCGACGACCCCAGGACTGGCGGCGGGCACCGAAACGTCGACGATAAGGTCGGAGTCCGCCAGGCCCGAAAGGCCGCTCGAGGAATCGATCGCCGCGCCGAGCTCGAAGTCCTCGGCATCCGCGAGGAGCCGGCACACGAGAGTTCCCATGCGACCGGTTGCACCGACGACGCCAACCCGAAGTGTCATGCCGCCAATCTATCAACCGAGCAGTCGTAGGCTGGCACCGTGAAATTTCGCGAGACTCTGCCGTCCGAGCCTGCAGCGCATGGTTTGCTCTCTGACTATTTCAGGAGCAGGGAGCTCGGATTCACCCTGGCCAGGGGATACACGATCGTGTTCCCCGGCGACGAACAATTCACTCCGCCCCGCGGAGTATTCCTCGTCGTCGAGCTTGACGGCGAGCCGGTCGGTTGCGGCGGCGTCAGGGCTATCGACCCCGACTCTCGCGGCCACATCCGGTTCGAAATCAAGCACCTCTGGGTGGATCCCACAGCGCGTGGGAAAGGGCTCGGGGGAAAACTCCTCGATGAACTGGAATCGCGCGCCATCGCTTTTGGTGCCACGCACGCGGTCCTCGACACCAACGCGAGCCTCGAATCCGCAGCCGCCTTGTATCGATCTCGCGGCTACATGGACATCGAGCCGTACAACGAAAACCCGAACGCCACCAATTGGTACGGGAAGCCGCTCAATCCGACGATCTAGCGAACATCAATACGGTTGCTCCTCGGGGAGCCCCGTGCGCAATTCCGCGGACAAGTGGCCGAGATCGTTGTGCGTGACGAGCACGGGAGGCTTGGCGGTGCGCACGCGGATGATGGTGAGACCGCAATTCGCCTGGTTGAGCCCCATCCACCGCCATGCCGGAGCGCCGAACACCTCCCGGACGAACCAGGCGATGACGAAATTGTGGGTGATGAGCAGTTCGTGACGCTCTCCTCGCGCCGGCGACAACCACTCAGAGACGGCGTCCGCCATTTGCGCCTGACCCGCGTCGATCTCCTCGCTCGTGATCGCGCCGAAAAACGGTTCGAAAGCGTGAGGCATGTCGGGAGTCGGTCCGCTCGGAATGCAGTCCATGAGCAAAGCGGAAGGTTTTGCTTCCAGCTCGGGAATGTTCTTCGTCAGGATCGACGCGGTTTCCTGTGCCCGCTGCAGAGGGGAATGCCACGCAGCGTCGAACGGCACCTTCGCCAATCGCGACGCAATGGCTCGCGCTTGCCGTTTGCCCTTCGTCGACAGCGGTCCGTCCGGCAATCCGTGTTCGGCGTCCTGCTGCTCCCCGTGACGCACGAGATACAGGAAGTGGGACATCATTGTCCTTTCACATTGTGGATGATTCGAGAAAAGGCGCGGTCAGGCCGCAGTCGCCGGCGTGCCCGCAATCGTCGAGAATGCCGCTTCGTCGATCGCGCCGACCACCGCGATGCTCAAGGGGCGTTTGGCCAGCTCCGCAGCGAGCGACGTCACCTCATCGGCTGTCACGCGATCGAGCCGGCGCAGCGCTTCGTCGAAATCGACGAACTCGCCGAGCGTGATTTCCGAGCGCCCGAGGCGAGACATCCGGGTGTCGGAATCCTCGAGGGCGAGGGCGGATGCGCCGATGAGCTGCCCTTTCGCGCGCGCGAGCTCTTCGGGCGTGATGCCGTCATCGGCGAGGCGGTGGAACTCCTGCAATAGCAACTCCGCGACTTGGCCGGCCCTGGCCGGTGAACATCCCGCATACAAGCCGAATATGCCGGCATCCGCATAGCTCGGAGCAAAAGAGTAAACCGAGTAGGCGAGCCCGCGCTTCTCGCGGATTTCCTGGAACAAGCGAGAAGACATTCCTCCGCCGAGCACCGAATTCAGGATTGCCATCGCGCTCTTGCGGTCGTCCGTCGCGGTGATGCCAGGGACTCCAAGAAGGATGTTCGCTTGCTCGATGGGCCTTTGCACGACCGTGATGGCGCTCCCGCGCGCGTGGAGGGTTTCCGCAGTTGATCGACGAGCAACCGGACTCGCGCTCAGACTCGAGTCCCATCCAGCGCGCGCAAACGCCGCCACCACTTCGGCAACGACTTCGTCGTGCGGGGCGGCGCCAGCGGCGGTGATGACGATATCCTGCGGGCGATAGTTGGCCCGATAGTGCGTGAGGACGGCATCGCGCGTGACGTTCCTGATGGTTTCCGGGTCGCCGCCTATCGGGCGGCCCAGCGGATGTGCTCCCAGCACGGCCTCGAAGAAGCGCTCGTTGACGAGGTCGGCCGGGTCGTCATCGGCCATGGCCAATTCTTCGAGGATGACGCCCCGCTCGATTTCAAACTCGTCGACGTCGAGGACCGAGGATGAGATCATGTCGCTCAAGACGTCGATCGCCATGGGCAGGTCGTGGTCGCGCACTTTGGCGTAATAACACGTGTATTCCTTGGCGGTGAGAGCGTTGTGCTCCCCGCCGACCGAATCGAAGCTCACCGCGATATCCAGCGCCGATCGCGAATCCGTCCCCTTGAACAGCAAGTGTTCGAGGAAGTGCGTGGACCCGTAATGCTCGGGCTGCTCGTCACGAGATCCGACCGCGACCCAGAAACCGATCGTGACGCTGCGCGCACCGGGCACGTGCTCGGTGAGGATGCGCACGCCGCTCGGCAGGATCGTTCGGCGTAGTGCGCACTCACCCGTCGCGGTGAACGACAATTCTGCCAAGTCCAGCGGTAAGTCGACTGCGCCATTCATCACCGTCGAGCCTAGGTCATTGTTTCGGTGCGAAACCACCCCGCAATCGCCCGTCAATATACCGGGGTACATCAGGTCCACAAAAATGTGGACAAACAGACTTGTCTGTTATCGAAAACGTGTTATCGTAGTGCAGCAAGGGACATGGGTCCGAACGTGAAAACGATCTGACTTTCCTGGCAACCGAGCCAACCCGAAGGCCCGGTTGCCAGGAACCATTCCCGGTAATGCTGCATGTTGTGGACTTCCGCGAGACCCGAACTCGTGGGATGCACCGCCGGATTTACCCCCCAGATCCGGTCCGCCCCCAACGGCAGTGAGGATACCTAGCCAACCTGCCCAAGGGAGCCACGCTGTGACGATTGTTGATCGAGATCCAACGTCACAGCGTGCCCCGTGGGCGAAAAAGCGGATCCTGGAGACGGCCAACGTCCTGTTCTACGACGAAGGCATCCGACTCGTCGGCGTCGATCGGCTCATCAGCGCGTCCCAAGTGACGAAAGCGACGTTTTACAAGCACTACCGGTCGAAGGACAATCTCGTCATCGCGTATGTGACGAGCCAGCACGAACAGGATGTCGAGTACATCGAGAATCTCATCCGCGAGAGCGCGGGGCCGCGCGAAGCCCTCAACGCCATCGTCGCGTGGGATGTCGCGCAACTTCACCGGCCGGGGTTCCGGGGGTGCCACTTCTTGAACGCGGCGTCCGAGTATCCCGACCCGGAGCATCCGATTCGCCAATTGATCACGGAACATCGCGACTGGTATTCGGCGACGATCGAATCGCTTCTCAGCCAGGTCGGCCATCCGCTGCCCGGCGAGGGCGCCGATGACTTTCTCGTCGCACACGACGGCGCCATGGCCGGCGGATACGCAGGAGATCCGATCGCGGCGTCGGGCGCCCTTCAGCGTGCCGTCAATCGAATCCTGGACGAACCGACCCTCTGAAGGCCGACTATTCAGGCTGACACGTCATCGAGCGCAGCAACCTGCTGCCTCGTGAGCGCAACATCGGCAGCAGCTACCAGATCCGCCACTTGTGACGCGTTGCTCGCCCCCACCACGGGAGCGGTCACCGTATTCTTCGTCAGGATCCAGGCGAGCGAAATCGTCGCTGCCGCGCAATCGTGCTCATCGGCAATGCGGTCGATGGTTGCGAGGATGCGCTGACCCCGACGATTGAGGTGGGTTTCCGCGTCGCCGCCCAACACGATGTTGCCCGTCGAATTCAAATTGAGCTCGGATTTGTTTCGGTAGTTTCCCGCGAGAAATCCGCCGTCGAGCGCGAAACGCGGCATGACGCCGAGCGATTGCTGTTCCGCGATGGTTTCGAGCGAGCCTTCGAACTCCGTGCGATGCATCAGGTTGTAGCGGCACTGCAGCGCTGAGAACGGGCTGAGTCCCAATTGCGCCGCGATGATTCGAGCCTCGAGTACGCGATTGGCAGAATGATCGGATGCGCCGACGGCCCTGACTGTTCCGCGGCGAACCTGCTCATCCACTGCGACGAGTGTCTCCTCGAGCGCAACAGAATCGTCGTCGACGTGAAGGAACAGAACGTCGATGTAGTCCGTCCGGAGTCGCGCAAGGCTCGCCTCGATCGACGCGGTCACCGCGTCGGACGACAGCCCGGGATGCTTCTCGCTCTTTCCGATCTTCGTCGCGACGATCATGTTGGCACGAGCACCCCGCGACCGCATCCAGTCGCCGATGATGGTCTCGCTCCGGCCCGCCGCATAGGAGTCGGCCGTGTCGATCAGATTCCCGCCGAACCCGCGGAAGGCGTCGAGCACTTCGTACGAGGCTTCCTCGGATGCCGTCCAGCCGAAAGCATTTCCGCCGATCGCGATCGGGAAGACGCGCGGGCCCGCCTCACCGAGCACGCGATGGCGCCCGCGGGTCGGAAATCGGGAATCCGGGTTGTCGATGGGCAAAGCGGTGGACACGGGCTGAGAGTATTCCACGGTGGCTCCCACGCCCGGCATCACCCGCCAATCGTTATCAGTGTTTTACTATCGGGGGAAGAAGCCAACGTGGCAGTGACGCGACGAAGGACGTGATTAATCGTGAACGATCCGAACTGGCGGCTGCCCAGTGTTCCGGAATTCGAACTTTCAAGTCCCGAAGTGAGGGACGGCGAATTCCTTCCACTCTGGGCGCGAACGGCCGGGGCGGGAGGCGAGGACCGCTCCCCCACTCTCAGTTGGCGCGGCGCGCCTCCCGCGACGAAGAGTTATGTCGTCACCGTCTTCGATCCCGACGCTCCGACGGGAAGCGGCTATTGGCATTGGGCGGTCTACAACATTCCCGCCTCGGTGAGCGCGCTGCCGGCGGATGCGGGAAATCCGGATGCCGGCCTGCTTCCCGAAGGAGCGATCACCGTCGCGAACGAATCGCGAGCGGAACGCTTCGAAGGGGCTGGACCGCCTCCAGGCGACGGGGAGCACCGCTACGTGTTCACGGTTTCGGCGCTCGATGTCGAACGGCTGAATCTTCCCGCCGGATGCACGCCAGCCATCCTCGGATTCGTCATGCGCAATTCGGTTGTCGGGCGCGCGCAGCTCACGGCGCTGTCGTCGACTCCCGTGGAGAGCTGACTTCCATCACTTACCGGCATCCGCCCGCCGGATGACCCCTGCCGCGTGCCGCAACACCGGTTCGTCAACCATCATTCCGTTGTGTCGGAACACTCCCTTTTCCTTCGTAGCGGCCGCAATGACGCTTTGCGCCCACGCGAACTCTTCGGCGCTCGGCCGGTACGCGTCGAGAATCACCGATACCTGACCGGGGTGGATGCATGCGCTCGCGGCAAAACCGCTCGCAGCAGCGTCTCGCGCTTCCCCGGCAAGACCATCGAGGTCGTCGATGGCGACGTGAACCGCATCGATCGCAGCCTTGCCGTGAGCTCCCGCCGCAATTAGGACACTCGAGCGAGCGTGGCGCGCAACGTCACGATATCTCCCATCCGCATCGCGGCTGGAAGATCCCCCGAGGGATGCCACGAGATCTTCCGCGCCCCACATGAGCGCGACGACGGACTCGTGCGCGGCGAGCGCGGGAGCGGCGAGCACGCCAGCGGCCGTTTCGCACAACACAATGACGCCGTAGCCATCCAATGCGCGCAAAACATCGGGCGACTCCGCCTTCGCGACCATGATGGTCCGGTAGTCCGTGCGTTCCACAGCCGCAAGGTCGGCAGCGAAATCGGCGGTGCTCGCGGCATTGATGCGCACGATAGTCCTGCTCGGATCCAATTGGTGCGCGACAAGTGATTCCCGTGCGCCCGCCTTGTCGGCCGGAGCAACGGCATCCTCGAGGTCGAGAATCACCGCGGGCGATCGCTCGGCGGCTTTGTCATACCGTTCGGGGCGATCCGCGGGGCAAAACAGCAGAGCCGGCCCGAATCCGAAATTCATGGCGCTTCCGACGTGCACCAGACGAGCGTGTTGCGCAACGCCGTTGCCACGATTGCTCCGTCCTGATTCTTCGCCGTGTGCTCGAGAGTGACTATTCCCTGTCGTTCGCGCGATTTCGACAATCGCTTGGCCGTGACGACAGTCTCCGAATACAGGGTGTCGCCGTGAAAGACCGGATGCGGGAAGCTCACGTGCTCGAACCCCAGATTTGCGACGATCGTGCCCTCCGTGAGTTGGGCCACCGAACTGCCCACCATCATCGAGAGCGTGAGCATCGAATTCACGAGACGCTGACCGAACGGTTGCGTCGCCGACCACGCGGCGTCCAAGTGGAGAGACTGCGTGTTCATCGTCATGGTCGTGAACAACACGTTGTCGGCTTCCGTGATCGTGCGACCGGGACGGTGGAGATAACGCGTTCCGACCTCGAACTCCTCGAAAAACAATCCGCGCTGAAGCACTTCGCGCGCACCCGGTGCGGAGTGTTCGTTCGACGTTTCGTCCGTCATCGACTTTTCTCCTCCGTCATCACATGTTAGCCATCGAGCCCGAGCGAGCGAGCGATGATCATCAATTGAACCTCGTTCGTTCCTTCGCCGATTTCGAGGATTTTCGAGTCACGGTACTGGCGTGCGACGAGGCTCTCGTTCATGAATCCGTACCCTCCGAAAATCTGGGTGGCGTCTCGCGCGTTCTTCATCGCGGCATCGCTCGCGACGAGCTTGGCGATCGCGGCTTCGGTCTTGAACTCGACTCCGGCGTCGCAGCGTCGCGCGGCGTCGTACCAGGCGAGCCTGGACGTGTGCACTCTCGCTTGCATTTGCGCGATCGTGAACGCTATGAACTGATGGCGCGCGATGGGGACGCCGAAGACGTTGCGCGATTTGGCGTACCGGACCGACTCTTCGAGGCATCCCTCGGCCGCGCCCGTTGCGAGGGCTGCGACGGCGATCCGGCCCTCATCGAGAGTGCGCAGGAAGTTCGCGAATCCGCGACCCCGCTCCCCGAGCAAGTTCGCTTTCGGGACGCGCACGTCGTCGAAGGTGAGCGGATGCGTGTCGGATGCCCGCCAGCCCACTTTGTCGTACGAGGGCTCCACCGTGAATCCGGGCGCGCCGTGCGGCACGATGATCGTCGACAGTTCTTTCGTGACGGAGCCGTCCTTTCCCGTGCGCTCCCCTGTGACCGCGGCGACCGAAATGAACCTCGAGATGGGCGTTCCCGAATTCGTGATGAATTGTTTGGAACCGTTGACGACCCATTCGTCCCCGTCGAGAACTGCCGTCGTTCGCGTGGCCGCGGCATCCGACCCCGCCTCGGCTTCGGTGAGGCCGAATCCGGCGAGTGCGCGCCCCGCGACGAGATCGGGCAGCCATTGCGCCTTTTGCTCCTCGGTGCCGTAGCGGTAAATGGGCATGGCGCCAAGGCCGATCGCCGCTTCGAGCGTGATCGCGATGGACTGATCGACTCGGGCAAGCGCTTCGATCGCGAGGCACAGGGCGAAATAGTTGCCCCCCTGACCGCCGTACTCTTCGGGGAACGGCAATCCGAAGAGCCCCAGTTCGCCCATGTGCGCGACGATGTCCATCGGCAATTCGTGCTTCGAATCCGCTTCGTAAGAGCGAGGCGCTACGACCGTGTCGGCGAAATCCTTCACCATCGCGGCGAGCTCGCGCTCCTCATCGGCCAGGTCGTGATTCATGATGCTGCCTCCTCGGCACTCGTGGTGCTGTCGACTGGGATGATCGTGGCGAGAAGCTCACCGAGCTTCACAAGATCGGCGGGCTTCGCCGAATGCTGGACGATTCCGTCGACGGGCGCGGTCAGCTTGTGCTCCATCTTCATGGCTTCGACCGTCATGATCGTCTCTCCCGCCGTGACATGGCTGCCGCTCGCGACGGGGACCGCGACGATCGTGCCCGGCATTGGCGATCGCACCTCGGGGGTCGCCGGATGGCTCTCCCGCTCGAGCTCGGCAAGGTGTTCGCGCACGATGGCGGCACGACCCACGATGACGAGCGGCCAACTGAATCCCGCCTGGCCGATCCACAGGGTGTCGCCGTCCCGCGCGATTGACCAGGTCGAGGCGATTCCGTCCACGTCCACGGTGTCGCCCGAAAGGTGCGCGATATGTTCTGTTCCGTCGATCGTGACGGTGTCGCCGAGCACTGCCACTTCGACGCGGTCGCTTCCGCTCGTCGCGAACCACATCCGAAATGCTGAGCGGACCCCGCCCGTGCGCCAGCCGGCCCACTCCGACGGCGCCGCGTCCCGCTCGCGCCAGAGGGCGGCAGCGCTCAACAGCGCGACATCCGGATGCCGGAACTCCAGTTCGGGAAGGCGACGCTCGATGAGCGTGGTGTCGAGTCGCCCCGTGCGCACATCCGGATCCGCAAGGAGCAAACGGAGATATTCGATGTTGGTCCGCACACCGAGCACGGCAGTGTCGCCGAGAGCGCGGTCGAGTCGAGACAGCGCCTCCTCGCGAGTCGGAGCCCATGCGATGACCTTGGCGAGCATCGGATCGTAATTGGGCGGGACGCTCACGCCGTCGATGAGCGCGCTGTCGACCCGGATGCCCTCGCCCACTGACTCACGCAATCCGATGACGGTACCGGTGCTCGGGAGAAAGCCGTGCTCGGGGTCTTCGGCGTAAACGCGAGCCTCGACGGCGTGGCCCTCGAGCACGACGTCCTCTTGCGCGAGGGTGAGCACCTCTCCGGCCGCGATGCGAAGCTGCCACGCGACGAGATCCACTCCCGTCACGAGTTCGGTCACCGGGTGTTCGACCTGGAGTCGCGTGTTCATCTCCATGAAGAAAAAGTCATCCGGAGCGTCATCCGACACGAGAAATTCGACGGTGCCTGCTCCGACATAGTCGACGCTGCGCGCAACCGTGCACGCGGCTTCTCCGATCCGCGCGCGCGTGTGGGCGCTGAGGAGCGACGACGGCGCTTCTTCGATGACTTTCTGGTGCCTGCGCTGAAGCGAGCACTCGCGTTCACCGAGGTGAATGACGTTCCCGTGGGTGTCCGCGAGCAATTGCACTTCGATGTGGCGGGGCGACGTCACGAGGCGTTCGAGGAGGAGCGTGTCGTCTCCGAACGCCGAGGCGGCGACGCGACGCGCGGTGGCGAGCGCGTCATCGAGCTCGGACTCGGCGAACACCGGTTCCATCCCTTTGCCGCCGCCTCCCGCCGAGGGTTTGATGAGAAGGGGAAAGCCGAGTTCGACTGCCGCCGAGTGGAGCTCTGCATCGCTGAGCCCCGGGGAGGAGATTCCCTGGATGACGGGCACTCCCGCGCTCGACACGTGTTGCTTCGCCCGGATCTTGTCGCCCATGAGGCCGAGCGCTTCGACGCCCGGGCCCACGAACACGATCCCTGCTTCGCCGCACGCGCGCGCAAAATCGGCATTTTCGGAGAGGAATCCGTAGCCCGGATGCACGGCCCGCGCGCCCGTGCGCACGGCGGCCTCCACGATCGCCGGGATGTTCAAATAGCTCTCCCGCGCCGGTGCCGGGCCGATGCGCACGGCGACATCCGCTTCGCGCACGTGCCTCGCTCCCCGATCCGCGTCGCTGTAGACGGCGATAGAGCGGATGCCCAATTCGCGGAGGGTGCGGATCACCCGGCACGCGATTTCGCCGCGATTGGCCACGAGAACGGAATCGAAAATGGGCACGGCCATCACATCCGAAACAGGCCGAAGGCCGGATCGGGAAGCGGCGAGTGCGATGCCGCGTCGAGTGCGATGCCGAGTACCGTGCGGGTGTCGGCCGGGTCGATGATGCCGTCATCCCACAAGCGAGCCGTCGAATAATAGGGATTGCCTTGCGCTTCGTATTGCTCGGCGATCGGCGCTTTGAATGCCGCTTCGTCCTCGGCGGACCACTCTTCGCCGCGGGCGTCGAATTGCTCGCGGCGAATGGTCGCGAGCACGCTCGAGGCTTGCGCACCGCCCATGACCGAGATCCGACTCGCGGGCCACATCCACAAGAATCGCGGGCTGTAGGCACGGCCGCACATCGAGTAGTTGCCGGCGCCGAACGAACCGCCGATGACGACCGTGAATTTCGGCACTCGCGTCGTCGCGACGGCCGTCACCATCTTCGCGCCGTCTTTGGCGATTCCGCCGGACTCGGCGTCCTTCCCCACCATGAACCCGGAAATGTTCTGCAGGAACACGAGCGGAATCCCGCGCTGGTCGCACAATTCGATGAAGTGGGCGCCCTTCAACGCGGACTCGCTGAACAGGATGCCATTGTTGGCGATGATTCCGACGGGATGCCCATGCAGGCGAGCGAATCCCGTGACGAGTGTCGTGCCGTATTCGCGCTTGAACTCGTGAAACTCGCTGCCATCCACGAGCCGCGCGATCACCTCGTGGACGTCGTAGTGGCCCTGCACATCCACCGGAACGGCGCCGTAGAGCTCGTCGGCGCTCACGGCAGGCTCTCGGGAAGCGACGACGTCCCACGCGCGAGCCGCGGGTTGAGGCAGCGTCGCGACGATGTCCCGCACGATCTGCAGCGCGTGTTCGTCGTTTTCGGCAAGGTGGTCGGTCACGCCCGAAGTGCGCGAGTGCAACTCTCCCCCACCCAATTCCTCCGCCGAAACGATTTCGCCGATGGCCGCCTTGACGAGCGGAGGTCCGCCGAGAAATATCGTGCCCTGGTTGCGGACGATCACCGTCTCATCGCTCATCGCGGGAACGTACGCGCCTCCCGCTGTCGACGAGCCGAGCACTGCGGCGACTTGGGGAATGCACGCCGCGGACATCCGCGCCTGATTGAAGAAGATTCGTCCGAAGTGGTCGCGATCGGGGAAGACTTCGTCTTGCCGCGGAAGGAACGCGCCGCCAGAGTCGACGAGATAAATGCACGGCAACCGGTTGTCGAGCGCGATCTCTTGCGCACGCAAGTGCTTCTTGACCGTCATCGGATAGTACGTGCCGCCCTTGACGGTCGCGTCGTTCGCCACAATCATGACCCAGCGCTCGTGGACGAGCCCGAGACCTGCGACGAGACCGGCACTCGGCGAATCGTTGTCGTACAAGCCGTGCGCAGCAAGCGGCGCGACTTCGAGGAACGGGCTGCCGTCATCGAGCAAGCGGTCCACCCGGTCTCGAGGAAGCAACTTCCCTCGCGCGAGGTGCCGTTCGCGCGAGGCTTCTGGGCCGCCGAGGGCCGTCGCCCGAATCGTGTCGTTGAGTTCGGCGACAAGCGCGCGTTGCGCGGCATCGTTGGCCCGGAAGTCGTCGCTGCCGCTGTCGAGCGCGCTGGTCAGGACTTCCATCGACAACTCCCGTCTCGTGGACTGGTTCGCGGCGGGCAACGAGCCCGACGCGCGGGGTGCTTGTGTTTCGGATGACAGTGGGGTTAGTGTTGCCCCGTTGAAACTAGGTTAGTGATCACTAACTGATTTGTCTATGGCGGGCGGGATGAACACCACGACGGCACGCGGCGCGGCGAAAGCGAGTCGCCGCACCGCACTGCTCGCGGCCGCCGCGCAATTGTTCGCGGAGCGGGGATACTCGGGCACTTCGATCGAAGACCTCGGCGCGGAAGCGGGGGTCAGCGGACCGGCGCTGTACAAGCACTTTTCCGCCAAACAGGGAGTGCTCGCTGCGATCCTTCTGGATGCCAGCAATGGCCTGTATGAAGGAGGTCGCGAGGTCGCCTCCCGCGCATCGGGACGTGTCGCTCTCTGCGCGCTCGTTGCCTTCCACGTCGACTTCGCGCTCGGAAACGCCGACGTGATCCGCGTGCAGGACCGAGAGCTCGAACAACTGATGGAGATCGACCGGCACGCGGTGCGGACTCTTCAGCGCCGCTACGTCGAATTGTGGGTCGACGTGCTTTCCGAGCTGCACCCGGAGGTCGATCGCACCGTGTTGCGCACTCGCGCACATGCCGCCTTCGGCCTCATGAACTCGACTCCGCACAGCGGCCTCTCGCTGGATCGGCAGACCCTGCGTGCCGAACTCGAACGCATGGCGCTCGCCGCTCTCGCCTAGGGAAGTGGATTCGCGGCGAGACCCTCCGTGCTCACAAGCACGACAACGCTGCTCGCAGTCCAGTCAAGACACTGTCGAAGCTCGGCATTGTGCGACGCGGCGCGAGCACCTGCGAGAGCGGCCGCGCCGCACGGTCCCGCATCGATTCCGGCACTCCGGAGGTCTGCGACCGCAGCGCGGACAACCGTGTCATCCACGGCGACGGCGGCATCCAGTCCGTGGCTCAACGCGGGGAACGCAATCTCCGATGTCGTGCCCGTGCAGAGCCCCGTCATGATCGTGCCGGCCGAGGTGTCGACCGAACGAACACCTCCTGCGCGCAACGACTCCAGGACGCACGCGGCGGCCGTAGGCTCGACGCTCACGACCGCAGGTCTGCATGCCGACACGCCTCGAAAATACTCGACCGCCGATTGCAACAAGGAACCGACCCCCGTCGGAACGAAAACGACGTCCGTTGCGGCATCCGCCATCGCCAATTGCTCGTCGAGTTCGGCGAACAGGGTCGTGTAACCCTCGACGATCCAGCCCGGAACGTCCTCATACCCGGGCCAGGACGTGTCCTGAATGAGCAGGTCCCCCTCGTGCTCGCGCACCGACTCGGCCGCCGCCGCGACGACCGCGTCGTAGAATTCGTCACTTTCGTGAAGCTCGGCTCCTTCGGATCGGATGCCGTCGAGCGCTGCTGCGCTCACGCCGACGGGCGTGTAGACGCGCGCACGGACTCCGAGAAGCCGTGCGATGCGCGCGACGGCTCGCCCGTG
>JAHBST010000023.1 GCA_019638975.1 Cryobacterium sp.
CAAGAAGATTGCGGAAGGCACGCACGCACTGGTCCTCGACGTCAAGTTCGGTTCGGGCGCATTCATGCAGGATCCGGCGCGCAGTCGCGAACTTGCGGAAACGATGGTGGCGCTCGGCACGGATGCCGGAGTCGTCACGACGGCTCTGCTCACGAATATGAACGTTCCGCTCGGTCGCGCGATCGGCAACGCGAACGAGGTGCGCGAGTCCGTCGAGGTTCTCGCCGGCGGCGGGCCCGACGACGTCGTCGCCCTCACTGTCGCACTTGCGCGGGAAATGCTGGCGTCGGCCGGTCAGCCGGATGCCGATGTCGAGGGGGCGCTCACGGGCGGGCGTGCGATGGATACGTGGCGTGCGATGATTTCGGCACAGCACGGCGACCCGGATGCCGCGCTTCCGGTCGCGAAGGAGACGCACGTGGTCGTCGCGGAATCCGATGGCGTCCTCGTCGAGCAGAAGGCGTTGCCGTTCGGGATCGCGGCCTGGCGGTTGGGTGCCGGACGCGCTCGCAAGGAGGACCCCGTTCAGCATTCGGCAGGGATCGACCTCCACGCGAAGCCGGGTGACGCCGTGAAGAAAGGCCAGCCACTGTTTACGCTCAACGCGGATGAACCGGCGCGATTCGAGCGTGCGCTCGATGCGCTGGACGGGGCGTACCGCATCGGCGCCGCGGGTGAGGAAGTGAACGATGGTGGCCCGCTCATCGCCGATCGAATAACCCCCTGACTTTCTGGGCTTTCATCATTCAGGAGTGTGTGTTACCAGAGTGAATCGAGTGACAGAGATTGAGGGTTGCGTTGTCAGACGGATTCACTTCCGTCACACACACTCCTGAATGATGAAAGTCAGCCGATTCGGCGGAGGGCATCGACGACGAGTCCCCAGAACTTCGCGTGGTCGAGGTTCGTCGCGGCCCAGGTATTGCAGGTATCGGGCGCCTCGGCGCGGAAGTCGGCGACCGTCATGCCGAGGGTCAGCGTTCCGGTGAGCTCAACATCGAGCGGTACGCGAACGACGGTCATGACGCTCGGGTCGATGACAAGCGCGACCGCGCAAGGGTCGTGCACGGGCGGAAATTCGAAGCCCTGCGCATCCTTGTAGCTTTCGGCGAAGAATTCGAGGAGCTCGAGCACGAAGCGCGCGGGTACGGTGTCGATGGCTGCGATGGATGCCACGACGTCGGGTGTCGCGAGGGCCTGATGCGTGAGGTCGAGGCCGACCATCGTGAGTTTCCACTTCTCGTTGAACACGATGTGCGCCGCTTCGGGATCGATCACAATGTTGAACTCGGCTGCGGCGCTCCAATTGCCCACGTGGTATCCGCCGCCCATGAGCACGACTTCCTTGACGCGCTCGGCGATGCGCGGCTCTTTTCGAACGGCGAGGGCGATGTTGGTGAGCGCGCCGGTCGGGACGATCGTGATCGTGCCGGGTTCGTTCTGCATCACTGTTTCTATGATGAGGTCGACGGCGTGCCGGTCATCGACGGCAAACGTCGGCTCGGGGAGCGTCGGCCCGTCGAGCCCCGATTCGCCATGAATCGAATCGGCAACTTCCGCGTCGCGCACGAGTGGCCGGTGGGCTCCCGCCGCGAACGGCACTCCCGTGATGCCGGCGACGGTTGCGACGGCGAGCGCATTTCGCGTGACCTTCTCGATCGTCTGGTTGCCGTGCACAGTCGTGACGGCAACGAGTTCGATGTCGGGATTGCCGTGTGCGAGCAGCAAGGCAATGGCGTCATCGTGTCCGGGGTCGCAATCGAGGATGATCTTGGTCGTCATGGAATCATCATATATAAAAATCATCTTCATATAGGTATGCTCATGTCATGAATGATCTTGTCAGCCGCGGCCGAAATCGCATCGAATGGATTCGCTCCCGCATGCCTCTTCTCGCGCAGGCACGCCGGGCTTTCGCCGACAGTCGACCGTTCGAGGGCCGGCGAATCGGGATGTCGCTCCACCTCGAACCCAAAACGGCCGTCCTTCTCGAAACGCTCGCATCCGGGGGTGCCGAGATCGTCGCGACGGGAAACCACGGCTCGACTCAAGACGATGTCGTGGCGTTCTTGCGTGATCGCGGGATGACCGTGTTCGGTTCGCGCGACGACACGATCGACCAGCACGCGGAGAACATTGCCGGCGTGCTCGACGCGCGGCCCGACATCCTGCTCGACAACGGCGCGGATCTTGCGGCCGGCGTCGTCGCGAAGGGAGAGCAGTCCACGATCATCGGCGGCACCGAAGAGACGACTTCCGGCGGTGTGCGACTTCGCGGGGAGTTGACGGGAAGCATTCCGTTCCCGATCCTCGTGATCAACGACAGCATCCTCAAGGCGATAGGGGAGAACAGGCACGCCGTCGGCCAGTCCGTCGTCGAAAGTTTCATGCGCATCACCAACCTCATGGTTCCAGGGCGCCGATTCGTCGTGGCGGGATACGGCTGGTGCGGGCGTGGGGTCGCCCAGTATTTGCGCGCGCTCGGCGGCAAAGTCGCCGTCGCCGAGGTCGACGAGCTCAAAGCGTTCGAGGCCGCACTCGACGGCTACCGGGTCGACACCATGGCGAACCTTGCCGGCTGGGGCGAGGTGTTCATCACGGCCACGGGGCACCCGGATGTCTTGGGTCCCGAGATCTTCCCGCTCCTTCGTCAGGGTGCGATCCTCGCCAATTGCGGGCACTTCCCGTGGGAGATCGACGTGCCGGCGCTCTCGAGCTCGGCGAGCGGGATCACGGTGCTCGACGACGCGATCGAGCGCTTCGAATTCGCCGATGGGCGTCACATCATTCTGCTCGCGCACGGCCGCATGATGAACCTGGCGGGCCGCGAACCGAAGGGCAACTCTCTCGAATCGATGGACCTGGGCTTTCTGCTGCAGTCGCTGTCTCTCGAACGCATCGCGACTTCTGCGCACGAGCTGCCCGCCGGCGCACAGCCGATCCCCGACGACATCAATCGCGAGATCGCCCGGCGGATGCTCGCGGCGATGGGTGCCGAAAGGTAGCCGGCATGGCGGCGCGCGCGAGCAATGCGACGGGCGGCCCATCCGCCCGCTCCGGAAGCGAACCGTCCAGAGATGCCGCTGTCGATACCCCGACACGCGTTCCGAACTACGCGGTGCCGGCTCTCGACAAAGCGCTCGACATCCTCGAGTTGCTTGCGGATCAGGCCGCGGGTCTCAGTCAGGGCGACGTCGCTCTCGCGGTCGGACGCACTCCGAGCCAAGTGTTTCGCGTGCTCCAGCGACTCGAGCGCCGGGGCTGGATCGTGCGCGAGCGGCCGTCCGGGCTTTACGTGCTCTCCACGCGGATGCTCGATCTGGCTCACCGGCATCCTCCGCTGCGCGGTCTCGTCGCTCTCGCTCTCGGGCCGATGCGCGAACTCACCGACGCCGTGCACCAATCCTGCAACCTGAGCGTCCTCGACGCCGGTCGAGTGAGGGTGATCGCGCACGTCGAGAGCCCCGCCGATTTCGGTTTTCGAGTGAGGGTTGGCGCGGAGTTCCCGCTCGACACTCCGGCAGGTCACGTGTTGACGGAGGGGGCTCCGTCCGGATTCCTGAGGCGAGACGACGCATTACAGCCCGGGATCACCGACCTCGTCGCCCCCGTCGTCGATGGTACGGGCGCGGTCGTCGCGGCGATCACGGTGCCCTACATCGCGACGACGTACAGCGAGCTGCCGATCGAGTCCGTGCTCGCGGCAGTCCGGACGGTCGGCGAGAGAGTGAGTTCCCGCCTTCGGGGTGAGGTGGCGGAGGCGAGCCGGTAGATTTGTCGCATGGAATCAGCACCGTTCGCCGATGCGGCAAGCCGACAATTCACGCTTCGCGACGGCACCGTGCTCAATTCTCTGCCGAAAGTGTCGCTGCACGACCACCTCGACGGCGGCGTGCGTCCGCAGACGATCATCGACATCGCGCGTGAGCTGGGCCTGGACATTCCGGCGACGGATGCCGACGACCTCGGCGCATGGTTCGCGCACCAGTCCGACTCCGACTCCCTTGTGGAGTATTTGAAAACGTTCGACGTCACGATCTCGGTCATGCAAACGGCCGAAGGTCTCGCGCGCGTTGCGCGGGAGTTCGTTGAAGATCTCCACCGGGACGGTGTGATCTACGGCGAAGTCCGGTGGGCGCCAGAACAACACGTGAGTCGAGGGTTGAGCCTCGACGAGGCGGTGGACGCGGTGCAGGGCGGGATCGAGGACGGGATCGAATCCGTGGCGCGGGCGGGCGGCCGCATCCGCATCGGGCAACTCGTGAGTGCGATGCGTCAGGCCGACAACGGGCTCGAGATCGCACAACTCGCGGTGCGTCACCGCGATCACGGCGTCGTGGGTTTCGACATCGCCGGGCCTGAGGATGGCTTTCCGCCGAGCAAACTTCGCGGCGCATTCGACTATCTGGCCGAGCACTTCTTCCCGGCGACGGTGCACGCGGGTGAGGCCGCCGGGCTCGACAGCATCCGGGGAGCGCTCGTGGACGGCCGCGCTCTTCGCCTCGGCCACGGTGTCAGAATCGCCGAAGACATCGACCTCGAGTCTGGCGAGGGGAGCGCTCTGGCGACGCTCGGCGAGCTGTCGCGGTGGGTGAGGGATCGGGAGATCGCGTTGGAATTGAGTCCGTCATCCAACCTGCAAACCGGCGCAATCGCGCGGTGGGGCACAGAGCTCAGCGACCATCCGTTCGACGTGCTCTATCAATTGGGATTCCGAGTGACCGTGAATACGGACAATCGGCTCATGAGCAACACAACGGTGAGCCGGGAATTGTCGGTTCTCGCGGATGCGTTCGGCTACGACCTCGGGGACCTTGAGACGTTCCAGTTGAACGCCGCCGCCGCCGCGTTCCTTCCCGTGGAGGAACGCGCGGAACTTGAAGCGCGCATCCTTGACGGGTTCGACGCCGCCTGATTGGGCACCGGCACGGCATTGCCCTCGCGGACGGCGCGGAAGGCTACTTCGTGGCTTTGAGCCGGAGGTATATGGGGTTTCCCCAAATGGCCCGATAGGCCACGTACATGCCAGGCCGCGGTGAGTCGATCATCATGCCGTTGCCTGCGAAAATTCCGATGTGCTGGCCCGGATACCACAAGAGGTCCCCAGGCCGCGCGTCGGCAGCGGAGATCGGTACGCCCATCGCTGCTTGATTGTGCACCACGCGAGGAAGATAGATTCCGAAATTCTTGAACACGTATTGGGTCAAACCGTCGCAACTGAAACTCGTCGTAGGGCTATTGCCTGAGCCGTAGGGGACGACGCCGACGAATTGCATCGCGAAGTCGACGACCGCTTGCCCGCTGTAGGACTGAGCCGGTGGATGCAGCGTCACGAATCGGTTCACGAGCACCGGGATGGTGTTGCGCTTGACGGCGGTGTAGCCATCGCGCGCGACGGTGAGCTCGATCGTCGGGGTGGAGGCAAGCGTCTGGATCGAGACTTCTTTCGGAGACCGGAGCGCCGTAGCGCTGTCGTCGGCTTCATGATTGAAGGCGTACGCGGGGAGCGCGAGGGTCGCCACGAGACCACCGGAAACGGCGATGACCGCGAGTTTCGCGAGTTGCTCGCGGGACTTCTTCGAACTCAAACCTGACATACCTCTCTATCACCCACGTGCCGCATCCGACTGCTTGCCGAACCCGGCTGAAATGGGCAAACCAGAAGTCAATGGTACAGCCTGCACACCGAGTACCTCATCGAATTCTGATGACTCAGGGGTTTCACAGGACTGCTGCGCATCACTCAGCGGCCGCGCAGGTCGAACCGGGCCAGCGCATCCGCGTCGCGAGAGTAGGTCGCGGAACTTCTCGCCGTGTCGAGCGCCGCCACGGGATCCGTCTCGGCTTCCGCGACGGAGAGGAGCCGTTCTGCCTCGGCAAGACGCGTCCTCGCCTCCGAACCGACTCCGCCGCGGCGCGTGTCGATGTAGTTCCGAGTGGACGCAATTTGGCTTCGCGCTCCCACGAGCGCTCCCACGAGCGCAGTCCGAGCGCCCGCCAAACGTTGTTGCTGGTTGCGAGCGCCCGACATGCTCGCATCGAGTTCGGCATTCGCGGCTCGCAGAATCTCGAGCGTCGCGAGAGGGTCCTTCAATGCGCTGTCGGTGGCGAGTGCCTTCTCGACCCCCTTGACCGCGAGCCCGACCGCGGCACCCACCGCGGCGTCCGGCGGCGCATCGCGGACGGCACGCGCATCGCTGAGGCTCGTCGCCGTCGATTCGCGCAACGCTGCAACGGCATCGCGCGCCTTGCCGAGTTCATCGCGAAGCGCATCGATTGCGTCGAAAAGTTTGCCGGCCCGATACGCGTGTTCTCCCGCCGAGCGAATCAGGTCGACAGCGGATGTCGCCGCGGCAGCACCATCGCCGTCGGTGGTGCCGCGCTCGTCGCTCGAGTCGGATTTCGGTGTGCGCGCGGATGCCGAAGTGCCAAGAAGCGACTCCGCCGATTCGGCATCCTTGTTCGCTGCGGCCAGCTCTGTGCGTGCGCGATCCACATTGTCGACGACCGAGCTAATGGCAACCGAAAGATAGTCGTGGCGCAAAACTTTCAGGCTCTCCTCGGCGCTTGACGTCCTTGCCGCGCTCGTCGCGATCGCACGCCGGGCGGCGGCGAGATTCTCGGGAGCGTTCTTTTCCAGCTCCCGCAGGCTCGCGAACGCATTCTCCTGCTCATCCAGCGCAGACTGTGCGGATTCGCACAGGGTGATGATGCGGCCACTCCACTCGCGGCGTTGCGTCTCGGTATCGGGGTAGGCGTCATCGAGTTTTTGCTGGAGGCTGAACGCTTCCCTCAATTGTTCTTTCGCGTCGGCGAGCACCTTTTCGAAATTCTGCGACTTCACATCACCGAACTGGGCGATCGCGTACCCCAGCTCGTCTTCGCCGTTCTTGATAGCGTCATCGACTCGAACGAGCAGGATGTTGGCGCGTTGCTGGAGCGCGCCGAGCGCATCGGGAACGTGACCGCTTGCACGTCGTCGGGCGAGAAGCCAGAATCCGGCTCCCACGATAAGAATGAACAGGACGACGACGGTGATAAGGACAGTGCCAGCGGCGTTGAGGAGCTGGGAATTCATGGTCGCAAGTTTAGGGTGCGGGTTCAGCCGAACGGGAGGGTGCGAGCGCATTCTCCGACTCGCGGCACGGCGACACCGGCCTTGCCTCCCCGGAATTCCGGCGGTTTCCGCTTAAGGTGGCATCGTGTGGCGTGCCGGCAATCATGATGACGACTTCCTGGATGATCCAGCGGAGCACAGTGACGACCCCACCCACGCGCAAGCCCAGGTCACGGCTCCGCATGCGCTCAGCCTCGGAGATCCGACCTTCACGGCGATGAATGTCGCCGAACCCACGTGGGATGGTTGGCGCCGCGAGCTGTCCGAGGTCGGCGGTGCGAACCCGCTGCTGCATTTCGTCGATGACCCGCTGACGCGAATCGAACTGGGGGCTACGCATCCGGGAGGCCTCGCCCAATTCATCACGGGGAAAACCACTTTGCTGTCGAGTCTGATTCGGGACGACATGGCTTTGCGCGCGGCGAAGCTCGCGGCGAGCGAGATCGCGGTCAAATCGACGGAACTTGCCACGACGCGGGGCATCGACTCTGTGCAGCTCGGAATCGGGATCGCCGAGTGGCGGTATGAAGATTCCGACTACCGAGCGCCGATTCTGTTGCGCCCGCTCGCGATTCGCCGCTACGGCAACGATTTCGAACTGCGCCTTCGCGGCGAGGCCGTGCTGAATCCGGCCCTCGCGCGGGCGCTGGAGGAGCAGTTCGCGATCGCGCTCGACGCGTCCGGTTTTGTCGCTCTCGCCCAACAGGACGGATCGTTCAAGCCGAACCCGGTCATCGACCGTCTCCGTGGTCTCACCGACCACCTCGACTGGTTCAACGTGCAGCCTCGGCTCGTCGCGTCATCCTTCGCCGACGTCGCGACCGACCTTGCCGCGGATGCGGCGGCGCTCGAGCACCCCATCCTCGATGCGCTCGCCGGCAACCCGGGGGCGAAATGGGCCGTCGAGGAGAGTTACGCGGCGGCCGAGCTCCAGAATCCGGACGACCGAGCCCCCGAAACCGATACTTTGCTGCTCGACGCTGATGCCGAGCAAGAAGGCATTGTGGCGCAGATCGCGGCGGGCAATTCGGTGGTCGTGAAAACTCTTCCCGGTACGGGCGGGACGCAAACGATTGTCAACGCGATCGGATGCCTGCTGCAGCAGAACAAGCGGATCCTCGTGGTGAGTCCCCGGCGCTCGACCCTTCAGGGCATTGCCCAGCGATTCGGAGACATCGGCCTCGCGGGGCTGCCTGTCGCAACCGCGACGCTTCAGCGCGACGTCATCCGAGCGATCAGCCGCAACGAGAAGGCGGAGCGTCCACGACTCGGTGATGTCGATGAGGCTCTCGTGCGTCTGCGGAAAGTACTCCTCGATTACCGCAACGCGGTGTCGCGCGTCGACCCGGACCTCGGGGTTTCCGTGCTGGATTGTCTGACCGAGTTGTCGCGACTGGCTCTCCTGCCGGAACCTCCCACGACGACGGCACGCCTCAGCCGCGCAGCCGTCGAGCGGCTGGCAGCGGGCAGGGACGAGGCCGCATCGACCATGATCCATGCCGCGAGCCTCGGAGAGTTCCGGTACGGCCCCGGAGATTCGGCCTGGTACGGTGCGACGTTTTCGACGGGCGAGCAGGCTTCGCGCGCTCACGGAATCGCGAAGCAGCTCTACCACGTCGAAGTTCCGCGACTCCTGCAGCGTGCCAACGAACTCATCGCCGGCACGCGGATGCGACCGTTCGAGTCGATCGCCGAATTGGGCGTGTACTTGCGGTTGCTGACGGATATCCGCGACAGCCTCGACAAGTTCCTCCCGGTCGTCTTCGAACGTTCGTTGAGCGACCTCATCGCGGCAACGAGTTCGCGCAAAGAGTCCGCCCATATGTCGGCGGTGAACCGACGCAGGATGAAGCAGCTGGCGCGCGAGTATCAGCGGCCGGGTGCCCACGTGAGCGATCTCAACGAGGCCTTGCGACGCATCCAGCAGCAGCGGTTCCTGTGGCAGCGATTCGTCATGGAGGGAGTCGCACCGGAAATCCCCGTCGGGATCGCCGATGTTCAAGTCGCCCATCAGCAGGTCATGCAGGATCTTGCGGCGCTCGATGAGCCCTTGGGAAACACCACGAGCGCGGCACAATTGTCGAATCTTCGCCTCGACGAGCTCGGTGCGAAGCTCGCCGGCTTGTCCGCCGACTCGGATGCTCTTCAGAACCTGCAGGAACGCACGGCGCTCCTGTCGACCCTTCACGATCTCGATGTCGACCCGCTGTTGTTCGATTTGTCGGCACGGCATGTCCCGGAGTCGGCGGTCGCGGCGGAGCTGGAGCTAGCGTGGTGGCGCTCTGCTTTGGATTCGCTTCTCGAGCGCGATCGTGCGTTGCTCGGGGCAAACACCGAAGTGCTCGATCGTCTGGAGGCGGATTTCCGCATGGTCGATGAGGCGCACGCTGCGGGGAGTGCTCAGCTTCTCGGATGGCAGCTTGCCGAGAATTGGAGTGTCGGCCTTGCCGACTGGCCTGACGAAGCATCCCAATTGAAGAAGCTGCTGCGTGGCGGCTCTGTCGATTCCCGCGCGCTGCAGGATGCCGCACCGCACTTGTCTCGGACCGTCGCCCCGGTGTGGATCGCGTCGCCCTATGAGGTCCCGAACATCACGGACACGATTCGCTTCGACTCGGTGATCCTCGTGGACGCAGGCGCGATGACGGTCGCGGAGAGCGTGGGCGCCATCCGTCGGGCCAAGCAGGTTGTCGCTTTCGGGGATCCGGTCACGCAGACTCCCTCGACTTTCGAGATCGCTCTCGGCAGCGGCGAATCACGGGAGGCTTCAGCCGACGATTTGGAGGAACTCCACGCGAACTCCGCCCTCGCCAGACTTGCGACACTCCTGCCGACCTTGACGCTGACCCGCAGCTACCGGGCCGGCGGCGAGGATCTTGCTGAGCTCGTCAACCGGCGCTTCTACTCCGGGCGCATCGATTCTCTTCCCTGGGCGGGAAGCTTCCTGGGGCACGGGAGCATCCGGGTTGAACTCGTCGAGAACGGCACCGGCATGCCGGATGACGTGACGGGCTCGGTCGAAAGCGTCGATGCCGAGGTCGACAGGGTTGTCGAGCTTGTGCTCGAACACGCGGCGACGCGTCCGCAGGAATCGCTCATGGTCATCACCGCCAGCTCTCGCCACGCCGTGAGGGTGCAGCAAGCAGTGCTCCTCGCGATCACGACTCGCCCCGAACTGCACGACTTCATTCTCGGCGACCGCGCAGAACCGTTCACCGTGGCGACGATCGAGCAAGCGGTCGCGGAGAGTCGCGACCGGGTGATCTTCTCGATTGGATTCGGTCGCACTCCCCACGGTCGCGTTCTCAGCGATTTCGGCGCACTTGGTCGGCCGGGTGGCGAGCGGCTCCTCGCTGCGGCGATGACGCGGGCCCGCCGCGCGATGGTTATTGTCACGTGCTTCGAGGCATCCGACATCGATGAGGAGCGGATGCGCTTCGGTGCCGTCGCGCTCGCGGAGATTCTGACCGACGTGAACGCGCGGACGCGCGTCGAAGCCATTCCGGACGACAGCGACCCGATGATGGTCGACCTCGCCCGGCGCCTGGAGTCGAGGGGCCTTCGAGTCGCCCTCGGCCACCGCGGAAAGCTCGGGCTCGTGACGAGCCATCGCGGGATGTGCCTCGCGATCGAGACCGACACCGTTCTGCGCGGCTCGAGCATGCGCGAGTCTCTTCGTCTTCGACCGGAATTGCTCCGGAGGCTCGGATGGCACTATTTGCGCGTCTCGGCGTTCGAATTGTTCAGCGATCCGGATGCCGTCGCGGACCGTGTCGTGAGGATGCTGGGCGCGGAGAGTGCGCCGGTTTCCGCACCGGTGACTGCGCCGATTCCCGTCGGCGGTTCGTCGGGGTAGCCATGGTTTCGCATGACGAGGGCCGGGGCCAATCCGATGAGGCGGAGGAACCGGTCACAGGGGAAAGTCCGACCGGAAGGCGCGGGCGCCGACGGCACCGGCGCGTGTCCACGAGCGCCGTGGAGGGTACCGACGCGACACCGCAACGGGAGCCGCGACGCCACGCCGAAAACGAGAACGACGAGCGACTCGCGGCGGACAAGCCGCCGCACTGGGGCTAGTCAGCGAACGTACGCGTATCCGATCAGCAGCATGGTCGCGACGAAGCCTGCCGCGTAGTTGATCCACAGGAATTTCTTCCAACCTCGCGTCGCCGCGCCCGACGTTTCATCGTCGATTCGCCAGTACGGCGCGGCGGCGAGAACGTAGGGAATTGCGAGAAGCGCAGCGAGCGGTCCCGGCCACGCCGTCGCGACCATGAGGGCCCCCGCGGCAACCCACAGGACAATCGCGAGCCGAACCGTGGAGCGGGCGCCGACGACAGTCGCGATCGAATGGATTCCGGCTGAGCGATCAGGGAGCACATCCTGCACCGCGCCGAACGCGTGACTCGCCATTCCCCACAAGAAGAATGAGCACACGATCGCGGCGAGCTGCCACGTGAACGCAGCCCCGGCGAGAACGAGTCCGTACATCGCGGGACTCACAAAGTGGGAACTCGAGGTCACGGAATCAAGGAACGGACGTTCCTTGAAGCGCAGCCCCGGAGCGGAGTAGGCGACGAGAGCGAACATGCTGAGCGCGAGAACGATCCAGCTCGCAATTCCGCCCAGGAGTACGAGAGCGACGAGAAACGGAATCGTCGTGATCGCCGAAGCCAGAAGAATCGCGCGGTGTCGCGACCTGGGCACGACGGCGCCGTGCACGCCGCCCTTTCGGGGATTGGCGAGATCCGATTCGAAGTCGAAGACGTCGTTGATGCCGTACATCGCGAAGTTGTAGGGGATGAGGAAGAAAATCGTGCCGATCACGAGTCGCACGTCGATGCGACCGGTCGTAACGAAGTACGCTGCCGCGAAGGGGAACGCCGTGTTGATCCAGCTGACGGGTCGCGAGGCGAGGAAAAGTTGGCGGAACATTCCGCCGTCAGACATGGGGGTCTCCCGAGCGTCGTCTGCCGAGCAAAACCCACAGCGCGGGCAAGAGGATGAGCCCCGCGAGCGGATAGCTGAAGTCTTCGAGCGGCGCGAGGCCGATGGCGAGTCCCGACGTGCGGGCATCCGAATATTCCATAAAGCCGAGCGTGATCATCACGTTGTCGAAGACTGCCGTGAGGAGGAGAAGCGCGATGCCGCTCGCGAGGAGCGGAAAACGCCAACGCCGCACAGCGCGGGCGCGGCTCGGGCCGGGAATGCGGCCGAGTGCGAAGAATGCCGCGAGGCACGCGAGAAGAACAAATGCACCGCTCAGCAGAACGTAGGTCACGACGCCCCTCCTCGCCGTCCGGATGTGCCAGCGCGGCGCGCAACGATTTTTTCGATTCCGAAAACGAGAATGACGGTGAGATAGCAAAGGAACGTCAGGAAGAAGAGCTCCTCGAGCGGAAATTCGGGAGCAAGGACTATGCCGGACATGAAATCGGTCTCGCCGCGCCGGAATATGCCCCATCCGATTCCGAGCAGGTCCCAGCATGCGAAGAACGTCACCCCGACCACGAGAACGAGTGCCGCGCGCACGGGGGACTTCCAGAAGAAAAGCGTGAACGCGCGGTCGAGGAGCGCCATGCCTGCAAGGGAGACGATGAGCGCTCCGAGGTAGGCGAAAGTCACAGTGGTTCCTTCAACGGCGTGGACGACGAATCATTGCGAACGCGTTTGATGACGAGTTCTGCGCTAATCAGGCACATCGGCAAACCGATGCCGGGGACGGTCGAACCGCCAGCATAGTAGAGGTCGGCGAGCGTCGCGGATTGGTTCTTTCCGCGCAGGAATGCGCTTTGACGCAGAGTGTGCGCGGGGCCGAGCGCGCTGCCTGACCAGGAGTGGAGGTCTCGAGCGAAGTCCGCCGGGCCGCGGGTTTGGCGAACGATGATGCGGTCTTCCAGATCGGGCACACCGGCCTTGTGGGCGATCAAGCGGATCGCGGCATCCGCTGCGCGTTCGACGCGAGGGTCTCCCGCGCCCCCGATCGACACGTCGGCGGGAACCGGAATGAGGACGAAAAGATTCTCGTGTCCCGCGGGAGCGACGGTGGCATCTGTCGCGCTCGGCTTGCACACATAGAGAGACGCGGGATCGGGAATGGACGTCGGCTCATCGAAGATGTCGGCGAAGTTGCGGCGCCAGTCGGCGCTGAAGAACAAGGAGTGGTGCGCAAGCTCGGGAAGTGCGCCACGAACGCCGAGCATGACGAGCACGGCGCCGGGGCCGGCGACGCGCTTCGTCCACCATTCCTCTGGATAGGTCTGCTGCTCGCGCGGCAGGAGTTCCGTCTCGGTGTGGTGCAAATCGGCCGCCGACACGACGATCGTCGAGTTGATGGTGTGGGATTGCCCCAATGCGTCGGTGTATCTCACTCCCGTAGCGCGCTGCGGGCGAGTACTTTCGGTCAGGATCTCCGTCGCAGTGGCGCTCGTGCGGATGCGCACGCCATTGTCCCGGGCGAGGACGAGCATCCGGTCGATGATGGTGCGAAGCCCGCCCTTCGGGTAGAGCACGCCTTGCTCCAGGTCCAGGTGGCTCATGAGGTGGTACAGGCTCGGGGTGAGGAACGGAGACGAGCCGAGAAACACGGCGGGATACCCGAGCAACTGACGGAGCCGCAGATCTTTCACCGACCGTGCGATGAATCGATCGAGCGGTTGAATGAGCAAGCGGAGGAGCCGGCCGCTTCGCTTGAGGACGTCGGGCGCCAGGAACGAACCGACGCGCGTGAAATTGCTGTAGAGAAATCGCGAGATCGCGATGCGGTAGGTGTCGCCCGCGGAGTTCAGATAGCGGCGGATTGAGCGTGCCGCGCCCGGCTCGATGCGCTCGAACGCATCCAGATTCGCGGCGAGGTCGGCGACGACGTCGAGCGGATCGTCATGGTTTTCGTAAAACACCCGGTAGCTCGGATCGAGTCGGACGAGGTCGAGTTGTTCTGCGCTGCTCGTTCCGAGGAGCCGAAAATAGTGGTCGAACACTTCGGGCATGAGGTACCACGACGGCCCCGTGTCGAAGCGGAATCCGGAAACCTCGAGCGAGCCGACCCTGCCTCCGACCTCAGTGGACGATTCAAGGAGATCGACCGTGAAGCCTTCGCGAGCCAGGAGCGTCGCACTCGCGAGTCCCGCGATGCCTCCGCCGATCACGATCGCGCTGCGATGAGTCACGTCGAGCGTCATGCGCGCCCCCACCGCGCCTGCGCGAGGATTTTCGCTTTGACGACTGCGGGTACGCGAACGCGCGTCGCGAGAAGTTCGTTCGCGGGGGTCGATCGGATGCGCGCAGCGAGGTCCGTGAACAGCAAGAGAGCGGCACGTACCGCGGGCCGACATCCGCGCGGAAGGCTTCCGATCGTTCGGGACGCCTCGTCCAGGTCCGCGTCGATATCCTCGACGATCGCGAGCTTTTGCTCATCCGTGAAGCGATCGGCGTCGACGCCCGGGAAGTAGCTTCTGCCGAGCTCATGCCAATCGGTGGCCAGATCGCGCAGGAAATTCACTTTTTGAAAGGCCGCGCCCAGACTCCGCGCTCCGTGCACGAGTCGATCGTCGGGCGGGCCATCGGAGCTTGCGAGAAAGACGTGAAGACACATGACGCCGACGACCTCTGCCGACCCGTAGACGTAGTCTTCGAACTCCTGCGGAGTGAAGTGAATCGGCGACAGATCGCGCCGCATAGACGCAAAGAACGGGGCCACGAGCTCGGTTCCGATTCCCGTCGCCCGAGCCGTCATTGCGAACGCGTGCACAACGAGGTTGGCGCTGTATCCGCAGTGCATCGCGCGCGCGACTTCCGCTTCGAGGGCGTCGAGAGTCTCTCGCTGAGCGTGCGCGGTCAAACCCGCTTGCGCGGCGGCGCCATCCACGATTTCGTCGGCAATTCTGACGAGCGCATAGATGTCTTCGATTCCGGGGCGCATGCTTCGATCGAGCAATCGGCTCGCCCATCCGAAACTCGTCGAATAGTCCCGGATAATCCGGGAGGCGCTGCGATGTGCGCTCCGCGAGTAGAGCGACAACGGCGAGCGAGGGAGCGACGCATCATCGTTGGTTGCCATCACGCGACTCGCTCGACGCTGGAGTGGGCAAGGGCGATGAGCCCGTCGCGCAATCCCGTGGGCAGAGCGGATGCCGCGACCAATCCGCACGCGTCGCCGATGTGCGCCGCGATGAGCTCTTCGACCCATGATCGCGCACCGCACAATTCGAGCATGCCGCGCAGGAGTTCGGCCTCGTCGTCCCTCAGGTCCGGTTTCCCGAGCAAGTGATCGACTGAGGCCCACGACGATGTCGATCGCGCGTAGGCGATGAGCGGGGTCATCTTGTTCTCGCGAAGATCTCCGAGCGAACTTTTGCCCGTCGCGGCCTCGTCACCGAAAACCCCGAGCAGGTCGTCCTGCAACTGATACGCGATGCCCACGAGGTTACCGTAGTCGCCGAGGAGGCTGAGAGTCTCGTCGTCCGCTCCCGCGAGGATCGCGCCTGCCCTCAGCGGGCCGCAGAATGAATAATTCGCGGTTTTGTGGGACGTCATGTCAAGCACGTGGGGAAGTTCTGCCGTGTGAAGGCCGATGCTGAGTGCGACATCCGCGAGTTCTCCCGCGGCTGTGATGAACATGCTTTCATCCAGGAGGTCCAGAAGTGCCGTGCGCTGGTCGTGCGCGACGTCGATTCGGGCGATCATCGATTGGGCGAAGTGAATAAGAAGATCTCCTGCGAGGACCGCGGACGCTTGTCCCCACAGGGCGGCTTGCCTTTCGCTCAGGCCGGCGGCGCGCGCCCGGTCTCTCTCGCTTCCTGCCAAATTCGGTTGGCCCCTCCGCAAAAGATCGTTGTCGATCAAATCGTCGTGGAGCAGGAAGGCGGTGTGCAGCAATTCGAACGCCGTTGCGACGTCGACGGCCGCCGTGGGATTCGTCCCACCAAGTTCGTCGTGCGTGCGGATGACGAGCAATGGCCGAAATCTCTTGCCGCCGCGACTAGCACCGTGTGCCGCTTTCCACAGCCTCGGGTATTGCGCGCCGTACATTCGTGCGAGCCGTCCGCGTTCATCAAAGAACTCGGCCAAGCGAGAGTCGACGCTTCCGGTGGAAGTGTCACCGAGGAATGCAAGGTGCGACATTGTCATGCGGAGTCTCTATCCTGTAGCCGCGAAGTTGCGCCGAACGCCTGCGGATCGCCCCCGAAGAACGGGAGCAGGCTCGCATGAGTGACAAACACGGGGTCGAATTCGTCTGGCTTTCGTCTCGCACGCTCGCCGAGTTCTTCTGGCGTGGCCCACCAGGTTTCTACGTCGGGCGCAGTGACAGGGGGTTCGTCGCTGCGAATGACGTAACTCGGATGAGTTTCACTGTGGGCGTCTGCGGCTTCCGCGCCTCGTGTCGAAAGGGAGCTGGATAGGAGCGGGAGAAGGGGTTCCACGTTCATGAACTGGATGCCGAGATCTCGCTCTGCGCATCGGCGGACCGCCGCCGGCAGCGGCTCGGCGGGTCGAGGCGATCCGAAGAACGGATGGCCCCACGCCGTGCGGGATGCTCCGCGGACGAGGAGAACCATTCCGTCGCTGCGCTGAAGCGTTCCCGTGAAGGCGAGGTGCTCGCGCAAATGCTCGTGCAATTCATCCGGCATTGTCAGCACCCCTACTCACTGTTCTCTCATATAGCTAGCTTGGAAAGATAATAGCGTAGCATGCATCTTCCCGAGGTACTAAGATATTGTCATGCCCGAATCGCACGACGAACGCCAAGGGAAACCTGATCCGCTCATCGATCCGCGAACGATCGATCCGGACCAGGCCCTCATCGACAGAAATCAGATGAGCGAGAAAGACATGGAAGAAGCAGTGGCAGTTCTCGCTGCCGTGCGGAAATGGCGTGAAGCGGAGCAGCGAATGAGCGACGAGTCGAGGCATGACATGAAACTTGGCGACAACGATATGAAGGCGATGCGCTTCATCATCGTTTCCACCAATCAGGGCAAAAGCGTGACCCCGGGTATGATCGCCGACCATCTGGGAATCTCCACCGCGTCGACGACAAAGCTGCTCGATCGGCTCGAGATCGCGGGTCACGTGACTCGCGCACCGCATCCGACTGATCGGCGAGCGGTTGTCATCACGGTCAATCCCGCCGCACACGCGGAAGTGCAGGAGAAGGTGGGGCGGATGCACGCGCGCCGCTTTCAGGTCGCTGCGGCGCTCAGCGCGAGCGACAAGCGGATCGTGATTCGATTTTTGGACGACCTTTCGGCGACTGCGGCCGCGCCCGATCCCGTCGGCGACGCTCCGACGAGCGCGAAGGTGACCGGCGAATGAGCGCAAACTCTCCCGCGCGGAAGGCGGGCCGCGGCTCACCGGCGCCCCGGCGGTGGTTGCGCATCCTCCTTCCGTCCGTGCTTCTCATCGTGTGGTTTGCGGCAGCAGGTTTTGGCGGACCGACGTTTGGGAAGCTCTCCTCCGTCTCGAGCAACGATCAGGCCTCCTTTCTGCCGGCGACGGCGGAATCCACGGAGACGATCGAGTGGCAGAAAAAGTTCTCCGATTCGGGTTCGATTCCCGCCGTGGTCGTCGTCGTCTCCGACACGGCGATCGAACGGTCGGAGCTCGGCTCCTTCGTGGAGCTTGCAGGCGATCTTGGCGCGGTTGATGGCGTGCAATCGCCTGACGACGGGCAGAAGACGGCTGTCGCTGGGCCGATTCCTTCGGCCGACGGATTTGCGGTCGAGTTCATCGTCCCTCTCGCCGAGGGAAACGGGCTCCGGTCAACCGTGGCCTCGCTTCGAACGGTGCTCGCGGAGAATCTCGACTCGGGCCTGACCGGTTACGTCACGGGGCCCGCGGGTCTTACCGCGGACCTCGTCAACGCTTTCGGCGGTATCGACGGAATTCTGCTTCTCGTCGCTGCCGGAGCGGTCTTTCTCATCCTCTTGCTGGTTTACCGCTCGGTTGTCTTGCCGATTCTCGTTCTGCTCACGGCAGTGTTCGCCCTGTGCGCGGCGATCCTGCTCGTCTACGCT
Source organism: Cryobacterium sp. (assembly GCA_019638975.1). GTDB lineage: Bacteria > Actinomycetota > Actinomycetes > Actinomycetales > Microbacteriaceae > Terrimesophilobacter. Next base: position 18,133 of record JAHBST010000023.1, read on the forward strand.
TTCGCGGCGTGGGGGTGGATCTCGCTCAGCGGTCAAAGCCAGGGCATCCTGTCGATTCTCGTGATCGGTGCGGCGACAGATTATTCGCTCTTGCTCGTCGCGCGGTACAAGGAAGCGCTCACCGACGTGCAATCGCGCTGGGCCGCCATCCTTCGGGCATGGCGCAACGCGTGGGAGCCCATCGTCGCGTCCGGCGCCACCGTGATCATCGCGCTCTTGTGCTTGCTGTTTTCGGACCTCAACTCGAATAAGAGTCTCGGACCGATCGCGGCCATCGGAATCGTGTTCTCGCTCCTTGCCGTCCTCAGCTTTCTTCCCGCCCTTCTCGCTCTCTTCGGTCGCACCGCGTATTGGCCGATTCGACCGAAATTCGATCCCGCAGCGAGCACTCCCGCCGACGAAGTGCGTTCGGGCGACGACTCCGTGCTACGCGGGCTTGACGGAATCACGGGCGTGTGGAAGCGGATCGGAACGCTCATTGCGCGCAAGCCGCGCGTGACCTGGCTCGTGGCCCTCGTGCTTCTCGTCGCCGGGGGGCTCGGGACGCTCCAATTGCAGGCCAACGGCGTCCCGCAGACGGACCTCGTGCTCACGGCGTCCGATTCGGTAGACGGCCAGGCCGCGCTCGCGAAACACTTCGACGCGGGATCGGGCAGCCCCGTGGTCGTCGTGACGAAGGAGGACAGCGCGGATGCCGTTGTCTCGGCGCTCGAGAGCACTGAGGGCATCAGTTCGGCAAGCGTGTATGCGGGGAACGTTCGTCCGAGCGCGGACCCGACAGCGCCCACACCGTCGCCGCTCGTGCGCGACGGCCGCGTGCTTGTCAACGCCGTCCTGGATTACGAAGCGGATTCCGACAGGGCGGAATCGGTCGTGCGCGAAGTGCGTTCGACTCTTGCCGCGATCGATCCGACGGTGCTTGTGGGCGGGGTCACGGCGATTGCGCTCGACACGAACGACACGGCGCAAGCCGACCTCGTCAAGATCATTCCCATCGTGCTTCTCGTGATCCTCATCATTCTCATGCTCTTGTTGCGAGCGATCGTCGCCCCGCTCGTGTTGATCGCGAGCGTTGTCGTGTCCTACGCCACGGCGCTCGGAGTCTCAGCGCTCGTCTTCAATCACGTATTCGGATTTTCCGGAGCGGATGCGTCGGTACCGCTCTTCGGATTCGTGTTCCTCGTGGCGCTCGGCGTGGACTACAACATCTTCCTCATGACTCGCGTGAGGGAGGAATCGCTCTGGATCGGCACGAGGTCCGGGATTCTCCGGGGCCTCGGGAAGACGGGCAGCGTCATTACCTCGGCAGGAATCGTGCTCGCCGCGACCTTCGCCGCGCTCGCGGTCATCCCGATTCTGTTCCTCGTCCAGATCGCGTTCATCGTCGCGTTCGGCGTTCTCGTCGACACGATCATCGTGCGGTCGCTTCTCGTGCCGGCGGTTTCGTACGACATCGGCAAGGCAATCTGGTGGCCGTCGAAGCTGTCGAAAGCCGCCGAGTAGAGCGGGCTACGCGGCCGGGTCTGTGTCTCTCGCAGACTTCGCCAGCAAGTCGCGAATTTCAGTGAGGAGCTGACGTTCGTCGGGCTGAACTTCCTCATCGGGCGCGCCCGCCTTGCGCTTGGCCTCTGCACGCGCCTTCATCCGGTTGATCGGCAGGACGAGCGCGAAATAGACGGCCGCCGCGACGAGAACGAATTGGATGACGGCGGCAACGACCGCGCCGAAGAGGATTTCCGCTTTGCCGCCGGAGAGAGTGGGGATCGTCACGATCCACGCCTTGTCCAGGTTTTCGGCGTTGAACAGCGCGCCGAGGGCCGGATTGAATATGCCCGTCACGAGCGCGTTGACGATTGCGGTGAACGCGGCGCCGATGACGACGGCGACGGCGAGGTCGATGACGTTGCCCCGCATGATGAATTCCTTGAATCCCTTGATCATGTTGTCAATCCTCTCCCGTCAGTTGCTTTTACGAGGAAGTGCCGGTGGATGATTTCGAGCCCGTTCCGGTTCCGGATGCCGCCTTGGCGGATGCTTTCGCTGCGGATTTTTCTTTGGCTGCTGGTGCCGGCTTCTCGCTCGACCCGCTCCCGGCATCCGTCGCACTCGACGACGAATCCGAACTCGAGCCTTCCGAGCCGCCTGCCGGCTTGGCGCGAGAGTCGTTGCGGTAGAAACCGGACCCCGTGAACGAAACGCCGACGGGGCTGAAAACCTTGCGCAATTCGCCCCCGCATGCCGGGCACACGGTGAGCGAGGGGTCTGTGAACGATTGCTGCACGTCGAAGGCGTCGCCGCATTCCCTGCAGCGGTAGGAATAGGTGGGCACGGGCTTCCTTAGGTCGTCGTTCCGGAAAAACTGGTGATGCCGTCGGGTGTGACCGCGCCGTCGACCCGCTTGTCGTGGAGTTCCGTGGGAACCGAACCGATAAGTTCCCCATCGAATATGACGGCAAAGACGGGCGGGCATTTCTCCATCGAGCCGAGCGTTCGGTCGAAGTAGCCTCGTCCCCAGCCGAGCCGCATTCCGGTCTGATCGACCGCCGCTGCCGGCACGAGGATGAGGTCGACGTCGTTGATCGCGATGGGCCCCAGGAGTTCGCCCACGGGTTCCGGCATTCCGCCGATGCCTTCCTGCTCGGCATCCGTCGACACAGCCCAGTCGAGGAGTCCGTCGTCGCGGCTCACGGGGAGGAGTATGCGGATGTCCTGCTCGTGAGCCCACGCTAGAAATGGCCTGATGTTCGGTTCATCGTGTGCAGGCAAGTAGGCGGCGACATAGTGGGCATCGAGGTCCGAAACGAGGTCGACGAGGTTTTGAGTCAATCGAGTGGTTGCCGTATCCCGTTCCGACATCGTCATCGTTCGCCGCCGCCCGCGAAGCTCGGCCCTGAGCGCTCGCTTCTGGTGGCTCTCGTCACCGCTCATGCAGCCAGTTTACGGCGGCCGGGCGGGTAACCTTTCCCCATGGCATCTCAGATCACGAAAGCGGTCATTCCCGCGGCGGGGCTCGGAACCCGTTTTCTCCCGGCGACCAAGGCGATGCCGAAGGAAATGCTCCCCGTGGTCGACAAGCCGGCCATTCAGTACGTCGTCGAAGAGGCGGTCGCGGCTGGGCTCCGCGATGTCCTGATGATCACGGGGCGCAACAAGGGCGCCCTGGAGAACCACTTCGATCGTGTCGGCGAACTGGAAGCGATGCTCGAGCGCAAGGGTGACAGCGCCCGCCTGGAGAAAGTCAATTTCTCCAGCGACCTCGCCGAAGTGCACTACTTGCGTCAAGGGGCTCCCCTCGGTCTCGGCCACGCGGTTTTGCGCGCGCACATGCATGTCGGCGAAGAACCGTTCGCGGTTCTGCTCGGCGACGACCTGATTGACGAGCGGGACGCCTTGCTGTCGCGGATGCTCGAGGTGCAGCAAGAACGTAATGCGTCGGTGATCGCGCTCCTCGAGGTCGATCCCTCGAACGCGCATCTCTACGGGATCGCGACAGTACAGCCGACCGACCACGAGGACATCGTGCAGGTCACGGGCCTCGTCGAAAAACCTGCGGAGGGGACTCAGCCCTCGAATCTTGCAATTATCGGGCGCTATGTTCTCCGGCCCGAGATTTTCGGGGTTCTGGAACGCACGAAGCCCGGGCAGGGCGGCGAAATCCAGTTGACGGATGCCTTGCAGGAGCTTGCATCCGATGTGTCGATCGCGGGCGGCGTTTATGGCCTCGTGTTCCGCGGTCGACGATACGACACCGGCGATCGGCTCGACTACATCAAGGCGATCGTGCAACTCGCCGTCGATCGCAAGGATCTTGGGCCGGAGTTGCGGCCGTGGCTCAAAGAGTTTTCGCGCGGGTTGGACTGATCCGTCGTGATCCCCACGTTGAGCGAGGGCGCCGTGACGATTCGCGGCATCCGAATTCGCGATGCGCGGCGACTGGAGCGGGAGCTGCTGGATAACCGCAAGTGGTTGCGCACGTGGGAAGCGACGAACCCTCGCGGCCCGATGAACTTTGACGTTCGGGCGAGCATCCGTAGCCTCACCTCCAATGCGCGCGCGGGACTCGGGCTTCCGTTCATCATCGAATTCGAAGGCCAGATCGCCGGGCAACTCAATGTGTCGTCGATCGCCTGGGGGAGCGTGTCTTCAGCCACGATCGGATATTGGGTTTCCGAGCGATTCGCGGGTAAATCGATCACTCCAACTGCTGTGGCGCTTGCAACCGACTATTGCTTCTTCCAACTCGGCCTCCACCGAATGGAGATTTGCATTCGACCGGAGAACGAACCGTCACTTCGCGTCGTGGAGAAGCTCGGCTTTCGTTACGAGGGACTGCGACGCAAGTTCATCCACATCAACGGCGATTGGCGGGACCACTTCTGTTTCGCACTTGTGTCCGACGAATTGCCTGTCGGAGTGCTTCGTCGCTGGCTGGATGGCAGGGTTCCGGATGGCGCAGGCGTCGTTCCCGCGGCCGATCGCGCGGCGGCTCAGTCGTTGTCGCGCTAGCGTCGACGGGCTCACTGGTCGAAACCGACCGGTGATCGGGTCGACGGCGCGCCAGCGGCGTGATCCTCGGTACCCGTCTTAGCGTTGACGTCATGGGTATTGACGGCGTCGGCTCGAGCGTCATCATCGCGCTTGCGGCGGTGCTCTGGTTCGTTTACCTCGTGCCCACGTGGTTGAAACGTCGAGAGTATCTCGCCACGGAGCGCAATGCTGTGCGTCTGCAGCAGACCATGCGCATCCTTGCGGAGAGCGCCGAATTGCCTTCAGTTGTTCGCGTGGAGGCGACAGCGCGCACCGTTGCCGCTCAGCAGCGTGCGCTGCGGAAGCAGCAGAAGTCATCGCGTCGGGCAATCGCGTCATTCGCCGAGGATGCCGCGGTGCGTCGCGGTCGGCGCACCTCCTTGCCTGGGGAGGTCGCTGCGAGTGGCCGTCTCGAAGGCGATACCCGCACAGCTCGCCGGCTCCGCCGCTCCCGTGCGCTGGCGTCTTTCGTGCTCCTGGCCGCACTAGTGGCCGGTGGTTTCGGTTTTCAGGCGCTCGTGTCAACGGGGGCGTGGCAGTTGTTTGCGGGGGCCAGCATTGTCGCCTTGGGTTCGTTTTCGCTCCTGGGTCAGGCGGCGGCGGTTTCTCGTGCGCGTGCCGACCTCCGGCGCGCAGCGTTGGCGACTCCGCACTCGATTCCGTTCCACGACCACGGTGACGTCGAGCCCCGCCGCAGCACCGGATGGGATCCGATCCCGGTGCCGAAGCCGCTGTACTTGTCACGCTCCGGCCGAGGCATACAGGTTGAGGGATCGCGAGGCGATCATGCCGAAACCGCCCGGCCCGATCACGCCGCTCTTCTTCGCGCGGCCGCGGCAGAGGCTGAGATGTCACTTCGCGCTGCGCAAACAGAACCCGAGGTCACGCGAATCGAGAGGGCGCCCGCTGCCGCAACGATTGCGGTCCCGAGCAAATTCGCCCGCATGGGTGTCTTCGACGCTGCGGATGCGGCCCCCGCCGATCTGGACGAGATCCTGCGCCGCCGTCGCGCGGTCGGTTGACGCTCTCTATTCACGGAAGAGTTCGCGGAGCGATCGTCTCGAAGGGATCATGACGCTGCGGCTTCGCGTGATAACGTAGCAACGCATGATTTTGGGGCTATGGCGCAGTTGGTAGCGCGCTTCGTTCGCATCGAAGAGGTCAGGAG
>JAHBST010000024.1 GCA_019638975.1 Cryobacterium sp.
CATTTCAAGCGCGAGGGGAGCCATCTTCGTCTCGGTGTATCGCGGCGCGGCCGCTCCGTCGTTTCCGGGGGATCCGAAGTTCCCCTGACCGAGCGCGAGCGGATAGCGCAGGCTCCACGGCTGCACGAGCCGCACGAGCGTGTCGTAGATCGACGCGTCGCCGTGAGGGTGGAACTGGCCCATCACTTCGCCGACCACGCGGGTGCTCTTGGAGAAAGCCTTGTCCGGGCGGTATCCGCCGTCGTACATGGCGTAGATCACGCGGCGGTGGACGGGCTTCAACCCGTCGCGGACTTCGGGAAGCGCACGCCCGACGATCACGCTCATCGCGTAGTCGAGATAACTGCGCTGCATCTCCAGCTGGAGGTCGACTTGCTCGATCTTGTCGTGCGTCAAATCGATCTCGCGGCCGGCGATCTGCGGTTCGCTCGGCTCCGTCGTATCCGGTTCGTCTGCCATGAATTCCTCGGTGCCGTTCTGCTAGATGTCCAGGAAGCGAACGTCTTTGGCGTTCCTCTGGATGAAGTTGCGGCGCGACTCGACGTCGTCGCCCATGAGGGTGGAGAAGATCTCGTCCGCCGCGAGCGCGTCGTCGAGAGTCACTTGCATGAGCGTGCGCGTCTCAGGATTCATCGTCGTCTCCCAGAGCTCCTGGTAGTCCATTTCGCCGAGGCCCTTGTAGCGTTGAATACCGTTTTCCTTCGGGATGCGCTTGCCCGCGGCGAGGCCATCTTCGAGCAGCGCGTCCCGCTCGCGATCCGTGTACACGTATTCGTGCGGTGAGTTCGTCCACTTCAAGCGATACAGGGGCGGCTGGGCGAGGTACACGTAGCCGAGGTCGATGAGCGGCCGCATGTACCGGAAGAGCAGTGTCAGCAAAAGCGTCGTGATGTGCTGGCCGTCGACATCCGCATCCGCCATGAGCACGATCTTGTGGTAGCGCACCTTGTCCGGGTTGAAGTCTTCGCCGATGCCCGCGCCGAAAGCCGTGATCATCGCCTGGACTTCGTTGTTGGCGAGCGCGCGATCGAGACGAGCCTTCTCGACGTTCAGGATTTTGCCCCGCAACGGGAGGATGGCTTGCGTCTCGGGGTTTCGTCCCTGCACTGCCGAACCTCCGGCCGAGTCGCCCTCGACGATGAAGATCTCGGAGAGGCTCGGATCGCTGCTCGAGCAATCGCGCAGCTTTCCGGGCATTCCGCCGGACTCGAGAAGGCCCTTGCGGCGCGTCTGTTCCCGCGCCTTGCGCGCGGCCATCCGGGCGGCGGCCGCTTGAATGGACTTTCGGATGATGTCGCGAGCCTGCGTCGGATTGCGGTCGAACCAGTCGTTGAGCTGATCGCCCGTGATCCGCTGGACGAAGCTCTTCGCCTCCGTGTTGCCGAGTTTCGTCTTCGTCTGGCCCTCGAACTGCGGTTCGGCGAGCTTGACCGAAATGACTGCCGTCAGTCCCTCGCGGATGTCGTCGCCCGTGAGGTTCTCGTCCTTTTCCTTCAGGATCGCCTTGTCGCGCGCATATTTGTTGACGAGAGTCGTGAGCGCGGCACGGAATCCTTCTTCGTGCGTGCCGCCTTCGTGCGTGTTGATGGTGTTCGCGTAGGTGTGCACGCTCTCCTGATAGGAATTCGTCCACTGCATCGCAACCTCGACGGAGATCTTGCGCTCGGTATCCTCCGACTCGAACGAAATGATCTCCTCGTGGATTGCCTCGACCTTTTTCGCCGAGTTCAAGTACTCGACATAGTCGACGAGGCCCTTTTCGTAGAGGTAGGTCACCCCGACGGGTTCGCCTGTTCCCTCGAGGTCGCGCTCGTCCGTGAGCGTGATCGACAAACCCTTGTTGAGGAAAGCCACTTGCTGGAATCGCGCGCGCAACGTTTCGAAATCGAACTCGACCGTCTCGAACGTGTCCGCACTCGGCCAGAACGTGATGATCGTTCCCGTGCCGTCGACTTCTTCTTCCTGCTTGAGCGGCGCCTGAGGGATGCCGTGCCGATATTCCTGTCGCCACGCGTGGCCCATCCGGTGAACTTCGACCTTGAGAGTGCTCGACAAGGCGTTCACGACGGATACCCCGACGCCGTGCAGTCCGCCGGACACCGCGTAGCCGCCGCCGCCGAATTTTCCTCCGGCGTGCAGAATGGTCAGGACGACCTCGACGGTCGATTTCTTCTCTTGCTTGTTCTCGGCGACCGGGATACCTCGCCCATTGTCGACCACGCGGATGCCGCCGTCGCGCAGCATGGTGATGCTGATCTGATCACAATGGCCGGCGAGCGCTTCATCGACCGAATTGTCGACGACCTCGTAGACGAGGTGGTGCAGGCCGCGGGGACCCGTGGATCCGATGTACATGCCGGGCCGCTTGCGAACCGCCTCAAGACCCTCGAGAACCTGGATCTGGTCGGCGCCGTAACTGTCATCAGGCTCGGAGTTTTTCGGCTTCGTTGACATGTAGTTATCGAGCTCCTGCCTGGTGGATTCTTCGGGCTCCGCTCCTGTGCCAGTAGCTGCCTCGACGAGGACTCCAGTCTATCAAAATGCGCCGTGCCAAAAGCCGAATTCGGCCTTCTGGGGACTTGAATTTGCGCGGGGTATCTCTTTTGCCCAATTAACCGTAAGTATCGCGCGGGCCACGCCCTGGAATTGATCTGGGGCCCCTTTTCCATGAGGGAACACCCGGTCCATCGAATCGGAGGGAATCGATGCCGGCATCCGGATACCGCTCGATGATGCGGGCGATGATCTGCGAGCGCATCAACCGGAGCTGTGTCGCCCACGCGGTCGAGTCGCAGGAAACGGTCAGAACCCCGCTTTCGATGCCTGCAGGAGTCGAGTGCGCAGCCGTCTCGTCGCCGACGAGTTCGGCCCAGGAATCGAGCAGCTCCGATCGAGCGAGAGAGGAATTCCATCCGAGTTTCGCGGTCAGCGCGTTGAGCACATCCGCAATGCCCTGCGGGTCCCTTCCCGCGCCGAACGGCGCACTCGAGCCCGGTTCGCGGCGAGCGCGGGTTCGCGAGTCCTTCGACGTCGCGGCGCGGTCGCCGAAAACTCGGCGGAACCTCTCGAACACCGCGAGGTGTTCGCCCTCTGGCTGATCTGCTTTCATCGAGAATCGCTTTCGCGCTCGAAGGGAACATCCTCCGCGTCGACGATTCGGCCACGCTCTATTCGGACGACGTGGCGAGCGAGTTGCTCGGGAACATCGCCGAAAACCGCCGCCGTGATGAGAACCTGCTCGAATCCGCTCACTGCGTTTGCGAGGCGTTCGCGGCGGGATTCATCCAGTTCGGCGAACACGTCATCGAGAATGAGGACGGGATCCCCGACGGACGAATCGGCGCGAAGAACATGGGCCGAAGCGAGCTTGAGAGCGAGGGCGAACGACCAGGATTCTCCGTGGCTCGCGTGGCTGCGCGCCGCCATCCCGTTCAAGCCGAGGATCAGATCATCGCGGTGCGGACCGACGAGCGTCACTCCGCGATCCAGTTCGCTTCGGCGCACTCGCTCGAGCGCTTCCCGAAACAGAAGTTGCGTCTCACCGGAGGGGAGCGGGAGTGTCGCCGCCGCGTCGTCCTCCGGACCGGATTCGGAATCTTCGCCGAGGATGCTGTGCCGGATGTCCAACCGGGTTCGATTGTCGTCGCCGGCCACCGCGACGTACGCTGCCGCAACCGCCGGATCGAGCTCAGTGACGAGTTCGATCCTTGCGTTCACCACCTCGGACCCGAGTGCCACGAGGCGATCGTCCCACACCGCAAGGGTCGACAGCGCATCTCCTTTGACCCCGGACGATCGCGCCGACTTCAAGAGGGTGTTGCGCTGGCGGAGGACCCGGTCGTAGTCGGCGAGCACGCCCGCGAGTCGCGGCGACCGGAGGATGAGCAATTCATCCATGAATCTTCGTCGGCCGCTCGGCTCCCCGCGCACGAGCGCAAGATCTTCCGGCGCGAACAGGACCGTCGAGAAGTGGCGGGGAAGTTCACGAACCCGAATCTGGTTGCGATTGACCTGGGCTCGATTCGCTCCCGAGCGATTCAATTGCACTTCGAGCAAGAGTTCCTTATCCGCGTGCCGCAACCGCGCGCGGGCGATTGCCGAATCGGCGCCCTGACGGATCATGGCTTGTTCCGACGAGACGCGGTGAGAGCCCAGGGTTGCGAAGTATCCGAGCGCTTCGACGAGGTTCGTCTTTCCCTGACCGTTGCTTCCCACGAAGAGGTTCGGCCCCGCGACGAGTTCGACGTCAGCCGACTCGTAATTGCGAAAGTCCGTGAGTTGCAGTCGTGTGACGATCACGAGGGCAACACGATGCGGCAGGGCATCCGATCACTCCGACTTCTTGACCGCGTGCCCGCCGAATTGGTGTCGGAGTGCTGCCACCGCTTTCATTGCGGGAGACTCGTCGCCCTGGCGCGAAACGAAGCGGGCGAAAATTGACGCGGAAATGGCCGGCATCGGAACAGCGTTGTCGATTGCCTCCTCGAGCGTCCAGCGCCCTTCGCCCGAGTCATCCACATAGCCCTCGATCTCCTCGAAGTCGGGGTCCTGCTCGAGAGCGCGAACGAGTAATTCCAGCAACCAGGACCTGACGACCGTGCCGCGCTGCCACGCCTTGAACGTCCCCGTCACATCCTTAATGAGGTCTTCTCGCTTATCCAGGAGCTCATAGCCTTCCGCAAAGGACTGCATGAGGCCGTATTCGATGCCGTTGTGCACCATCTTTGCGTAGTGGCCGGCCCCCACCGGCCCGACGTGGACAAAACCCTCTTCCCGGGGGCCCTCCGGACGAAGCGCGTCGAAGATCGGCATTGCGCGCTCGACGTGTTCGTCTGCGCCGCCGACCATCAAGCCGTAGCCGTTCTTCAAACCCCAGACGCCGCCCGATACGCCGGCGTCCATGAAACCGACGGAGTGCTTGTGCGCGAGGGCGCCGTGCCGCGCATCCTCGGTAAACCGGGAATTGCCGCCGTCGATGATGAGATCTCCCTCGCTCAACAGAATGATGAGTTCCTTCACGACGGAGTGCGTGATGTCGCCGGCCGGGACCATCACCCACACGATGCGGGGAGCCGGCAGCGCGGTGACAAGATCGGCGAGCGACGCGACATCCGTGACGTCCGGATTCTTATCGAACCCCGTGACGGTGATGTCGTGATCTCGAAGCCTCGTGCGCATGTTGCTGCCCATCCTGCCCAGACCGACGAGACCGATATGCATTTTTCAACTTCTTCCGTAACTCGAACTGCGTGAACCTCACCGCAACAGGAGATTCGGCTGCAGGAGGTACTTGTAATTGTCCACCCCGGCCTGATCCTTCGATGATTGGCTCGTAATGAGAACGGGACCCGGCTTGTTCGGGTTGTCCGTCTTCGTGAACGATATCCGAACAAACTCCGAATGCACCGCGCCGAGTCCGTCGAGGAGGAATTGCGGCTTGAGTGACACGACCGTGTCCTCGCCATTCAAATGCCCGTCGATGGTTTCGGATGCCTGGGCTTGCTCCGAGCCGATCGCTTCGAGGGTCACGCCGTCGATGGAGAAAGTGAATCGCAACGCGGCCTCCCGTTCGAGCACGAGGGACACTCGGCGCACAGCCTCCATGAGCTCGGCAGTGTTGACGACGGCGTAGTTGTCGGGAGACTCGGGAAACAGCCGGCGGACCGGCGGAAAATTTCCCTTGATCAGGAGCGAAGTGACCGTCTTCTTCTCCGCACTGAACGCGATGAGTTCGCGCTCGTCCGTACTCGTGATCGCAACCGAAATCGTTCCGCTGTGCCCGAAAGTCTTGCCGACCTCGAGGAGAGTTCGCGCCGGCACGAGGGCTGTCATCGGTTCCGAATTCTTGGCGACGCGTGATTCCCAGTCGATGTCGCGAATCGCGACGCGATAGCGATCCGTGGCGACGAGACTCAGGTTGTTGTCCGTGACCTCGAGTTGGACTCCTGTTATCACTGGCGTGACATCATCTCGGCTCGCCGCCACCGCGACCTGGGAGACGGCGGTGGAAAATGCCTCAGCCGGAAGCACTCCGGACTCCGCGGCGATTTCCGGAAGCGTCGGATACTCCTCGACCGGCATGCTCAAAAGCGTGAAGTTTGCGGATCCGCACTTCACGACGATCTTGGATCCGTCCGTATTCACATGCACGGGGGCGGCCGGGAGTCTGCTCGCGATATCCGCAAGAAGCCGGCCGGACACGAGAACTTTGCCGTTCTCTTCGACATCGGCCGCAATGGTCGCTCTCGTGGAGACCTCGTAGTCGAACGATGACAGCGTCAAGCCATCGTCACCAGCTTCGATCAGAACCCCACTCAGGATCGGCAACGTCGTTCGCTGAGGGAGCAGTTTGACCGCAAAAGATACTGCCTCGCTGAAGACGTCACGATTGACTTGGAACTTCATGGTCACCTCTGTCGATCTGAGTGGGAGCCGGGCCTTAATACTGGCACAGCCCGCGGACCCGAGCGATGAAGGTTATTTGGGAACCCTTATCCATTAAGAAATCTAATGGTATTAACCGCTGTGGAAAGTGTGCAGATCGCTTGGATCGCGCGACGGCCGTAGGAAACTACAACCGTGTGAGATGTGGAGTGGCTGTGCGAAGTGGTGTGAAGGTGAGGAGCGAGTGAACTGGCTCACAACGGCAATTCACAGGCAGGACAGGTTTTCGCACAAGTGGGGCGGTAGTTGCTAACAAGTTATCCACATGTGGGCAATGAGCTCGTCACGCCTTGTTGTATCGATGGTTTTGCTTGATCCTGCTGGTCAATTCCGTGACCTGGTTGTAAATCGAGCGCCGTTCCTTCATGAGTTCGGTGATCTTCTTGTTCGCGTACATCACGGTCGTGTGATCGCGATTGCCGAACAATTGGCCGATTTTCGGCAACGAAAGGTTGGTCAGCTCTCGACACAGATACATGGCGATTTGTCGCGCGGTAGCTACGGCTTGCGATCGCGAAGAACCGTAAAGGTCGTCGACCGTGAGTTTGAAGTACTCAGCCGTGTGGTTGATGATGTCGACCGGCGCGACGACGTTGTCCTCATCGAGCGTGATGAGATCTTTCAAGACCGTTTGAACGAGCGCGAGATCGACGGGCGTCTTGTTGAGACTCGAAAACGCGGTGACGCGGATGAGGGTTCCTTCGAGCTCCCGGATGTTCGACGAGACTTTCGAGGCCATGTATTCGAGGATGTCGTCCGGAACCTGAAGACGTTCGCTTTGCGCCTTCTTGCGGAGGATGGCGATGCGCGTTTCGAGATCCGGCGCCTGGACATCCGTGATGAGTCCCCATTCGAATCGGGACCGCATCCGGTCTTCGAAACCCGTGAGGTGTTTGGGCGGCAAGTCGCTCGTAATGACGACTTGCTTGTTGTGATCGTGCAGAGTGTTGAACGTGTGGAAGAACGCCTCCTGGGTGGAGTCCTTCCCCTGGAGGAATTGGATGTCGTCGATGAGAAGGATGTCGATCTCCCGATAGCGGGATTGAAAGACGGAAGCCCTGTTGTTGGCGATCGAGTTGATGAAGTCATTCGTGAACTCCTCGGAGCTCACGTAGCGGATGCGGATTCCGGGATACAGGCTCTCCGCGTAATGGCCGATCGCGTGAAGAAGGTGCGTCTTGCCCAGGCCGGAACCGCCGTAGATGAACAGCGGGTTGTACGCCTTGGCCGGTGCTTCCGCGACGGCGACGGCGGCGGCGTGGGCGAACCGGTTTGACCCGCCGATGACGAAGTTGTCGAAACTGTACTTCGGGTTGAGCCGCGAGTCTCCCTTCCTGCCGGATTCGACGGGAGAAGGACTGGGCTGTTGTTCGATGTAGGACTGCTCGGCTGGCTCGACGGCGGGCTCGAGGTAATCCTGCGCGATGTCGGGATTGACGACGATCGCGAACGTTGAAACGGATTGGTCTTCCGTGAGCGCCGCGATCGCATTCAGCAAGGGAAGACGGATTCTCTGCTCGAGCATTCCGCGCGTGAGGTCGTTCGGAACCTCGAGATACAGGGTTCCCGCCATGACGCCTTTGGGTTCGACGAGAGAGAGAAAGCCCTCCAGCTGGGGAGTAATGCGGTCATCCGCGCGCAGCGAATCGAGGATGGATTGCCACAACTCCTGTGTGGGATCGGCTCCCGCGTCCATCGCTCCCCTTGCTCTTCCGGCCAGTTACTCACAGAGTTATCCACCGACTGTGCAGTGACACCACCTTAGTTTGTAGCGAGCCGTTGTGGACAACCTCGAGTGAAATTGGGGGTAGTTCGCGAAGTCACCCGGCGCGCAGTTTGACCCCGCGAAGTTAAGCCCGTACCTTTAATCAGTTGACTTCTGCCGATTGGCACCCCAACTTCCCGGGGCCAGCATTCCTGTTGCTGTTCGCCCACCGGAGATCATGACACCGTGGAGATACGTAATGAGCAAGAGGACTTTCCAGCCCAACAACCGCCGCCGCGCGAAAGTGCATGGTTTTCGACTTCGGATGCGCACTCGCGCGGGTCGCGCCATCCTGAGCGCGCGCCGTCGCAAAGGACGCAGCGAACTTTCTGCGTGAGCTTGACGTGCTCGCAAGGGCGAATCGCCTGATCTCCGGTGACGAATTTCAAGTCGTTTCCCGTCGGGGCCGCCGCATGCAGACCGATCACTTGGTCGTGAGCGTGCTCTCGACCGACCCCACACATCCGGCGCGATTCGGCTTCACGATGACGAGGAAAACGGGAAACGCCGTCGCTCGAAATCGTGTTCGTCGCCGGCTTCGCGCGATCGCATGGAAATTGGTGCAGGACGGTTCGCGGGGAATGGATGTCGTCGTGAGGGGTTTGCCCGGATCCGCCACAACAGACTGGGATACCCTTCACGAGGAGTTCACGAGAGCAATGCGAAGCGAAAGGAGTACCAGTCGATGAAGACCGCGGCTATTTTCCTTTTGCTCGTGCCCAGGAACATTTGCGTGATCATCCTGCGCGGATACCGTGCGGTGATTTCGCCGCTCTACGGGAATGTGTGTCGCTATTACCCCTCGTGTTCCCACTATGCGCTGCACGCCATTCAGACGCACGGTGTCGTGAAAGGCGTTTGGCTCGGCTCGGTGCGAATCGCTCGTTGTCATCCGTGGGCGGCCGGAGGCGTCGACGACGTTCCGCAAAACAACAGAACAACGTACGGCGTGACACGATTTGGATTCGTGATTCCGTCGACTGGAAAGGTCTAACACCCGAATGGATATCATCGGCACAGTTCTCTGGCCCATCAAGTGGGTCATCGAGGCGATCCTCGTGGCATTCCACTGGGTGTTCACGTCGATCGGCATGAATGGGGACGACGGCACCACCTGGGTGCTGTCGATCGTCGGTCTCGTCCTCGTCGTGCGTGCTGCACTCATTCCGATCTTCGTTCGGCAAATCAAGAGCCAGCGTCGAATGCTCGAGGTCGCCCCCCAGCTCAAGAAAATTCAGGACAAGTACAAGGGCAAGAAGGATCAGTTCTCCCGCGAGGCGATGTCGCGCGAAACGATGGAGATGTACAAGAAGACCGGCACGAACCCCTTGAGTTCGTGTCTGCCGCTTCTTCTTCAAATGCCGATCTTCTTCGGACTGTTCTCCGTGCTGCAGAACGCGCAGCACGAGGGAATCGGCGTGGGCCTCCTGACGAAAGGCCTCTCGCACTCGTTCGGCGAATCCGTCTTCCTGGGTGCACCGCTCAAGCTGGCCATCAGCACGGCGGACGGCAGCGTGCCCGTGATCGTGATCGCGTCGATCATGGTCGTTCTCATGACCGCCTCGCAATTCATCACGCAATTGCAAATCATGTCGAAGAACCAGTCGCCCGAGATGAAGTCGAGCCCGATGTACAAGCAGCAGCGGATGCTGCTCTATGTCCTGCCCTTCATCTTCCTGTTCTCGGGATTCACGTTCCCGCTCGGCGTCATGTTCTACTGGCTCGTCTCGAACTTCTGGACGATGGCTCAGCAGTTCATCGTCATCCGAAACATGCCGACCCCTGGCAGCGAGGCCGCGCTCGCGCGCGAAGCGCGATTGGCGAAGAAGGGCCAAAGGCGCGGAATCACAATCATCGAGGATGAGGCCCCCGAGGTGCCGGAAGAGCCGAAGGCGACGCAGCGAGCACAACCGGTCAACCCGAAGAATCGCAAGAAGAAGAAAAAGAGGTAGCAGGTGTCCCAGGTTTCCCCCATTGATGACGCGGCGATCGAGCCGGAGCAGGATGATGCACAACCGACAGCGTCGAACGGTCCGGAGGGCGAACGGTCGATAGAGCAGCTCGAAGCCGAGGGCGACATCGCGGCCGATTACATCGAAGAGCTCCTGGACATCACAGACCTCGATGGAGACATCGACATCGATGCCCGCGACGGGCGAGCGTACGTCTCCGTGAATTCGAGCGAAGACTCCAATCTTCGCTTGCTCTCGAAGCCCGACACGGTGACCGCACTCCAGGAGCTCGCGCGAATCGCCGTTCAAGCGAAGACCGGAACATTCTCTCGGCTCATTCTCGACGTCGGCGGATCCCGCGAGGCACGCGAAGCAGAGCTGTCGCGGATCGTCGATCGCGCGGCCGAGCGGATTGAGCAGGGTGCGTCATCCGTCGACCTGCCTCCGATGTCGTCCTATGAGAGGAAACTCGTTCACGATCTCGTCGCATCGAAGGGACTCGTGTCCGAGTCCGAGGGTGAAGGTCGGGACCGGCACACGGTCATCACCGCCGCTTCCTAGGCTCATCCCGACATGAATGTTTCACGTGAAACATCAAGCGGCGACCGCGATGTCGAGGAGGAGCCTGACTTCGTCCCCGCTCTGTTCGGGGAGCACCGGGAGCAAATCCGCCACTACGCCGCAAATCTTGCCGAACACGGTGTCGAGCTCGGACTGATCGGTCCACTCGAGCTTCCGCGGTTGTGGACTCGGCATCTTGTGAACAGCGCTCTCCTGGCGCCCCTCGTGAAGCCAGGTCGGGTCGGCGACGTGGGCAGCGGCGCCGGATTGCCCGGACTCGTGTTGGCGATTGCCCGGCCGGATGTCGCGTTCGTCCTCATCGAGCCGATGGAACGACGAGTCGACTGGCTGCAGGACCAAGTGAGGCGACTCGGGTTGGCCAACGTCGACGTCGTGCGAGCGCGGGCGGAAGAGGTGACGATGTCGCCCTGGCTCGATCAGGTGACGGCGCGCGCGGTGAGCGCTCTGTCCAGGCTCATTCCGATCTCCTCCCGTCTGGTTCGATCGGGCGGCGAATTGCTCTTTCTCAAGGGAGCGGGAGTGGAACGGGAGATGGCCTCAGCGCAGAAAGCGATCCGCGCGGCGAGGCTGAGCAACGTCGAAGTACTCACCCTCGGGGACGAACTCGGCACGGAAACCACGCGAGTGTTTCGGGCTACAGTTGACTGACCATTTCCCACTACGAGGCGAGCGAGTCGCAGCGGCCGCCCGCGACATCAATCGGGATCGATCAAGCGAGGTTTCACGTGAAACATCCTGAGGAGGGGGCAGTCGTGGCACAATCGGCAATTTCGACGGATGACTCCACCCCGCTCGCGCGGGAGATCGCAGAACTCACCCGAAGGAGGCGAGCTCTCGCCGCCGAAGCCTTGCCGCTTCCGCCATCGACGAGGGTATTCACCGTCGCGAACCAGAAGGGCGGCGTCGGCAAGACGACCACGACGGTGAACCTCGCGGCGGCACTTGCGCGATCGGGAGCGAAGGTCCTCGTCATCGACCTGGACCCGCAAGGGAACGCATCGACTGCGCTCGGCGTGGAGCATCGAGCCGACACCCCGAGCGTCTACGACGTCATGATAAACGACGTGCCCATGGCCGACGTCGTTCAGGCCAGCCCTGAGTTCGAGACTCTGTTCTGCGTGCCCGCCACAATTCATCTGGCGGGTGCTGAAATCGAACTCGTCTCACTCGTCGCGCGGGAACAGCGCCTGCACACCGCGTTGCACGCGTTTCTCGAGTCGACGGAAGAACAGTTTCACTACGTCTTCATCGATTGTCCGCCGTCGCTCGGTTTGCTGACGATCAATGCATTCGTCGCAGCAACCGAAGTGCTCATTCCCATCCAGTGCGAGTATTACGCGCTCGAGGGTTTGAGCCAACTGCTCTCAAACATCCGTCTCATCGAGCGGCACCTGAATCCGTCCCTCGCGGTGTCGACGATCCTCATGACGATGTACGACTCGCGAACCAATCTCGCCAATCAGGTCGTGGAAGACGTGCGAGAGCATTTCCCGAAGGAAGTGCTGGATTCGCTCATCCCGCGGTCCGTGCGGATTTCGGAAGCGCCGAGTTATGGGCAGAGCGTGATCAGTTACGATACGAATTCACCGGGTGCGCTTTCCTACCAGGAAGCTGCCGCCGAAATCGCACACAGGGGAGCACAGCGCTGATGGCCGCCGCGAAGAGAACCGGACTGGGTCGCGGAATCGGCGCGCTCATTCCCACCGATGAAGGTTCGCCGGAACGTCCCGTCGACGTATTCTTTCCGACCGACGGGCGGCCCGGACTGCTCGCGGTACCCGGCGCGCGCCTGGCAAACCTTTCTCCTGACGACATCGTGCCGAACGCGGTCCAGCCTCGAACCGAGTTCGCCAAGGAGAAGCTCGATGAGCTCGTCGCCTCAATCCGTGAAGTAGGCGTACTGCAACCCATCGTCGTCCGTCCGATCGACACCGGAGCGGGCGCAGGCAAGTTCGAACTCATTATGGGCGAGCGTCGGCTCCGCGCCGCGAAGCAACTGGGGCTCGACTCCATTCCCGCCGTCGTCAAGAACACGGCCGACGAAGCGATGCTCCGGGACGCGCTTCTGGAGAACCTTCACCGCGCAGATCTGAATCCTCTGGAAGAGGCGTCGGCCTACCAGCAGCTCTTGTCCGACTTCGGAATCACTCAGGACGAGCTGGCCTCGCGCATCGGCCGATCGCGTCCGCAAATCACCAATACGCTTCGACTTCTCAAGTTGCCCGAATCCGTTCAGCGACGGGTCGCGTCCGGAGTTCTCAGCGCTGGCCACGCTCGCGCCGTGCTCGCCGCAGGGGATCCGGCCGCCATGGAGAAGCTCGCCGACAAGATCGTCAACGAGGACCTTACGGTACGCGGCGCGGAAGCCGCCGCAGGAGTCGCGTCGAAAAAGTCAACGCGTCGTGCGGCCCCCACCGCCGGCAAGAGGCAAGCGCAATTGACGGAGATAGCGGACCGCCTCGGGGATCGCCTCAACACGCGAGTGAAGATATCCCTCGGCGCGAGCAAGGGCACGCTGGCAATCGATTTTGCGAGCATCGCCGACCTCAATCGGATCCTCGCAGAGCTCGGCGAAGGCGGATACACCTGACCGTCGTCGGTTGCCTATCGTTGAGCTTGTTCTGATCGGATGACGACGGCGAGACGCCGGATGCCCTCGCGAATGAACTCGGGTGTCGGGTAGGAGAACGAGAGGCGGATGTTTCGGCCACCGCTGCCGTCCGCAAAGAATGCGGTTCCCGGCGTGTAGGCGACGAGTTGCCGAACGGCTCGCGGGAGCATCTCCTTCGAATCGACGCCGTCGGGCAAGGTGAGCCACACGTAGAAGCCGCCGTCGGGAACGGTCCACGAAAGATCCGGCACGTGCTCCTGCAATGCTGCCAGGAGCGCGTCGCGCCGTTCACGATACACGCCTCGAAAAGTGGCGATCTGGCTTTTCCAGTCGGCCGAAGCGAGGTATTCGTTGACGATGATTTGCGTGAAGGAGCTTGGCGAGAGGACGGCGGCCTCATTGGCAAGAATGAGTTTATCTCGAATACTCGGTGGAGCGAGAGCCCAGCCCACGCGAACGCCGGGAGCGAGCGTCTTGGAGAATGTGCCCAGATACACGACGCCATCCGCATCGATCGAGCGGAGTGGATTCGGTGGCGGCGCATCGAAGTAGAGGAGCCCGTAAGGGTTGTCTTCGACCACGAGAACCCCGAACTCGGCAGCGATGGCGAGAATTTCGCGGCGCCGCTCGGCGGCGAGCGTCACGCCTGCCGGATTGTTGAACGTCGGGACCGTGTAAAGGAGTTTGGGGAGCCGCCCCGCAGCCGCAAGCGAATCGAGGCATCCGCGAAGCTCCGCGGGGACGAGCCCGTGCGCATCCATCGCCACATGGCGGACCTCCGCTTGGTAGGACCGAAACACCACGAGGGCGGTGACGTAGGTCGGGCCCTCCGCGAGCACAATGTCGCCGGGGTCGAGGAAGAGCTTGGCTAGAAGCTCCAAGGCGTGTTGAGAGCCGGTCGTGACGACGATGTCATCCGCGCTGGATGAAATGCCCTCGAGCGCCATGACGTCGACGATGCGTTGACGCAAATCGGGCGTGCCCTGGCCGGAACCGTACTGGAGTGCTTCCGCGCCCCGCTCCCGCATGGTGCGGTCGATGGCTCCGGTCAGAAGATCCATCGGCAAGGCGGAAACGAACGGCATGCCTCCGGCGAGGGACACCACTTCGGGTCGCGACGCAACCGCGAAGAGTGCTCGCACCTCCGATGCGCTGAGTCCCGCCGTGCGCGTCGCAAAGCTGCCTTGCCAGGGGTCGGGGTCACTCGGGCCGGTCATGCGCTCTCCTCGTCGTCCTTCAACAATAGAGAACGTCGATGCCCGTGAGACGCAATGGGCGGATGCGCTACTTCAGGAAGTCGGCGAGCTGCGCTTCGAGGGCGGGTTTCGGCATGGCGCCGATGACGGTCTTCACGACCTCGCCGCCCTGATAAACCTTCATCGCGGGGATCGACGTGATCTGGTACTTCATGGAAACTTCCGGATTGGCATCCACATCGACCTTGACGAGTCGAATTTTTCCGGGGTTCTCCGCCGCGATCTGGTCGAGAATGGGCGAGACGGCCCGACACGGGCCGCACCACTCCGCCCAGAAGTCCACGAGGACGGAGGTCGTGGACTTGAGGACCTCCTGCTCGAAAGTGGCGTCGGTGACATCCGTAGCTGTAGACATTTCGGTGATCTCCTCAGTGGTGCGAATCGGTATTGACTATGGCTGAAATTAGACGGTGACAGCTTCGGCACTCGCGGCTTTCGCCACGATCTCCCGTGGCAGGGAGGCCAGGAAGTGCTCGGCATCCAGAGCTGCGACCGTGCCCGAACCCGCTGCGGTCACGGCTTGGCGGTAGGTCGGATCGAGCACATCGCCCGCCGCGAAAACACCCGTCAGCGACGTGCGCGACGAACGCCCGTCCACCCGAATGGTTCCATCCTTCGTCAACTCGAGTTGATCGTGGACGAGGTGTACTCGAGGATCGCTTCCGACCGCGATGAAGAGACCGTTCAGCTCGAGCGTCGACTCGGATCCGTCCACGGTGTCACGCACGATGACATGAGTGACAAGCTCATCGCCCTCGATCTTCTCGACGACTTTGTTGAGCAGGAATTCGATTTTCGGATTCTGGCGGGCACGCTCTTGCATGATTTCGGATGCCCGCAAGTTTTCACTCCGGTGAATCACGTAAACCTTGCTCGCGAACTTGGTGAGGAAGTTCGCTTCTTCCATTGCCGAGTCGCCGCCGCCCACGACGGCGATGACCTTCTCGCGGAAGAAAAATCCGTCGCACGTCGCGCACCACGAAACACCGTGGCCGCTCAATCGATCCTCGCCTTCGACGCCGAGCTTGCGGTAGGCGGATCCCGTCGCGTAGATCACGGCAAGAGACTCGAGCACATCACCGTTGCCGAGCGTCACGCGCTTGACGTCGCCATCCAATTCCAGTTTCACGACATCGTCGAGGACGACCTGAGTGCCGAACTTCTCGGCTTGCGCCTGAAACAGCGCCATGAGCTCGGGGCCCTGAACTCCGTCGGGGAATCCCGGATAGTTCTCGACGTCGGTCGTGTTCATGAGCTCGCCGCCCGCTTCGACGGAACTCGCGATGAGCAGCGGCGCAAGACTCGCCCGCGCAGCATAAATGGCTGCGGTGTATCCGGCGGGACCCGAACCGATGATGATGAGTTGTCGCACGATGATGGTTTCCTCACTTGCCAGTGGCTACAACACATTCTATTCGGCGGCTATTCCGCCCTTTTCGGGCCGAATCTCGAGGTCAATGAACGCGTGACGGTTCGGAGTTCCGGATTGCGGATGAGAACCAGCAGCCCCAAATAGCACGCGGCCATCACGGAGCCGGTGAGCGCAATGGAGACGAGAGCCTCGACCTTGCCCGATTGGGCGAATCCGGTCGTGGAGAATCCCCCGAGGGGTGCGAGCACCGCGAGACCGATCGCGCCGGCTACGAGGGCGAGCCCGAAATACTGGACGTGGCGTCGGACGACCAGGGCGCCTCCCGATCCGCCCAGTCGCGAACGAATCAGCACGAGCGCAATGATCGCTTGAGTCCCGCCCGCAACCGCTGTGACTCCGGCGATTCCGACCGCGATCCACTCGTTCGGCAAAAGAATGCACGCAAGCGCACCCCCGACGAAGACGACGGATTGAACGCACTGCAGGATGAAGGGCGTCCGCGTGTCGCCCAGCGCATAGAACACCCGCTGCACGATGAAGAGGGCGCTGAACAACACGAGACCCGGGAGGAAGGCGAGAATGACGTTCCCCATCGCGACGACCTTCGAGTACTCGGTTTCGAAGAATCGCGCAAACGGATAGGCGACGACCGCGAGCGCGACGGCGGAGAAGACGATCAGCAGACCGATCCCGCGAAGAGACGAGGAGAGGTCGCCCCTCACGGCAGCAAGATCGCCTCGAGCCGCGTGTCCGCTCATTTGCGTGAAATACGCGGTCGCGATGGAGACCGCCACGACGGAGTGCGGAAGCATGAAAATCAGCCAGGCGTTTTGCAGAGTCGACACGGATGCCGCATCACCCGACGCGAGAGCCGCGACCTGCGTCTGGACGATTCCCGCGATTTGGGTGACCAGGATCATCCCGAAGAGCCAGCCTGCAGCCTTTCCCGTGGCCGAGAGGCCGACTCCGCGCCACCGGAAGTCGGGGCGATAGCGCAACCCGGCTCGTCTCCAGAAGAACGACAGAACGAGGGCTTGCGCGGCGACTCCGAGGGTCGCCGTCCCGGCCAGAAGCAGGATCGCGTTGCCCGACCAGGCATCAAGCTGCGAGTTCTGCTGCGCCTGGCCGAACAGGGTCATGAACACGACGAGGCCGGCGATCGCGACGATGTTGTTCACGACGGGCGCCCACGTGAAGGGGCCGAACACATTGCGCGCGTTGAGGACCTCGCTCAAGAGACTGTAGAGCGCGTAAAAGAAGATCTGCGGCAAGCACAAGTATGCGAACGCCGTGGCGAGGGCATAGGCCTGAGGGGTGAAGCCGGATGCTCCGGTTGGGGTTTGCGAATACAAATAGACGAGCGCCGGCGCCAGAAGAGTCGCAAGAACTGTGACGGAGGCGAACACGACGATCCCGAGCGTGACGATCTTGTTGATGTAGCGAGAGCCGCCATCCGCGCCCCTGCTGGCTTTGACGATTTGCGGCACGAGCACGGCGCTCAACACGCCGCCGGCGATGAGTGCGTAGATATTGTTCGGAAGCTGGTTCGCAATCGCGAAAGCGTCGGCGCTCGAACTTCCCACTTGCCCGATCGCGGCCGCGAGGACCGCGACCTTCACAAAGCCGAGAATGCGGGAAACGATTGTTCCCGACGCGAGGAGAGCGCTCGCCGTGCCCAGACCGGCCGGGCGCACGACCGCATCCGGCTCGCTCACGAACCCGGCTCCTCAACCGATTCGACCTCGCGCCGCGCCATTCTCGCCTTGCGGCGACGCAGAACGGTGCGCCAGATGCCCGCGCCGAATAGGGCCACGACGATGATCGCGAGAACGACGGTCGCCGCGGTCTCCCAGCCCGCCTGGACATTCAGGTTCACAAAGGTCGGCGACGATATCGGCTCACGTGTCGCCGAGGACAGGCTGACCATCGTTCGCACTTCGCCATTGGCGATCGACTGGACGGGCACCGTGGCCTTCGCTTGTGAGTTCGCATCGATCTTCAACTCGACTCTGCCGTCGAGAACGTCGAGAATGGCGCGTTCGGGCTGCACCGTGACATACACGGTCACCGGGAAGTCAAGTTCATTGCGCACGGCGATCGGCAGATTTCCCTTTTCCTGGAAGAGGTTGATCTGACTGCTCACGGGAAGATGAACGGACGACCGAATCGTCCTGTTGACGGCGAGATAGGCATCCGTCGCGGTCGACCAGCCCGCAGGATCCCCGTTCCAGCTGTTGGACAGGAGGGCAAGAAGAGCCAGGCGCTGCGGACCCGTGACGAGCGTCGGATCGTCGACGACCGAAGCGAATCGGTCGGTCGCTTCCTCGGAGGTGAGGAGCAAGCGCGCCGTCGATGACGTGTCAGGGTCGGCATCCGAATCCGCGAGCTTTGCCGGCGCCGCGGGGAGCTCCAGCGCATCCGCGAGACTCGACGATCTGATCCAGGGCAGAGCGTCGAGAGCGCTCAGGGTTCTCCCGAGTGAGACACCTTCGGCCGAACCGTCACGACCGAGCGTTGCGACGATCGTGGGCGAAGCGGATTCCGCGGCTGACACCGCAAGAGTGCCCACGAGGGACGCCATCGCTTGCGACCACTCCGCGTCGCTCGCGGCGCTCGCCGCCTTTCGCAGCAGATCGGACACGTCGCTGTCGTACATCGTGACGTCGTGTTTGCCGATCGTCGCGTTCGGACTTGCGCCCGAACCCGCGATCAGGTCCGTCGAGGGAAGCAGAGTGCGCGAATATCCGCCCGATGCGAAAAAATCGAGGTCCTTTTCGGAGATTCCTGCCTGGGTCGGCCAGGCGATGGGGCTCAAGGCGCCATCGAGCGCAAGAAGCGACTCGGTCGTCGGCGCGGAAGGCTCACCCGGCGGATTCTCGACGCCGCTCGGCGTCGGCGTGACCTCCGGCACGACCGGGAAGTGGCTTGCGTCAAGCGGGAACGTGGTCGGTACGAGGGGAGCATCGGCACCGGCACGACGTTGCAGCGTCAGGTTCCCGTCGGCATACGCGAGCGGGAACATGTTCGTCTGGAAGGCGTCGAGGCGGCTGAGCCAGTCGAGTGCCGCTTGAGGCGCACTCGTCCCGAGCACTCGGATAGAGGCGACGATCATCGGGTCGACCCCCAAAGTCAGGCCGTGTTCATTGGCGGTCACCAATTGGGCGTCGAGTGCGCCGCCTGGAGCTGTCAACCGCTCGAGATCCTCGGGGCTCACGATCCCGGTCGCGGATGCGGGCGCGGTCAGCGGAGCGACGATCGACAGGTTGAGAGATGACCGCGTGTCATTCGGCGTCCACACGATGACGCTTCGGGTCAGGTCGATCTGAGTGGCTCCGGAGGAAAGTCGAACGTAAAGCGGATAGACGCCCGACACCGTGCGCGGAAGACGAATCGCGGATGCGGAAATGTTGAGGCTGAACGGTCTGATCTGGCCGACCGCGAGTTCACCGATCGCAAGGCTGCCTACAGGGGTCCCCAGCCCGGCTGAAGGCGTGTCATCCGACGCCAACCACTGGCCCAGGTCCGCGCGGGAGGAAAACGGAGCGCTGTCAACGTAAACCGTGGCGGTGCCGGCATCCATGGCCTGTTCTGCGCCATTCGTGATCGTTCCTGAAACCAGGAGGGATTGCCCAGGGCGCAGCATCCCGGAGAACGCGGGCGAGGCGACCACGGTCACGCCGCCTTCGTCGACGGGGACGGCGAGCGCAGGCACGACAGCGCCGCTGGCGGCGACGCCGAGCGCGAGCAGGAAGGGAATGATTCTCATAGTCGGTGGTCGACCGTGCTTAACCCGGTCGGCCTGAAGCGATTCTATTGGTCAGACCTCGATAGTCCGGGCGCCCGCACTCAACGCCGCAATTGCCGCGCGTCGCTAGTCTTGAGCACATGAAGAGCGCCGCCGCAGCCCTTGCGCAACTCGGATCGCTCGCAGCGTCCCCCCACGTCAGTCGGCTGGCCGAGGCATTCTCGGCGGCAGGGGAAGAGGTTTCCCTCGTCGGCGGTTCGGTTCGCGACGCATTTCTCGACAGCTCCCTCAACGACCTCGATTTCACGACAAGCGCACATCCGGACCGGATCCTCGAAATCGTCACTCCGATCTCCGAGGCGCAGTGGGACGTGGGCCGCGCATTCGGCACGATCGGTGCCGTGATCGGCGGTCACACGGTCGAAATCACCACGTATCGAACGGATGCCTATGGCGGGGCATCCCGAAAGCCCGTCGTCGAGTTCGGCGAGTCGTTGGAGGAAGACCTCGTGCGCAGGGACTTCACTGTCAACGCCATGGCATTGCGATTGCCTGAACTCGTGCTCGTCGACCCGTCCGGGGGAATCGAAGATTTGCTCGCGGGCAGGCTGTCCACGCCGGGCACTCCGGAGAAGTCCTTCGGCGACGATCCGCTCAGGATGATGCGAGCCGCGCGATTCACCTCTCAGCTCGGTTTCGCGGTGACGGACCAGGTCGCGAGCGCGATGCGCGAGCTCGCGGATCGACTTTCGATCGTGTCGGCGGAGCGAGTGCGGGACGAAGTCGTTCGACTCCTGCGAACGGCTGCCCCGCGCGCAGGACTCGAGCTTCTCGTCGCAACCGGAGTCGCCGAACTGGTCCTCCCTGAACTTCCCGCACTCAAGCTTCAGATCGATGAACACCACCACCACAAGGACGTTTACGATCACAGCCTGACGGTTCTCGACCAGGCGATCGAGCTCGAGCGCGAACGGCATCCGGATGAATCGCCCGACGTGACGCTGCGCCTGGCCGCGCTTCTCCACGACGTCGGCAAGCCGGCGACGAAGCGAGTCGAACCGGGTGGCGTCGTCACGTTCCACCATCATGATGTCGTCGGTGCGAAGCTCGCGGCGAAGAGGCTCCGGGAATTGCGGTTCGACAAGGAGACGATTGCGAACGTTTCGCGGCTCATCGAATTGCATTTGAGGTTCTTCGGATACACGGAGGGCGCGTGGACGGATTCGGCGGTGCGGCGGTACGTGCGCGACGCGGGTTCTCTTCTGGAGCAATTGCATATCCTCACGAGGGCGGATGTGACGACGCGAAATCGCCGCAAGTCGGATCGGCTCGCGTTCGCGTATGACGATCTCGAGAAGCGCATTGCCTCGCTCGGCGAGCAAGAGGAGCTCGAGGCGATCCGCCCCGACCTCAACGGCGATCAGATCCAGGAGATTCTCGGGTTGAAGCCGGGACGCGAGGTCGGCGAGGCGTATCGATTCTTGTTGGAGTTGCGTTTGACCGAAGGTCCGCTCGGCGCGTCGGAAGCGGAACGGCGGCTCCGCGCGTGGTGGGCAGAGCGCTAGCTTTCATTATTCAGGAGGTCACGTGACCTCCTGAATAATGAAAGGCAGTCAGGGGCGGGGGTTCTTGATGAAGGCTTCCAGAAGATCGCGGGCCTCGTCATCCGGATGCTGGACGGGCGGCGACTTCATGAGGTAAGCCGACGCGGCGACGAGCGGACCGCCGAGACCTGCGTCCCGCGCGATCCTGGCGATGCGAATGGCATCGATGACGACGCCAGCCGAGTTCGGCGAATCCCACACTTCGAGCTTGTATTCGAGACTCGTCGGCGCGTTTCCGAATCCGTGGCCCTCGAGTCTGACGTACGCGAACTTTCGGTCGATGAGCCACGGCACGTGGTCGCTCGGCCCCACGTGCACGTTCTTCGGATCGAGCTGCGCGCTCACGTTGCTCGTGACGGCTTGCGTCTTCGAGATCTTCTTCGACTCGAGCCGCGATCGTTCGAGCATGTTCTTGAAATCCATGTTGCCGCCCACGTTGAGCTGGTACGTGCGATCCAGCACGAGTCCGCGTTGTTCGAACAAGCGGGCGAGAACCCGATGCGTGATGGTGGCGCCGAGTTGGCTCTTGACATCGTCCCCGACGATGGGCACCCCGGCATCCGCAAATTTCCTGGCCCACTCCGGGTCGCTCGCGACGAACACGGGAAGCGCGTTCACGAATGCTACTCCCGCGTCGATCGACGCTTGAGCGTAGAACTTGACGGCGGCATCCGACCCGACGGGCAAGTAGCACACGAACACGTCCGCACCCGAGTCGCGGAGCACTTGGACCACATCGACGACCGGCGCCGGCGACTCGTCGACGACTTGCCGGTAGTACTCCCCGAGGCCGTCAAGGGTCGGTCCCCTCTGCACCGTGACTCCCGTCGGCGCGACCTCGGCGAAGCGGAGCGTGTCGTTCTGGCTCGCCCAAATCGCGGTCGCGAGGTCGGTGCCGACTTTGAGCGCGTCGACATCGAATGCCGCAACGAACTCGACGTCGCCGACCGCGAAGCCCCCCAACCGGTTGTGCATAAGCCCGGGGATGACTTCACCTTCCGCCGCGTCACGGTAGAACGTGACTCCCTGCACGAGCGCATTGGCGCAATTTCCGACACCGGCGATGGCAACCCGAATGGGCATACTTCACTGCTCCTTGAAACGTGAGTGGGACACTGACTACACTAGGCAGGTTGCCCTCGGTCTGCTGACCGTTCGGCACGATGCCACAACCCTCCTGTTACAGACCGTCTGTAACCGTTCTAGTCCAAAGGAGGTGGGTTAGTTATGCATCAGTACGAACTCATGGTGATTCTCGATCCAGAGATTGACGAGCGCACCGTCGCCCCCAGTCTCGACAAGTTCCTCGGCGTCATCCGAGCGGATGGCGGCACGATCGACAAGGTCGATA
This sequence comes from Cryobacterium sp., assembly GCA_019638975.1. Taxonomy (GTDB): domain Bacteria; phylum Actinomycetota; class Actinomycetes; order Actinomycetales; family Microbacteriaceae; genus Terrimesophilobacter. The sequence continues at coordinate 22,683 of JAHBST010000024.1, forward strand.
TTTGGGGCAAGCGCCGCCTGGCTTATGAGATCAACAAGAAGTCGGAAGGTATCTACGCCGTTGTCGACATGACAGCGACGGCAGCGTCGACGATCGAACTTGACCGCCAGCTGAAGCTCAGCGAGGCCGTCATGCGCACGAAGGTCCTCCGCGCGGAAGAAGCGATCGCCCAGGTCGCCGAAGCGGCTCGCTTGTCGGCGGAAAAGGCGGCTCGCAAGGCGGCCGCGGCCCCCAAGTCTTCGGCGTCGACTCAGAAGAGCTCCGCGTCGGTGGCCAAGGCTTCTTCCGCTCCGGCGGTTGCGTCCGAAAGCGCAGCATCCGACGACAAGGACGCTGAGTAGTCATGGCAGGCGAAACCGTCATCACAGTCGTCGGCAACCTCACTGCCGATCCGGAATTGCGGTACACGCAAAACGGACTCGCCGTCGCGAACTTCACGATCGCGTCCACGCCCCGTACTTTCGATCGCGCCGCCAATGACTGGAAGGATGGCGAGGCCCTGTTCCTTCGCGCATCCGTCTGGCGTGAATTCGCGGAGCACGTCGCGGGTTCGCTCAGCAAGGGCGCGAGAGTCATCGTGACCGGGCGGCTCAAGCAGCGCAGCTACGAAACGAAAGAGGGCGAGAAGCGCACAAGCTTCGAGATCGAGGTCGATGAGATCGGACCGAGCCTCCGGTACGCGACGGCGCAAGTGACGAGGACCACGTCGGGTGCTTCCCGCGGCGGTTCCGGCCAGAGCGGCGACGAGCCGTGGGCTTCGGCACCACCGTCCGACTCCGCATCCGGCGACGTGTGGAACACGCCCGGCAACTTCAACGACGAGACGCCGTTCTAGCGCGCTGGCGCTGAGAGCGAAGTCCATTTCTGACCTTCGCAGTGACGGTCCCCGTCTCGGCGGCCGGTCCCAACGAATTCAAACTGAAAGCAGGAAATCATGGCAGGAAAGTCCAGCGGCGACCGCCGCAAGCCACTTCGTGGCGCGAAGGGCGGAAAGACCCTCGCTCCGGCGAAAGCGATCACCGTCGGTGTCA
>JAHBST010000025.1 GCA_019638975.1 Cryobacterium sp.
TGAAGCGCTTCTTTGACCGCACTGTCCGGCAAGTGGTCGATTGCTTCGGCTTCGGCGGACCGAGTCGATGTCGCTGTCGCCGAAATGGCATTCCCCAATTGCCAGTCTTCGAGCTCATCGATCGTGCCCTGATACGGGTTTCGCTGGTTCTTTCGATACAGGTTGATGAATGTGTTCGTGAGAATCCGATAGAGCCAGGCCTTCAGATTCGTGCCTTGTTCGAACTTCGCGAACGCAGCGAATGCTTTGACAAACGTCTCCTGAACGAGATCGGATGCGTCGGCGGGGTTTCGCGTCATCCGCATGGCCGCGGCATACAACTGGTCCATGAACGGCAGCGCCTGTTCCTCGAACAGGTCACTGAGATCGACTTCCGGGGGCCGCGAGCTTTCGTTGGTGGTTTCCATCGTCGCCCAGCTTAGTTCCCGGCGCTGAGCATCGAATCCGAACACCGGAACCGGGCACTCGAGCACTGCAGTCACGCTGGGTCATCCGTTTCGTCGCTGTCGGCAGTCGATGAACTGCCGATACTCTGGTAACCGATGCTAGTTTCCCGTTATTCCAAACCGGAGTTCAATCCCTACGAGAACGACGATCTCGTGCTGGAAACTCCTGACGGCCCGTGGCGTGCGCCGCGAGCGGAAGGTCCGCTGTCGGCGACGCTCAACGTGCCAGGGTCGAAGTCGCTCACCAATCGCGAACTCATCCTTTCAGCGCTGGCAGAAGGGCCGAGCGTTCTGAAGTCGCCGTTGCATTCGCGCGACACCGAGCTCATGGCGGAAGCGTTGCGGGAACTGGGAGTCGTGATCGATGAGATCCCCGGCGATGGACTGTTCGGTCCGGATTGGCGCGTCACACCGAACGAGCTCACGGGCGGGTCGACGATCGATTGCGGACTCGCGGGAACCGTCATGCGATTTGTCCCTCCCGTTGCCGCACTCGCACTCGGACCGGTCGCATTCGACGGTGATCCCCACGCGCGAAAACGTCCTATGCGCGCCGTCATCACTGCACTTCGCGACCTCGGCGTCGATGTGACGGATGACGGCCGCGGCGCTCTACCGTTCAGTCTTTACGGAGTCGGCGAAGTATCCGGCGGTGAACTGGATATCGACGCGAGCGAATCGAGCCAATTCGTGTCGGCGCTTCTGCTCTCGGCAGCGAGATTCCGCAACGGGTTGAAATTGCGCCACACGGGCACCGCTCTTCCCAGCCTTCCCCACATCGAGATGACGATCGCCACTCTCCGAGCGCGCGGCGTCGAAGTCGTGAGCGAAGCATCCGGAGTATGGACCGTCGCAGCCGGCCCGATTGCCGGTCGCGACGTCGACATCGAACCCGATCTTTCCAATGCGGCGCCGTTTCTCGCCGCAGCGCTCATCGCCGGAGGCGAGGTGACGGTCGAGGGCTGGCCGAAAGAGACCACTCAAGTGGGGGCTCAACTCGGCACGCTTTTCGGGATGTTCGGGGCGTCAGGACGGCTCGAGGGTTCGGCATTCACCGTCGACGGGGGCGCCGGCGCGCTTGGCGGCGGAAGTCTCGCGGGTGTCGACGTCGACCTGAGCGATTGCGGTGAGCTCGCGCCGTCGATGGTCGCCGTCGCGGCCCTCGCCGACTCTCCGAGCCGCATCGTCGGCATCGGGCATCTTCGGGGGCACGAGACCGATCGGCTCGCCGCGCTCTCCGCGGAATTGAACGCCCTCGGCGGCGCCGTCACCGTGCTCGACGATGGCCTCGCGATCGACCCCCGACCGCTTCACGGAGGGCTGTGGCACACGTACGGCGACCACCGGATGGCCACCGCGGGAGCTATCCTCGGACTCGCAGTCGATGACCTGGACATCGAAGACATCGCCACCACTGCGAAAACGCTTCCCGAATTCCCGAACTTGTGGCGCAACCTCGTGCATCCGCGAGCGGTATCGAATTCCGATCCGTTCTCGCTCGGCCTCCCGTGAAGCGGAAGCGATCGTGAGCTGGCTCACGGACGACGATGACAGCGAGGACGGCAGCTACGCCGCCAAGTACGCCGACTACGAAGCACGCACGAGACCGAATCCGAAAGGCAATCGCGCTCGTACGAAAATTCGACCCGATCACTCGGATGCCGTCGACGGCCGCGTCCTTACCGTCGACAGAGGGCGGTACTCGGTCCTCGTCGCTGAGGGCTCTCCACGCGAGCGTGAGGCGACAGCGTCGCGCGCGAGCGAATTGCGGTCGCACGCGATCGTCACGGGCGATCGCGTCGACCTCGTCGGGGACACGAGCGGGGATGACGGAACGCTCGCCCGCATTGTCAGGATTCAGCCACGCACGACAGTCCTGCGACGCAGCGCAGACGATTCCGACGAAGTCGAGCGCATCATCGTCGCCAACGCCGATCAAATGCTCATCGTGGTCGCCGCCGCCGATCCGGAGCCGAGGCCACGGCTCGTCGATCGCTACCTCGTGGCCGCGTTCGACGCGGGCATTACGCCGATCCTCTGCATGACGAAGACCGACCTTGCCGACCCTGCGCCCTTTCTTGCGAATTTCGCGGGACTCGATCTCACGATCGTGACGAGCGCCCACGACGACTTCCCGCTTGAGCGTTTGCGCGAGTTGCTCGCCGGTCACACGACTGTCGCGGTCGGTCATTCGGGAGTGGGCAAGTCGACGCTCGTCAATGCTCTCGTTCCCGAAGCAAATCGTGCGATCGGGCGCGTCAATGCCGTCACGGGGCGTGGCCGGCACACGTCATCGTCGAGCGTTTCCTATCGGATCGACGGGCCGGAGAACAGCGGCTGGATCATCGATACTCCGGGAGTGCGCTCTTTCGGCCTCGGCCACGTGAATGTCGACAACGTTCTGAAGTCGTTCACCGACCTTGCCGAACTCGCGAAGGACTGCCCGCGTGGCTGCACTCATTTCGCCGACGCTCCGGACTGCGCGATCAATGAGGCAGTGGCGGCGGGCGAACTGGGTGCATCGGGAGCGCTGCGCCTCGATTCCTTTCACCGCCTTCTCGCTAGCCTTGCCTCATGAGTGATGCTGCCGCCGACCCTGACGACTTGAGCTTCGCGCTCGAGCTCGCCGACCTCGCTGACGCGATCTCTCTCCACCGGTTCAGGGCATCGGACCTTGTCGTGACGATGAAGCCCGACATGACGCACGTGACGGATGCCGACAGGGCCGTCGAGGCGAGCATCCGCGAATCCATTTCCACCTACCGCCCGCAGGATTCGATCTACGGCGAGGAGTACGGGACGATCGGCGATTCCGCGCGGCAATGGATCATTGACCCGATCGATGGAACCGCGAATTTCGTTCGCGGAGTGCCCGTGTGGACCACGCTCATCGCGCTCGCGATCGACGGGGTGCCGGTCGTCGGCGTCGTGAGCGCTCCCGCCCTCGGGCGACGTTGGTGGGCGGGGACCGGGCTCGGCGCCTGGTCACGAGAGGCGGAGCAGCCCGATCGCAGAATCACGGTGTCGAAGGTCGGCAACCTCGCGGACGCGTCGGTTTCGCTCAGCGGATTGGATCGATTCGAGCGGGCGGGACGACTCGACAACTACCTCGCGCTGACTCGCCGCGTGTGGCGCACTCGCGACTACAGCGACGCGTGGCCGTACATGATGGTCGCGGAAGGGGTCGTGGATGTGGCTGGAGAATTCGATCTGCAGCCTTACGACATGGCGGCGTTGTTTCCGATCGTGGTGGAGGCAGGCGGAAAGCTGACCGCAATGGACGGCGAATCCGGCCCGTGGCATGGCTCTGCGTTGGCAACGAACGGATTGCTGCACGATGAGGTTCGGGCGATCCTCGCGGGCGCGGAGCCGATCACACTGCCCTGAACCTCACGGGACGGTCCGGCCGATCCGCAGCGACGATCCCGTGCGGAGTGACCCACTCGAGGAGCCCGGGCGAGATCTGGCGAACAGACCAGCCCGGCAAATGTTTGATGGTGTGGTGCCGCTTGCACAGGTGAGCAAGATTGCCCGCCTCCGTCTGCCCGCCTTCCGAATACGGAATCGTGTGATCGATGTCGCATCGCCACGGCGAGCGATTGCACGACGGGAATCGACATCGGCCGTCCCGCATTCGGAGATATCGTCGCAACTTCCTGCCCGGACGATAATTATCGGTCGCCAGCACTTCGTCGGTCACGGGATCGATGATGATTCTGACGACACTCGGTGCATTCGCCGCCAGCCGCCGCGCATCGGAAAGGCCGATCGGACCGCCGCCGAGAATGCCGGCCGGTTCGTCGCCTTCGCCGAGCAAAGCGAGGAAAGGAATCACAACGGAGACTTCGGCTCGGATGCCGTCGATCGCAGCGTGCGGTTCGCCGTCGACTTGCCCCGTGAGGAGAAGGTCGCACAACACGTCGGCACGCAATTGATCCAGCAACCGGGGGTCGCTCGGATTCGCGCTTTTCACTGCATTCCCGAATTGCGTGAGGCGGTCCATGATGCCCGCGGCAAGGACGGTCGGGACCACCGCCACGACCTCCGACATCCCGTCGGCGGTTTCGTAACAGCGCACCGATCGCCCCTCGGCGGCCTTCGCGTGGCGCTCCTCGAAGCCGATGCCGCAGGACTTCTCCGCAGCGAAACGGGCGAGACGGCGCAGTCTGCCGGGAGTGACCGACGCCGCCCGCTCGAGCACGGCGGACTCGTAATCGATTCTGCGCTTCGGGTCCGCGATGATCGCACCCTCTGCCATGACGACGCGCGCGTGGGCGATGCTCACCGCGCCACCTTGCAGTGCATGATGCGTAAACGGAAAGTCCATGACGAGTGACAGAGCCTCCGACAAGCGCGCCTGGATCGTGCGGTCGGACACCCTCGACGCGATCGCGAGCTCCGCGGAGAGGGAGCGGATTGCGAGCTCGAGCGAACAGCCCTGCCCTTGCGCAGCGAGGTGCTGCGACACGAGTTCCGCATAAATCTCCGCCTTCTCGGCGAACCGCGCCGCCTCGTCGCGCTCGATTGCCGCAAGTCGTTCGAGGGCGTCGACAAAGGGATCGGCCCCTTCGAGTTGCGATACCAGATACTCGAACGCGGCGTCGACGTCGTCCGCGAAGGGATCGACGGGAATCTCGCTGATATGTTCGACGTGCATCGTGCATTTATTATACCATACTCGTACTTATATTCCCATCAGATTTCCTCGCGCTTGCGCGAAGGAAACCGATAGGATTCACGCAGTCCGGGCATTGGCATCCGGTTGCGGAAAGGGGACGCGATGCACCGCGCCATGGTGAGAGTCACGGCGATCCCGCTCGTACTTGTGGCCGGCCTCGCGGTCGGCGGCTGCAGCGTTCTTGGCGGCGTTCTCGACCAAGTGACGAGTGGGACGAACCACAATGGGTCGAGCGCCTTCTCCCTCAAGGTCGGGGATTGCTTCATCGAACCCGACACCGATTCCAGTGGACTCGTCAGCGACATCTCCTCCGTCGAGTGCAGCATCGCTCACGACGACGAAGCGTTCGCAAGCGTGCTCATGACGGATGCCGAATTCCCGGGTGACACCGCGACCCAGGGTAGGGCCGAGGACTCGTGCACATCGCGGTTCCTGGATTTCATCGGCGCAAGCGCCGATTATGACGGATCGATCAATTTCGGGTACCTCTTTCCGACTCAGGACAGCTGGGCCAACGGCGACCGCGAAATCCTCTGCTATGCATTCGACGAGAATGGCCAGACCGTCGGCTCGTTGAGGGGCATCGCGAGCTAGTCGCGGAGCGGCGCAATTCGGTGGAAGCCGCCGACAGTGCGCGATCGCTCGACACAGTCCTCACTTTGTGCATTTTTGCAGAGTATGCAAAAATAGCGTAATGCCGTCAGAATCCCCTCGTTCTCGCGCGCCCAAACCGGCACGCGCACGATCCCACGAATCCAGGCGCGGCCTGATTCTCCTCTTCATCGGACTCATGCTCGCGATGCTCCTCGCGTCCCTCAGCCAAACGGTGTTGAGCGCCGCAATGCCCACCATGGTCGGTGAGCTCAACGGCGTCGATCTCATGCTCTGGGTGATGACCGCGTACATCCTCGCGTCAACCATCATGATGCCCATTTACGGCAAACTCGGCGACCTCATCGGACGCAAAGGGCTCCTCCTCTTCGCGATCACGGCGTTCATGATCGGTTCCGTCCTCGGTGGCATTGCGAGCGACATGAACATGCTCATCGTCGCCCGCGTCGTGCAAGGCATCGGGGGCGGCGGCCTCATGATCCTGTCGCAAGCGATCATCGCGGATGTCGTGCCGGCTCGCGAACGCGGCAAATACATGGGCGTCATGGGTGCCGTGTTCGCGGTCTCCTCCGTCGCCGGCCCGCTCCTCGGCGGCTGGTTCACCGAAGGCATCGGTTGGCGCTGGACGTTCTGGATCAATATTCCGCTCGGGCTCCTGGCGCTCGCGGCATCCGTCGCCTTCCTGCACTTGCCCAAGCACGACTCGAGCACGAAACCGCGCATCGACGTTCTGGGCATGGCCTTGCTCGCAGCCGCGACGACGTGCCTCGTGCTCGTCGCGAGCTGGGGCGGGAGCGCCTACGACTGGGATTCACTGACCATCATCCTGCTTGTCGCGGGAACAGTCGTCGCGGGCGTTCTGTTTGTTCTCGTCGAAGTGAGGACGCCGGAACCGATAATCCCCATGACGCTGTTCCGCGAGCGCAACTTCGTGCTCACGACTTCCGCCGGCCTGCTCACGGGCGTCGCGATGTTCGGCGTTATCGGGTACTTGCCCACGTACCTTCAAATGACTTTCGGCCAGGATGCGACGTCCGCGGGCCTCCTGATGATTCCGATGATGGGTGCTCTCCTCATCACCTCTGTCGTCACGGGCGCACTCGTGAGCAAATACGGCCGATACAAGTGGATGCCCATGACGGGCTCGATCCTGGTCGCGATCGGACTGCTCCTCCTCAGCACCATGACCCCGGAGACGGCACTCTGGATCTTCTGCAGCTACCTGGCCGTCGTCGGAATGGGACTCGGAATGAGCATGCAAATTCTCGTGCTCATCGTGCAGAACACTTTCCACATTCGCATGGTCGGCACAGCGACAGCTTCGAACAACTATTTCCGCCAGATCGGCGCGACACTCGGCAGCGCCTTCGTCGGAAGCCTGTTCGCCACGAGATTGTTCGACCTGCTCGCCGAACGCCTTCCGTCATCGGGAGGTCTTGCAAGCGGCGGCGCCCACTCGCTCACTCCGGATGCCGTGAAGCACTTGCCCGACGCGATCCGAACCATCATCGATCAGGCCTACAACGACGCGCTCACGCCGCTCTTCCTCTGGATGGTGCCTCTCGCGCTCGCAGCATTCGTGTTGCTGGCTTTCCTCAAGGAAGAGCCGCTCGCGACGACCATCAATCGAGACGAGGTCCTGGAGAATTCGGTCGCCGAGGGTCAACTTCTGGTCACAACCGACAAAAGCTGAGGACGATTTCTGGGCCATCGCGCACAACGACCGGCCGTGACTGCAGGTTGACTGTTCGTTGATGGGACCCAATCTCTTCAGGAGGCGACTCGTGACCGAACTCAATTCAGCTTTGCCGACGGCGGCCGTCGCGGATGCCGCAGTTCGACTCGGCTTGCCCGTCGGCGCGCTCCCTTCCGCCCTCCGCCCGCAAGTGCCCGGACCGATCGTTTCCGGTCCAGCAATGCCCGTGACGCACCTCGGCAGCGTCGATGTCATTCTCGAGACGATCGATGACTCCCCCGCCGGTGCCGTGCTCGTCGTGGACAACGGCGGTCGGCTGGATGAAGCCTGCGTCGGCGACCTCATCGCACTCGAAGCGAAGCTCGCGGGGCTCTCGGCACTCGTGATTTGGGGATTGCACCGCGATTCGGCGCAGCTTCGAGAAATCGGCTTGCCCGTATTCAGTCTCGGCGCGTTGCCCTTCGGGCCCCGCAGAGTGCCGCCGGCAGGGCGCCGGATGCCGACCGCTTTCGTCGCCGGAGTCGCGATCACCGAAGCGGACCACGTTGTGGCGGATGCCGACGGAGTTCTCGTGGTTCCCGCCGAAAGGCGGGAGGAGTTGTTCTCCGTCGCGGCAAGCATTTTCGCCACCGAAACCGCGCAAGCCGACCGCATGCGCGATGGTGTCGACTTGCGCACGCAATTAAGGTTCGCGGACTATCGCCGCAAGCAGGAAACGGACCCGACGATGACTCTGCGACGTCACTTAAAGGACACCGATAGCGCCATTGAGACGTGAGGTGAAACGGCGCACTATCCCTGCACGGCCCGCCTGAGCTCGGCAAGCGCAGGCGCCATGGCCGCGAGCTCGGCCAACTCCCGCGACAAAATGGCGGCGGCGCGATCGTCGGCCTGAAAGACGCCGTCGACAATCTGGCGTGCGGCAAAAGTGAGCTCGACATTCGATCCCACGCGGATGAGTTGCAGCGCCGCCAACGTCGGAAGCATCGCCACCATCCCGCGCGTGCCGCTGGAAACGCCGCCGTAGCTCACGAACCCGACCGGCTTCCTTCGCCACTCGCTGGAGAGAAAATCGAGCGCGTTCTTGAGCGCCGGCGAGTAGCTGTAGTTGTATTCGGGCGTCACGAGAAGGAAAGCATCCGCCGCCGCAACGCGCTTACTCCACGCGATAGTATGCGGCTTCGTGTACTTCCCGAGCGCCGGATGCTCTGGTTCATCCATGAACGGGAGGTTCAGCTCCACCAAATCCACGAAATCGACCTCGAAACGACCGGACCCCTCTGCCTGTTCGCGAACCCACTTCGCGATAGGCATCCCGATCCGGCCCGGGCGAACGCTTCCGACGATGATCATGAGTCTGGTCATTGACTCAGTGTCTCATTGAGGCAAGAACTCGCGCTGAGCGAAGGGATCCACAAACGCGCGACAGCGGCGCAACTTTCCGATGGTGGAGATGGGGGGAATTGAACCCCCGTCCACTGCTGTGGTCATGTGCCTTCTACGGGTGTAGCCAGTACTAGCGTTCTACTCGGCTCCGGAATTTGCCACTGGCACCTAAACCGACGAGCCCAGTCCTAGTTCAAGTCCCGCGGCGCCCTAAGACGTAACGCCGCAGCAATCTCTCTGGATGACGCCAGAAATCCGGGTAGAGAGCATTCCCGGCCTGACGGACTTCTTTAGTGCGCTCGCTTAGGCAGCGAGGGCGAAGTCAGTGCGCTTTGCATTGGCACTTGTTTTTTGCGGGGATCGTTTACGAGATAACCCTGCATCCTCGACCCGCTTCTCACAATCTCGCAGGCAATGTCGAAACCGATCATCCCCGAGCTGAAAAAGCTGGCCACTGTCGCGCGCTGTGGAGTTGTCAATACCGCCGAGACGTCAACGCCCAGGCAGCCCTCCAGTGTACGCGGAGAACCTGAACGGCGCCAGCATCCGTCGCATCGGGCGGTCCGATCCGATCCCGCGTGAACGCGCAGCCCGCGGACGTGATTAGGTATAACTACCCAGATTCATGAACGTGCCCCCGCAGTGTTGCCGGGGTGCCTGAAAGGAGATGGCTCGTGAGCCATTACGCCGTCACCAACCCTGCCACGGGTAAGACCGAAAAGACGTTTGAACAGATCTCGGATGCCGAGCTCGCGACCGTGGTCGCCGCCGCGGACAACGCGTACCGCACGTGGTCCCGCACAGCGTCGATCGACGAGCGCGCAGCGCTCATCCGCAAGGTGGCCGACTTGCACTCCGAGCGCCGCGAGGAATTGGCCGACATCATCGTTCGCGAGATGGGCAAACCCATCGACCAGTGCCTCGGCGAGGTCGACTTCGCCGCAGACATCTATCGTTACTACGCCGACAATGCGCACGAATTCCTCAAGGATGAGCCCATCGATCTCGTCGCCGAGAACGCGACCGCGGTCATGCGGACGAGCCCGCTCGGCGTGCTCATCGGCGTCATGCCGTGGAACTTCCCGTACTACCAGGTTGCGCGGTTCGCGGGGCCTAACGTCGTCATCGGCAACACGATCATCCTGAAGCACGCGTCGCAATGCCCCGAGTCATCCGCCGCCATCCAGCAAATCTTCCACGACGCCGGCGCCGTCGACGGCGTGTATACGAATGTCTACGCGAGCAGCGGCCAAATCGCCGAACTCATCGCCGATCCCCGAGTGCAGGGCGTCTCGCTCACGGGCTCCGAGGCCGCAGGATCGGCAGTCGCGGAGGTCGCGGGCAAGCACCTCAAGAAGGTCGTGCTTGAGCTCGGCGGCTCTGACCCCTTCATCCTGCTCAGCACGGACGACATGGACTATGCCGTCGAATCCGCTTACGCCGCGCGGCTCGACAACAGCGGACAGTCGTGCAATGCGGCGAAGCGATTCATCGTCATGGACGATCTCTACGAGGAGTTCCGCGACAAGCTCACCGCGAAAATGCTTGCGGCGAGCCCCTCCGACCCGTCGAAGGACGGCGCCGATCTCGGACCGCTCTCCTCGCTCGGCGCCGCCGAGGGTCTCGAGAGCCAAGTGAAGCGCGCCGAAGCGCAAGGCGCGACCGTCACGACGAAAGGCACGCGAGATGGCGCGTTTTTCCCCACAACGGTTCTCACCGAGATTTCGCCGGACAGCGATGCTTACCTCGAAGAATTCTTCGGACCGGTCGCGTCGATATATCGCGTGTCGAGCGAAGAAGAAGCCGTGAAGGTCGCCAACGCGACAGCATTCGGCCTCGGCTCCTACGTCTTCACGACGGATCACGAGCAAGCGATGCGCGTGGCCGACCAGATCGAGGCCGGCATGGTCTACATCAACGTCGTTCTCGCGGACAGCCCCGAACTCCCCTTCGGCGGAGTCAAGCGCAGCGGGTTCGGCCGGGAAATGGGCAGATTCGGTGCAGCCGAGTTCGTGAACAAGAAGCTCATTCGCTACTGAGCAAAGCCCGCAATTGAGAAACCCGGTGACGGTCTCGGTCGTGGCGGAAGTATTCTGACGACATGACCGAGACCATCATCACCGTTCAGGGAAGTCACACCGAGCATTTTCCGGCCGAAAGGGCGACGGTTCGCTTCACCGTCGAATTTGACGGCGCCGAGCGCGACAGCGTCTTCGCGTCCGCTACGAGGTCATCGAATTCGCTGCGCGACAGGATCCTCGCCATTCATGACGAGAAATCCGGTCCCATCACACGGTGGTCGAGTGACAGCGTTCGGGTTTGGGGCAATCGTCCCTGGAACGAACACGGCAATCAGCTTGCAATCGTGTATCACGCCTCCATCGACGTCACGGCGAAATTCGATGACTTCGAGGTGCTCGCCCAGTTCGTGGAGGAGTCCCTCGACATTGACGGCGTTTCGATCGGGAACATCGAGTGGACGCTGACGGAGAAACACACCCGAACCGTCATGGATGACGTGTTGTCGAAAGCGGTGGCGGATGCCGTGGCCAAGGCCACCGTCTACGCGAAAGCCGTCGGTCTGGGCACGGTGACGGCCGTCGCGATCGCCGACCCCGGCATGCTCGGCGACCGCAACGACGCGGGGGGTGAATTCGGGATGGAGCGAACACTGTTCATGAAGGCCGGGGACGCCGGCGACTCGGGGCGCCTATCGCTCAAGCCGCGCGACATTCAGGTTTCCTCCACGGTTGACGCGCGATTCGTCGCGAGCTAGTCAGTCGCCGAGGTTCTTTCGAGCGGACATCGCGCGCTGCGCCTCGCGATTGTCCTGACGCTCGCGCAAAGACTGACGCTTGTCGTACTCGCGCTTGCCCTTCGCGACCGCGATCTCCACCTTCGCGCGGCCGTCGCTGAAGTACAAGCGAAGCGGAACGAGCGTGTAACCGCCCTCCTTGACCTTGCTGTGGATCTTCAGGATCTGCGCCTTGTGCATCAGTAGCTTGCGCTTGCGACGCGGCGCATGGTTGTTCCACGTGCCGCCGACGTATTCGGGAATGTGCACGGCATCCAGCCACGCTTCGCCGCCGTCGATGAACGCGTAGCCGTCGACGAGCGAGGCACGACCCTCGCGCAGCGATTTCACCTCGGATCCGGTCAAAACAAGCCCGGCCTCATACGTGTCCTCGATGGCATAGTCGTGCCGCGCTTTGCGATTAGTGGCGACGACTTTCTCGCCACGCTCTCTGGGCACGGTGAAACTCCTGAATGATGAAAGTGAATACGGATTCGGTACTTGCGGCCCGCGCGATAGCGCGAGCAGCCGACCAGTCTAGCGCGTGACGCGTCGACTCGTCTCGCTAAACCTTCAAATACCGCCGGATGGCGACAGCCGCCGAGATCGCGGCGAGACCCGCGCCGCCCACGATCAGGATCGGCACGACGATGAACGCGTCGCCGAGGTCGACGAACGGCGTCGACGACGGGGTCGCGTTCAAATAGCCCTGAACGAAGAACTGCACGACAGCGACGATCGCGCCACTCGCCAAAGCAGACCCGATGAGCGCCGCCACGACGCCTTCAAGCACGAACGGAGTCTGAATGAAGCGGTTCGAGGCGCCGACGAGTCGCATGATCCCGAGCTCTCGGCGACGGCTGAAAGCGCTCAACCGGATCGTCGTCGCGATAAGGAGCACCGCCGCGATCAACATGAGTCCCGCGATCCCGACCGCCGTGATGCTCGCCGCATTCAGAGCGTCGAAAATAGGTTGCAAGTATTTGCGCTGGTCGACGACTTGCTCGACGCCCGGGACGCCCGACATCCGCTCGACGACGGCATCCGATTGGGACGGATCCTTGAGGTTCACCCAAAACGTCTCGGGGAGGAAATCGGGAGTGACGAACGAAGTCCCTTCGGCACCCGCGAATTGAGCCTGGTATCGCTTGAACGCCGCCTCGTGATCCTCGAAGTCGTAGTGCTGGATGAGGGGGGCGAGCACGGCGGACTTCAACACTTGCTCGATATTCGACTTCTGCTGCGCCGTCGCCTCCTCCGCATTGCAATTCCCGCCCTCGTCGTATTGCGTGCAGAGGTAAACGGCAACCTGGGCACGGTCGTACCAATAGCCCTTCATCTGGTTGATCTGCAATTGGAGCAGGATCGCCGCTCCCACGAACGTGAGCGAAATGAAAGTGACGAGAACGATCGAGATCACCATGGAGATGTTGCGCCGGAGACCATGACCGACCTCGGACAGCACCAGGCCGAGCCTCATGACGGTGCTCCGAATCCGGATGCCGTGGGCGGCGGCGCCTGACGTTGAACGGGCAAGGCTTGAGTCTGGTATCCGCCCTGGCTCTCATCGCGCACGATTTGCCCGCTCACCAGCTCGATCACGCGGCGCTTCATCTTGTCCACGATGCCCGCATCGTGCGTTGCCATAAGGACCGTCGTCCCGCCCCCGCTGATGCGTTCGAGAAGCGTCATGATTCCCGCGCTCGTCGCTGGATCGAGGTTTCCCGTCGGCTCGTCCGCCAGCAGGATCGACGGCTTGTTGACAATCGCGCGGGCGATCGCCACACGTTGCTGCTCGCCTCCGGACAACTCGTGAGGGAGACGGCCGGACTTGCCGGCGAGTCCCACCATTTTCAGGACATCCGGGACGGCCTCCTGAATGAAGCCCTTCGACTTGCCGATCACCTGGAGCGAGAAGGCCACATTGTCGAACACCGACTTTTGCGGGAGGAGACGAAAGTCCTGGAACACTACCCCGAGGTTTCGGCGGAAATACGGGACCTTACGACTGGAAAGCTTGCCCAATTCCTGTCCGAGGACGTGGATCTGGCCCTTCGACGGGTTCTCCTCCTTCAGCACGAGGCGCAGGAAGCTGGACTTGCCGCTGCCCGAAGCCCCCACGAGGAACACGAATTCGCCGCGCAGAATCTCGAGAGTGACCGAATTGAGTGCTGGGCGCGCGCTGCCAGCATAAAGTTTTGTGACCTGGTCGAAACGAATCATGACCATACGAGCCTAGGCAGCGGTTGCGGTATGGGGCGTAGCGACTCACCGCATGCGCTGGGGTCGCGGCGAAGGCCAGAAATGGCCTTCGCTCACAGCTCCACCGCAGACCGACGCCCGAGACGGGCGTCAGCGCTGGGGTCGCGGCGAAGGCCAGAAATGGCCTTCGCTCACAGCTCCACCGCGCGCTTGCGCCATCGGATGCCCGCGGAGATGAAACCGTCGAGATCACCGTCGAACACGGCCGAAGGGTTGTTCACCTCGTGCTCTGTGCGGAGATCCTTCACCATTTGGTAGGGCGCGAGCACGTAGCTGCGCATCTGGTCGCCCCAACTCGCGGTAATGACCCCCGCGAGTTCCTTCTTCGTCGCGGCCTCCTGCTCACGCTGCAATACGAGCAAGCGCGATTGCAGCACGCGCATCGCCGCCGCGCGATTCTGGATCTGGCTCTTCTCATTCTGCATCGACACGACCGTGCCGGTCGGAAGGTGAGTGATTCGCACGGCAGAGTCCGTCGTGTTGACGGATTGACCGCCGGGACCGCTCGACCGGAAGACGTCGACACGGATGTCGTTCTCCGGAATCTCGATCTCCCCCGCCTCTTCGATGAGCGGAATCACTTCGACTGCCGCGAAACTCGTCTGGCGCTTGCCCGCGGAATTGAACGGGCTCATCCGCACCAAGCGATGCGTGCCGGCCTCGACGCTGAGAGTCCCGAACGCATACGGCGCATCCACTTCGATCGTCGTCGACTTGATGCCCGCCTCCTCCGCATAGCTCGTGTCGAGCACGCGCGTCGCATAACCGTGCTGTTCCGCCCACCGCAAATACATGCGCTGCAGCATTTCTGCGAAATCGGCCGCGTCCACTCCGCCCGCGCCGGCGCGAATCGTGATGACGGCCGGGAGCGCATCCCATTCGCCGTTGAGAAGCGTTTGCACTTCGAGGTCGCCGAGCGTCTTCTGGATGCTCGCAAGCTCGATGCGCACTTCTGCAGCCGCCGCCTCATCAGATTCCTCGTTGGCGAGCTGAACCATGATCTGAAGGTCGTCGATCCGCTGCTGGAGTTCGGTGATTTTCGCGAGCTCCGCCTGACGGTGGCTCAAAGCACTCGTGACCTTTTGCGCTGCCTCGGGGTCGTCCCACAAGTCGGGGACTCCTGCCTCATCGCTCAGCCGAACGATTTCGGCCTCCAGGCGGTCTATTCCCACCACCGAGCGGATGTCGGCGAAAGTCGCGCGCAGCGCGGAAAGCTCCTCGGAAATGTCCAATTCATTCATGACCGCTCAAGACTAGCCGAGCCTGTCGAGAGCGCCCGCGACTAAGCCGCATCCCCCATACCGACCGGTTGCCGCCTCGCCGACAATGAAAAGGCGTTTCCACCCGAAGGGAAATCTCTTGAGCGAAACACCACGTGCCGCGCAATCGGCCGGCCCCCGTCGCGGACTGATCGTCGCGGTGATTGGGGCGGGCGCGGTCATTCTCGCGGTCTGCACGCTCGTCGTCATTCTCCTGTTGCGGGGCCCGGGCGTTGCCGCCCCGGCTGCTGCCGCCAGCCCCGGCATTCCCGCATCGACTCCCGCGGCATCCGCGGACCCTTCTCCATCGTCCGACGGCGGGACGACGGGGCAACCGGTGGTCAATCCGCCGGCACCGGCGCCCGCACCCGCACCTCCGGCCCCGCCCAAACCGGCTCCGCCCGCGAAAGAGCCGCTCAAGGAGGGGATCATCTCGTTCAGTGCTCGACCGTGGACGGGGAAGACGCTCGCGTCGTCCTGCGCAGCACTCCACGATGAAGCGGCGAGCCAGCAAGACGCGGTGCTGCTCACATTCACATGGCAATCGGTCGGATTGAAGAACGGCGGGGAGATCAAGGTCAACAACACGTACGGAGGTTCGGATGACCTCCAAAACATTCCCGCGACGGGCACCGTGGATTTCGAGATCGATTGTTTCAATAACGACGGCAGCGTCAAGACGACGAAATACGAACTGATCCTGAGCAACGGCTCGAAGCGATTCGGAGTCGAGATCATTCTGAGCGCCGACGGGATCGTCAGCGGCATGAAGCCCCTGCCCTAGGTCGGAAGCGGCCGTCCCCTCGGCGTAACATCGGACACGATGTCGAACGTCGAACCTTCTCCCTTCCGCTTTCGTTCGATCGCATTGCCCGCCATCCTGCCGACGCTCGCGTTCTCCATCGGAGAGGGAGCGATCATCCCGATCATCCCGATCGTGGCGCACAATCTTGGCGCGCAATTGGCGGTCGCCGGCCTGATCGCTGCGATGGTCATGGTCGGAGAACTTGTCGGCGACATCCCGAGCGGCTGGATCATCAGCAGGATCGGCGAACGCGCAGGGATGATCTGGGCATCGCTTCTCTCGATAGCCGGCTTGCTTCTCGCGCTGGTCGCGCCGAATCCGTTCGTGCTCGGCACCGCCATTTTCCTCATCGGACTTGCGACCGCGATCTTCGCCCTCGCCCGGCACGCGTTCATGACGACGTTCGTGCCGCTCCAATATCGAGCCAGGGCGCTGTCGACCCTCGGCGGCAGCTTTCGCCTCGGGCTGTTCATCGGACCCTTCCTCGCGGCCGCCGTCATTCACCTCACGGGAACCGCGGCATCCGCGTTTTGGGTGCACATCGGCGGATGCGTGACGGCGGCAGCATTGCTCATTTTTCTCAAGGATCCGGAAACGATGTTTCGACCCCGCCGCGACGCGTCCGACCCGCACCTGGTCTCGTCGGATTCGGCGAAACGATCGCGAGGGTTGTATCGCTCGATCGCCGACAATCGCCACGTGCTCGCGCGGCTCGGTACTGCCGCCGGGCTCATCGGGGCGGTACGCGCGAGCCGTCAAGTGCTCATTCCCCTGTGGGGCGTCAGCATCGGGGTGACGGATGCGAACATCGCGCTCATCATCGGCATCGCGGGCGGTCTCGATTTCGCGCTCTTCTATGCGAGCGGCCAGATCATGGACCGCTGGGGACGAATGTGGAGCGCGCTTCCCTCGATGATCGGCCTCGGATTGGGTCATCTCGCGCTGGCGTTCAGCCACGAGTTGCCCGGTCGGACGAACTGGTTCATCGCGATCGCGATGATCCTCGGCATCGCCAACGGTTTCGGGAGCGGATTGCTCATGACGCTCGGCGCCGATCTCGCCGATCCCCGGGATCCTGCTCCCTTTCTCGGCGCCTGGCGCTTCACCGCGGATGCGGGGGCCGCTGCGGCACCGCTCGCGATCTCGGGTTTCACCGCTCTCGTCTCACTCGCCTTCGCGAGCGGGACAATGGGAATCGTCGGGCTACTCGGCGCCGGCTTCCTGATCCGCTACTTGCCTCGATTCGCACCGCACTCGCGTTAGCATTTCCTATGATTCCCGCGGCGAACCTGATTGCATTCGGGCTCGCCGCCATCCCGCTCATCGTCATCCCCGGGCCGAGCGTGCTTTTCACGATCGGTCGTTCCCTTGCGCTCGGCCGCGTGGGCGGATTCCTGAGCGTGCTCGGAAACGTGTCGGGCGCATTCGCCATCGCCGTCGCCATCGCATTCGGTCTTGGAACAGTTCTCGAGCAATCCGTCATCGTCTTCACGATCGTGAAACTCGCCGGCGCAGCCTACGTGATCTATCTCGGGATCCAGGCCATCCGCCATCGTCGGCAAAAGGCGGATGCCATCATCGCCCCGGTGGCCCGTCGCAGCGCCTGGCGGATGGTGTGGGACGGCTTCGCCGTGGGCATCACCAATGCGAAGTCGATCGTGTTCATGGTCGCCGTGCTGCCGTTGTTCGTGGACCGATCCGCGGGGGCCCTTCCCGTGCAGCTCTTCCTGCTCGGCATGGTTTTCGTTCTCGTCGCGCTGGTTTCCGACAGCGCCTGGGCGCTCGCGGCGGGCGCCGCGCGCGATTGGTTCGCGAAGTCACCGAAACGGATCGCGACGCTCAGCGCAACCGGCGGAGTGCTCATGATCGGAGTCGGCGTCGCCGTGCTGTTCGTGGGGCACGACGCGGCTCCGTGACGCCCGCGTTCTCCTATCGGGAGAACACGCTGCGCGCTACAGCCGTCACTTCGATGCGGATACCCTCCGGAACGAGTGCGGACACGAGCGGTGGGCGCCAGAATGCCGACAGAACCACGGTCGCGCTCCGGCCATCCACGGAATCCGCACGCTCAATCGTGAGGGAATCGAATCCGTCCTTCGGCGCCGACGAGAGGTATCCGGATGCCGCGGCCGCGACGTCCTCCGAATCGAGCGTCGCCCGCGGCCCGTCCGGCGTGAGCGTGACGTCTGCGAGATCGAAGGCTTCCGCGCCTACGAGAGCAGCCCCGTCCGCAAGGGTGAACAGCCGCTTGCGCTCGAGGTACAGCGAGGTCGCGGCGACGACCAGCAGGATGAGGACGAGACTTAAGAAACCGTAAAAGATCGTGAGCGGCAGGATCGAACCCCGCTCGCTGCGCTTCATCCGGCACCCCGGAACCGCGACACCTGCTCGGTCGCGACCGCCTGAAGGGGAACGCCGAGAGGGACAGCCAGCTCCAGTACGGGAGGAACGAGCGGCAACGGCACAGTCACGGCGACGGTTATCGTGACGTGTCCCAGCCGAGTGAGACACGCCTCCGGTTTCGGTGCACAGGACACGGACACGTGAGGTTCGAGCGACTCCAAACCGGCATCCGCGAGCGCGAAGCGGATCGCCCGCTCGGCGCGTGCGGCCGCTTGCGACGTGCTCCCCGATTGCACGAACACCCGCACGGCCTGCCGCGCGGCACCTTCCACCGCGAAAGCCGCCCCCTGGATTGCCGCCATCGTGAGTACGAGGTAGACGAGCGGCAAGAGCAGGATGAGCCCCAAGGTGATGAATTCGAGCGACGCCGAACCGGTCTCGCTCGCGACGCGTGCATCGGAACACCGAGCGCGCTGCGCCCATAACCGCAGCCGCTCAGCGATCCAGCGTCTCCACCGCGGCATGACCGCTCACCTCCAGACCATGGTCGATTCCGATGAGTCCGATGAGCGGGAGGGGAGCACGAATCGTCACAATCGCCGACGGATGGCCGAGATAGCTGCCGAAACTCGCGGTCACGTCCTCCGCGTAGGCAGGGCCGAGCGCGACGGCAATCAGCTCTTTCGCTCTCTCGACGCCATCCCCAAGCCCGTTGTCCGCGAGTGCGGCGAATCGCGCGCCCTCGCTCGCGGCGTCGAGGACCGTGTTGCGAATGAGGAGCGAGATCCCGAGCTGGATGACGGACAAGGTCAACACCGTGAGAAGCGCGCCGACCATGACGAACTCGGCTGCCGCGGACCCGGCATCCTCGCGCGCGAGTCTGCCGAGCCGGATGCGCCAGGCGAAGCCTGCCGGCCGGGCCATCCGAGCCTCAACAGCGTTGCGCCTCACCGTCAGAATCCGGTGACGCGGTCGATCGCCTGTTGAAAGACGTCGCTCAACGCCGGCCCGGCGACTGCCCAGATGACGACGACCAATCCCGCGGTCATGAGAGTGATGAGGACCCAACCGGGCACGTCGCCGCGGTCATCGAGAATCCGTGCAAGCAGTCGTTTCATGGCGACAGTATTGCCGAGCGTCGCCAAGCGCAGAGCGAGTTCTCCACAACCCGTTTCCGGCACGCCGGCTGGTGTCAGGCGAACCCGAAAATCGGCGGCAACGCGAGAATCACGAGCAGCACCCAGCCGGTGTACACGGGAAGGTATCCGGTCTGCCATCGTTCCAGCCGGATGGCAGGCGCTCGACCGGCAACGAGTCGGCTGAGATTCCACGTCGTGCCGATGAGGTTCGCGAGAAGCACAAGATTGAGCCCGAGGGCCGCGACGCGATTCGCGGTGAAGCCGAATTCTCCCACGCGCGAGAACATCGAGAACAGGATGAGCGCGTCGAGCAGGATCGCCGCGAGAACGGCAAGCAGTCGGATGACATCCATGACTCCGCTCCCCTTCGCCGAATCGCGAGCGGAGATTCCGTAGACGACGAGCGCGACGACCACGAGCAGGAGGGCGTCGAATCCGAGGAGCAATTCGCGGTCGAAATTGCGCCAGACCCCGGCGACGGTATACGTGACCGCCGCGATGACGAGCATGGCCGCAAAGAGCGGTGTGAAGATCGCGGTGAGCACGGGGGCCAGATTCTCGATGATGCTCTTCTTCGCCTCTACGAGCCACGCGGCGACAATGACCGCGCCGGCGACCCCTGAAGGCACGACCCAGTCGAAAACGATACTGACCGCATCCGGGCCGAACGGAAGCAGCAAGACGGACATGAGCCCGACAAGCACGGCTCCGCCGAGCGCGATGAGTGAATAGTAGATCGCCCACTCGCCGGAGAAGCGCAGAAAGTCCATGCGACGCCCCGACGATCGGATGTCGCCGCCGAGATAGGCGAATCCGACAACGAACCACAACAACACGGGAACGTGCAGTGCGGCGATCGGGAACGTGCTGCCGTCGATCTCGAAAGGAAACAGGTTCACCGCGAGAACAAGCGCGCTCACAAAAGCTGCGGTGCCGACAATCGTTCGCCACCTCATTCGACGCTGCAGCATGAAGTAGGCACCGAGCACGGGCAGGACAAGGAAACTCGCGTTGAGGATGACCCGTTCGAAACTGATCACGTGCGTGGTGGCAAGCACACGGAACACTTGCACGAGCACCGCCGCGAGGACGGCGAATCCGAGCGCGACCGCGAGCGAAACCGCGAGCGAGCGCGCCGGGTTCGAAACGTCCACAGGCAGCGACAATTGCTTCCACAATCGGTCGCCATGCTCTCGCGCGTATTCTGCCGTGAGTCGATCGACTTCGCCTAGTCGCCGCACGGCGATGAGGAAGGCCTCGTCATCGCTCAGGCCGGCTTTGCGCAAGTCGGCGAGTTGCTCTCGCAAGTGACCTTCGAGCTCGTCGGCATCGGATTCGGTTACCGCGCGATTGCGGAGCATGGCCGATCGCCATTGGCCGATTTGAGCATCCGTGCTTTCAGTGGTTTCCATGTCACGCTCCTGCCGGTTGTGCGAGATCCCACAGCCCGCCGAGGGTGCGGTTTGCCGTCGCCCATTGGCGACGCTGGTTGGCGAGTTGGGTAAGGCCGCCGTCCGTGATCCGGTAATTGCGGCGCCGCCTGCCTTCGGGCGATATCCCCCATTCGGCATGGACGAATCCCAAACGTTCGAGTCGGTGGAGGAGCGGATACAGCATCCCGTCCGTCCATTCGAGGTCGCCGCCGGAGAGTTCGCGCACACGCTTCAGGATGGCGTAGCCGTAGTTCTCGCCCTCGGCCAGGATGGCGAGGACAAGAGGCGTCGCCATCGCGGCCACGAGATCCTTGTCAATGTTCACGGTGCCTCCCGTGGGAAATTGTATACCTCACACTCCTAGGTATCTAGCACCTCTAGGTATAACCGTCCGCGACAGAGCCTAGAAACCCAACTGCAGAACGAAGAGGCCGGGGAACACCGCGAACAGGATCGTCACGGGCAGGATGAGAAACACGAGCGGGATCATCATGGCGACCTCCTTCCTGCCGGCCACTTCGAGCAGATTGCGCTTCGACTCTTCGCGAACATCCTGCGATTGAGCGCGCAACACCTCAACGAGCGGAGTACCGCGCTCCAGGGCGCCCACGATCTGGTCCACGCATCTTGTGAACTCGGGCATGCTCAATCCTCGAGCGACGGAGTGAAGGCTCTCCGC
Source organism: Cryobacterium sp. (assembly GCA_019638975.1). GTDB lineage: Bacteria > Actinomycetota > Actinomycetes > Actinomycetales > Microbacteriaceae > Terrimesophilobacter. The sequence goes on from JAHBST010000025.1 coordinate 21,533, forward strand.
GAGAGCCGAGCCGCTATTGACGAGTGCGACGACACCGCCCAACTCCTGCGCGAGTTCGCCCCGGCTCGTCGACGCGATTCGCCGAAACGAGTCCAGCACCCCCTCCCCCGCCGACAGGCTCAGTGTCAGAAACTCGAGCACAACGGGCAACTCGGCGGTCATGCGCTTGAGCCGTGCTGCCGCCGCTCTCGTCAGTCTCTGGTCGCTCGCGACAGCGCCACCGATACCGAAAAGCAGCACCACCGCCAGTTGCACCGCGATGCCCGATCCGGTCGCGTGGCCCAGGAGCACCGAGAACACCACCCCCGAAGCGACTCCGCACAGGATCCAAACCAATTGGCGAGAGCGGAATGCGGCGACCGTGATCGAGGCGCCCGACTGGCGCAAGCGCGTTTCGAGCACGGCGCTGCTGCCGAAGAGAGGCACCGCGAGCTTCCGGATACGAGCGAGCCCCGGGTCGAGAATCGTCCCGAATACGGGAAGCGGGCTCACGTTGCGTCGATCCAGCATCACGCGCGCGCTGGGCGACACATCCCCGAGATACGGCGCGATGCGATGAGCGAGTCTGCGCCGGGCGAGGCTCGGGATGATGCTCACGACCGCCCACAAGCCGACGCCGAGGCAGAGCCCGCACACGATCGCCCAGGCATACATCGTCACCGGAACCACCGCCGTTCCTCGGGCAATCGGGCCAGAGACACCATGATGCGATACGCGATGACCGTCGCCAGGAAGCCAGCCACGATGAGCGCCGCACCGGCGGGCGAATTGTAGGCGACAGCCGCCTCCGGTCTCGTCGACAACAACGCCAGGACGATCCATGGAGCGATCGAACCCAATCGGGCAGCGTTCATGACCCACGATTGCCTCGCTTCGACCTCCCCCCGGATGGCGGACTCCAGTCGCAAGTGCGACGCCAGTGAGCGAAGCACGATTGGCAGTTCCGTGCCACCGACGTCGCGGGACATTCGAAGGGTCTCCAAAATGCGATCCGCCACCGGATCCGCCAACTGATCCTTCAGTTTGTCGAGACTTCGACCGAAGTTGCCCGAGGATTCGTAGTCCGACTGGAACACTGCGAACGCCGCGCGAGTGGGAACAGGCCCCGATTGAGCGAGAGCCGCCACCCCGTCGGGCAGCGCCATCCCGGAGCGGACGGCGGAGACCAAATGGTCCACGAGATCCGGCCAAAGCGATCGACGCGCTCGACGCTGGGCTCGCGCCTTCCAACCGATCACGATCGTGGGAATCGCAAGGGCAGTGGCACCCGCCGCGATCGCGAGCGCAAGGACGGGCACCGAAACGAAGACGAGCGCGGCGGCAGCCACTCCGACCACGACCGAAGCGGCGGCGAACACGGGGATGGAAACCGCGTCGAGGCCCGCTTGCCGCATCCGCTCGCGCAACGCGGAAAGAACTCGACCGGGGGCGCGTGCGCTGCGTTCAGCCGCCGGCCACAACAGCGGCGCGGCGACGAGGAGCACGCCGAGGCCGAGGGAACACCCGATGAGCAGAATCACGCGCCGACCCTCCCCAGAACGGTTTCGGGCGCAAAACCGGTCGCGAGGAATTTGGCCGACCTCGCGGGATGGATCCCCGTCGGGTTCAGTGATCCATCCCGCAGCTCGAAAATCGTGTCGGCGTCGATTGTTCCCGCATCCGTGCCTCCCGTCGGAGCCACGATCTCCGAAATGAAGCGCTTGCCATTGCGGTCGAGCGAGCAGTGGACGACGATATCGATGCTCGAGGCGACGGTGGGCACGACGAAGGACGAGTCGATGTTGCGACCTGCGAGGAGAGGAAGCGTCGAGAGTTTGGCGAGCGCGTCACGAGCGCTGTTGGCGTGAATGCTGCACATGCCGGGAAGCCCGCTGTTCAAGGCGATCAACAGATCGAGAGACTCCGCTTCGCGCACTTCGCCCACGACAAGCCTGTCCGGGCGCATGCGAAGAGCTTCCTTGATGAGGCGGCGAAGAGTGATCTCGCCGGTCCCTTCCAGGCTCGGCTGGCGGCACTGGAGCGCAACGGCGTCTTGCGCCGTGAAGTTCAACTCGAAGGTTTCCTCGACCGTGACGATGCGCTCGGATCGTCGAGCGGACGTCAGAAGCGCGCCGAGAAGCGTGGTCTTGCCGCTTTGC
>JAHBST010000026.1 GCA_019638975.1 Cryobacterium sp.
AAGAGCTCTCCATCCGCGACCTCGGCGTCATCGGCGACGCCGTCGTACCCTTGGGACCAGGATTCACGGCATTGACGGGCGAAACCGGCGCGGGCAAGACCATGATTGTGACGGCGCTTGGACTCCTTCTCGGGGAGCGCGCCGACAGTCAAGTGTTGAGAAAGGGCAGTGCGTCCGCGGTCGTCGAGGGACACTGGCTCATCGAATCGAGCGGCCCGGTTGCCGCGCGCGTGACGGATGCCGGAGGCGATCTGGATCCGGCAGGTCCGAACCTGGTTGCTCTCCACTTGAGCCGTTCGGTATCGACGGAAGGGCGCAGCAGAGCGGTTGTCGGCGGTCGCACGACCCCTGTCGGTGTGCTGGGCGAGCTGGGTCGCGACTTGGTGGTTGTACACGGTCAGGCGGATCAAGTGCGATTGCGTTCGGCAAGCGCCCAACGCGACGCGCTCGATCGGTTCGCGGGTCAGGAATTGGCCAACGTCCTCGACGACTACCGGGAGAACTATCGGCGATGGCAAGCAGCACAGAGCGAACTCGATGTGCTCGTCGCCGAGCGCGATCGTCGATCGCGCGAAGCAGAGGATCTTCGGATTGCGATTGCTGAGATCGAGGCGATTGCGCCTCGACGCGGCGAAGATATCGAATTGTCCGAGCGCGCGGAACGGTTGGGGAATCTGGAGGACTTGCGACTCGCCGCATCCGGAGCGCTCGAACTCTTGTCCGCGCAAGGTACGCAGGATGCCGGCGACGTTCTGGGGCTGCTCGACGGCGCTCGGCGTCAAATCGACCGGGTAGCGGCCCACGATCCAGCGCTTGGTCCCATCGCGGAAGCGATTGCGAACGCAACTTTCGGCGTATCCGATGTCGCCGCTCAATTGTCGAGCTACCTCGGCGGGCTCGACGCGGACGGCGCGATGGAACTCGAGACGATCCAGGAGAGGCGTGCAGTGCTCAGCGCGCTCGTCCGCAAACACGGGAGGAATCTCGACGAGACGATCGACTTCCTCGATGTCGGAAGCGGAAGGCTTCTGGAACTCGACAACGATTCTGATCGGGTCGAAGCGCTGAAAGTCGAAGTCGCGGAAGATCGCTCGGCCGTCATCGCTCTCGCCGACCGGCTCACGAGCATGAGAACAGAGGCCGCCGCGACCCTCGCAGAACGCGTGACGCGAGAACTGGCGGCGTTGGCCATGGCGGACGCCTCCGTGACGGTCGAGGTTGACAATAGCGGCGACTTTTCGCTCTCCGGACGCGACGTCGTCGCGATCCAATTGAAACCGCACAAGGGAGCGGAGGCGAGGCCGCTCGGCCGCGGCGCATCCGGGGGCGAACTTTCGCGTGTCATGCTCGCGATCGAAGTGGTGATCGCGGGGAGCGACCCCGTTCCCACGTTCATTTTCGACGAAGTCGATGCGGGAGTCGGGGGGGCATCCGCAATCGAAATCGGCAAGCGTCTCGCCCAACTCGCGCGCACTGCCCAAGTCATCGTCGTGACCCACTTGCCGCAAGTCGCGGCTTTTGCGACGAATCACGTGCGCGTCGTCAAAAGCACCGACGGCGAGATCACGGCGAGCAGCGTCCAGCAATTGCACGGAGAAGATCGCGCAGAGGAGTTGGCACGAATGCTTTCGGGACTCGCGGATTCGGAAAGCGGGCTCGCGCACGCGCGAGAGCTCCTCGACGCGGCCCGCACCCTCACGTAGCGGGAATCGGGTGCGAATTCGGCCTGTCGGACGCGGCGGCGGCGGCCAGCCCGGTGATAAGCTGTAATCCCGTGGTAGTCAATCATTCTGCGGAGACAACAAAGCACATTTTCGTCACGGGTGGAGTTGTCTCGAGTCTTGGCAAAGGACTCACGGCAGCCAGTCTTGGCAACCTTCTGACGGCGCGAGGTCTTCGCGTCGTCATGCAAAAGCTCGATCCCTATTTGAATGTGGATCCGGGAACGATGAATCCGTTCCAGCACGGAGAAGTGTTCGTGACGGACGACGGCGCCGAGACCGACCTCGACATCGGGCATTACGAGCGATTCCTCGACATCAACCTGAGTCAGGCCGCGAACGTGACGACGGGCCAGATCTATTCGCACGTCATCGCGAAAGAGCGCCGCGGCGAATACCTCGGCGACACCGTGCAGGTGATTCCGCACATCACCGACGAGATCAAGAGGCGAATGCGCCTCCAGTCCCGCAACGATCCGCGGCCCGACGTCATCATCACCGAGATCGGCGGCACGGTGGGCGACATCGAGTCGCAGCCGTTCCTCGAAGCGGCGCGCCAGGTTCGCCATGAGATCGGCCGAGCGAATTGCTTTTTCGTCCACGTTTCTCTCGTGCCGTATTTGAGTGCGGCAGGCGAGCAGAAGACGAAGCCGACGCAGCACTCGGTCGCGGCCTTGCGCTCGATCGGTATCCAGCCTGACGCGATCGTTTTGCGAAGCGATCGCCCTGTTCCCGAGTCGATGAACCGCAAAATCGCGCTCATGTGCGACGTCGACCCTGAAGCGGTCATCAATTGCCCCGACGCCCCCAGCATTTACGACATTCCCGAGATACTTCACAGCCAGGGCCTCGACGCCTACATCATCGAGCACTTCGGGCTCGCGGCCGACGAAGTGGATTGGTCGGGCTGGGAGGAACTGCTGCACGCCGTCCACGAACCCCGGTTCGATGTCTCCATCGGCCTCGTCGGCAAGTACATCGACTTGCCCGACGCGTATCTTTCCGTGACGGAAGCGTTGCGCGCCGGCGGCTTTTCCCAGAACACGAAAGTCGACATCCGCTGGATCGCGTCGGATGATTGTGAAACTCCCGAGGGCGCGGCACGGATGCTGTCGGGGTTGGACGGAATTTGCGTGCCCGGTGGTTTCGGAGTCCGGGGAATCGAGGGCAAGGTCGGCGCTTTGCGATTCGCGAGGGAGAACGGGATTCCCGTGCTCGGGTTGTGCCTCGGGCTGCAGTGCATGGTCATCGAGTACGCGCGAAATGTGGTCGGTCTTGCCGATGCTTCGTCGTCCGAATTCGACCCCGACACGGTGCATCCGGTGATCGCCACGATGGCGGAGCAAGTGGATATCATCGCCGACGGAGACCTCGGCGGCACCATGCGGCTCGGACTGTACGAGGCGGATCTCGCCGACGGTTCGATTGTGCGCGAACTTTATGGCGCTGATCGCGTCGCGGAGCGCCATCGGCACCGTTACGAAGTGAACAATCTCTATCGCGACAGGATCGCGGATGCCGGTTTGCAGTTTTCCGGCATGTCTCCCGATCGAAACCTCGTCGAGTACATCGAACTTCCCCGCGACGTGCATCCCTTTTACGTTGCGACGCAAGCGCATCCGGAACTGCGTTCGCGGCCGAACCGTGCGCATCCGCTCTTTCGCGGTTTGATCGCCGCAGCGCTCGAGCGCCAAAAGGCAAGCCGACTGTTCGAGGTCGCCGAAACGGAGCCCGAACCGGAACCGGTCGATGCCTGAACTCCTCTCCGATGAGAGGTATCCGGTCGACATCCTCGAGAGCGAGCGAGTCTTCGACGGAGCGGTCTGGGATGTCGTCCGGGATCGGTTTTCGTACCGCGATGGAGTCCTGGTGCGGGAATATCAGGATCATCCCGGCGCCGTCGCGATTCTCGCGCAAGACGATGACGGCCGCGTCCTCCTGATCAAGCAATATCGGCATCCGATCGGATTCCGCGACTGGGAACTGCCCGCCGGGCTGCTCGATGTCGCCGGTGAGGATCCGCTCGATGCGGCGAAGAGGGAACTGACGGAAGAGGTCGATCTCGTCGCACGGGAATGGTCACCGCTGTGCCAATTTTTCAGTTCCCCCGGTGGGAGCTCTGAGCTCATTACCGTCTACCGTGCTCAAGCGATTTCAGCCGCGGAAGGCACGTTTGCGCGCACGGACGAAGAAGCGGATCTGGAAATGCTCTGGGTGCCGATCGAGGACGTGGTGACCGCGGTTCTCGACCAACGCCTGCGGAATTCGATTCTCGCGATTTCTGTGCTGACCGCTCATGCCCGCGGTTGAGCGCGTGGTTCAATCGACTCTCGTCCAGGCGCTTGAGCGTTACCTCCGGCATATCTCGATAGAGCGGGGACTTTCGTCCAATACGGTCGCCGCGTATCGTCGGGATCTCGAGTCCTACCTGGACATCCTCGCGACGCGGGGTGTCACGTCGAGCGCTGGAGTGTCGAGTGCGGATGTCGCGGCGTTCGTCCAATCGATGCGCGGGCGGGAGGACTCGCCGCTTGCGGCGTCCTCGACCGCGCGCATGCTGTCTTCCGTTCGGGGTTTTCACCGCTTTCTCGTCGACGAAGGGCTCGCCGAGGTCGATCCCGCGAGCGAGGCGAAGCCGCCCAAGCTTGCCAGCCGGCTGCCCAAAGCGATCACGGTGCGCCAAATGGCGGCCGTCCTCGCCGCAACCGATGGAGATGATGAGAAATCACTGCGCGACAAAGCATTGCTCGAACTGCTTTACGCGACGGGGGCTCGAGTCAGCGAGGCCGTCGACCTCAACGTCGACGACGTCATCGGATTGGAGGGGCACGGTGCATCCGACGTCGTTCGCCTCTTCGGCAAAGGGGGAAAACAGCGCATCGTTCCGCTCGGCAGCTTTGCGAGAGCTGCGCTCGACGCCTACTTGACACGCGTTCGGCCCGTGTTGTCGTCTCGAGGTCGCTCGACGCCGGCGTTGTTTCTCGGAGTCCGTGGACAGCGGATGTCCCGCCAAAGCGTGTGGCTCGTCATCAAGGAGAGAGTCGGTCAGTCGAACATCGGTGTCGAAGTATCTCCGCACACTTTCCGGCATTCATTCGCGACACACCTTTTGGAGGGCGGGGCAGACGTTCGAGTCGTTCAGGAGCTGCTCGGCCATTCCTCGGTCGCGACAACACAGATCTACACGCTCGTGACGGCGGACACTCTTCGCGACATGTACGTCACCGCACATCCACGGGCGCGCTGAACCGGGCGCTGCATTGAATGCTCCGCACCGGTGCGTTCGAATGGGCGCGTGCCGCGCCGAACCCCCAGCGCTCGACCGTTAGACTCGCTTCGTGACCAGCAAACGGGACGACACGGCCGCGGAGCTCGCTGGTCTGGAACGTCCGGATCTGGGGCCGACGGGCCGCCCGATGACACTGTTTCCGACTCCTCCGAAGCTCAAAGGTCATGGACCGGCGCGCATCATCGCGTTGTGCAATCAAAAGGGCGGCGTCGGAAAGACGACATCGACCATCAATCTCGCGGCTGCCCTTGCCGAATACGGCCGACGGGTTTTGTGCGTCGACTTCGATCCTCAAGGGGCGCTTTCGGCGGGGCTCGCGGTCAACACGCACGACGTTCCCAACATTTATGACCTCCTCGTGGGCACCGTGAAGGATCCCGGCGAGGCGATCCAGCACACGTCGACAACGAATCTTGATGTCGTGCCCGCGAATATCGATTTGTCCGCGGCAGAAGTTCATCTCGTCAATGAGGTGGCACGGGAGCAAATTCTTGCGCGAGTGCTGCGCAAGGTCGCGAACGATTACGACCTCATTCTCATCGATTGCCAACCGTCTCTCGGCATCCTCACCGTGAACGCGCTGACCGCGAGCCACGGCGTACTCATCCCGCTCGAGTGCGAGTACTTTGCGCTGCGGGGCGTTGCCCTCCTCGTGGAGACGATCGATAAGGTGCGGGATCGGCTGAATCCTGCTCTGCAGCTCGACGGCATCCTCGCGACGATGTATGACGCGCGCACGCTGCACTCTCGCGAAGTGCTCGAGCGCGTCGTGGAGACATTCGGCGATCGGGTTTTCGAAACCGTCATCACGCGCACGGTGAAATTCCCGGATGCGAGCGTCGCGGCCGTTCCCATCACCGAATTCGCTCCGGACCATTCGGCCGCCGAGAGTTATCGTCAGCTCGCCAAGGAACTGATTTTCCGTGGTGCCGTCGCGTAGCGCCGCGATGCGCGACGTGGAACCAACCCTGGTCGGCGCCGCGGATTCGGGATTCTCCGTCAATCTTGGCAACTTCGCGGGACCGTTCGACTTGCTTTTGAGCCTTATCGCCAAACACGAACTGGATGTGACGGAAATCGCGCTCAGTGCAGTGACCGACGAGTTCATCTCGTACCTCGGCACGTTGAACGCAATGGACGAACTGGATCAGGCGAGCGAATTTCTCGTGGTCGCGGCGACTCTCCTCGACCTCAAGGTCGCAGGATTGTTGCCGCAAGGGGAACTCGTCGACGCCGAATCCGTCGCTTTGCTTGAAGCGCGAGATCTTCTGTTCGCACGATTGCTGCAATATCGAGCGTTCAAAGAGGTTTCGGCGTGGTTCAGCAACGGTTTCGAGGCCGAATCAATCAGACACGCGCGTCAAGTGCGGCTCGAGGAGAAGTATCGCGCGCGAAGCCCCGAACTTGTCTGGACGCTCACGACCGAAGATTTTGCCGCGCTCGCCGCTCTCGCTCTCGCCCCGCGCGAGTTGCCGCACGTGGGAATCGACCATTTGCACGCGCCCCTCGTCAGCATCCGGGAGCAAGCGGCGATCGTGGTCAGCGCGCTTCGCCGTGGTGGCCCTGTGACCTTCCGCGAACTCATCGCCGGAGCGGACCAGAAGGGCGTGATCATCGCGCGATTTCTTGCCGTGCTCGAACTGTATCGCGCGGATGCCGTGGCCTTCGAACAGATCGAGCCGCTGGGTGAGCTCAGCATCCGCTGGACCGCGGAGGTCTGGTCGGACGCGAGCCTCGCGACGCTCGGCGCCGACTATGGAGGCATCGATGGTTGACGCCGATGGGCTGGAGCTCGATCTCGAACGGCGCCTCGAAGCGATCTTCATGGTTGCCGACGAGCCCATCAGCATCGTGAGTCTCGCGACCGCGCTGTCGGCTCCGGTGCCCGCGGTTCGCCAGTCGATCGAGCGGCTCGTTGCGGATTATGACGGCGCAGGCCCGAGCAGCGCGGACGGCGCTTCGGGAGGAACCCGGCGAGGTTTCGAACTTCGCGAGGTCGGCGGGGGGTGGCGGATGTATGTCCGCGGCGAGTTCGACGACGTGGTCCGCGATTTCGTTCTCACCCAGAATCCGACGCGACTGTCGCAAGCCGCGCTCGAAACGCTTGCCGTCATCGCCTACAAGCAACCCATCAGCCGCGGACAAATCGCCGCAATTCGCGCGGTCAACGTCGATTCGGTCGTGCGCACGCTCGTGGGCCGCGGTCTCGTGACCGAAGCGTACACAGACAGCGAAACCGGCGCGATCCACTACGAAACGACGGATATGCTTCTGGGCCAGCTCGGCATCAATTCCCTGGACGAGCTGCCGCATATCTCACCGCTCCTCGACGATGGCTCCGAGGGCTTTGATGGAGTCGCCTGAGCACGATCAGGATCCCGTGTCCGAGGGCGTTCGGCTGCAAAAGCTCATGGCCGCCGCCGGCGTCGCGTCGCGGCGCGTATCTGAGAATTTGATCGCCGCTGGCCGCGTGACGGTCAACGGCGTCGTCATAACCGAGCTCGGTCGCAGGGTTTCGGAAACCGACGCAGTGAGCGTGGATGGCACGCCCATTCAACTCGACACGACGCGCCGATACCTCATGTTGAACAAGCCGGTAGGGGTCGTGAGTTCCCTGAGCGACGAGCGCGGACGGTCGGATTTGTCCCGATTCGTAGCAAAATTCGAGGAGCGGCTGTTCAACGTGGGGCGCCTCGACGCGCAGACATCCGGGCTGTTGCTCCTCACCAACGATGGGGAGCTCGCGCACATCCTCGCGCATCCGTCATTCGGCGTGATGAAAACCTACGTGGCGAAAACCAGGGGGCGCATCACCCCGCAGACCGTGGCGAAACTGCGCGCGGGCGTCGAATTGGACGATGGGCCGATTGCTGTCGACTCGGCGCGAATCGTCGGCGAGGCGGGAGCTCGCGAGACCATCATCGAAGTGACTCTGCACTCCGGCCGCAATCGCATCGTCCGGCGGATGCTCGAAGAAGTGGGCCACCCGGTCATCGACCTCGTACGTCGGCAGTTCGGTCCGCTGCACCTCGGCAACCTCGCGCCCGGCGAGCTTCGCGACCTCACTAAAGTGGAACTCGGCCAATTGCTGGCGATCGCGCGGGAAGCGGCGGATGGTGTGGCGGCGGATCCTGTTGCTCGGCCGGACGATCCCAACGGGAAAGGTTCTCATCGTGGACGGTAGTCGCATTCGCGGTCGCGTGCGGATCGTCGGCGCTGGCCTGTTGGGGGCGAGCATCGGACTGGCGTTGCGCTCGCAAGGTGTCGACACGATCATGCACGACGTTTCACCGGGGGCGCTGGCCCTCGCAATCGACTACGGAGCCGGTCGCGCGGCGACGCCCTCCGATGAGCCGCACCTGATCATCGTCGCCGTCCCGCCGGATCAGACCGCCGCGGTCGTCGCCCAGGAGCTTGCTGCTTTTCCGCGCGCGATCGTCACGGATGTCGCGAGCGTGAAAGCGCTCCCGCTCGCAGAATTGCGGGCAGCGGGCGTCGACACGACGCGATATGTGGGCTCGCATCCGCTCGCCGGGCGCGAGAGGGGAGGAGCGATCTCGGCGCGAGCGGACTTGTTCGTCGGGCGCCCATGGGTCATCGCGACGGGCAACGGCGAGAGCACCGAAATGGTGGGTCTCATTGAAGATCTCATTCTCGACCTCGATGCTGTCCCCGTTCTGATGACGGCGGAGGAGCATGATGAGAGCGTCGCGCTTGTCTCACACGTACCCCAGGTCATGGCGTCGCTGCTGGCGAAGCAATTATCGAACGGCACGGAGCGAGCGCTGACGTTGACGGGGCAGGGCTTGCGAGACACGACGCGCATCGCCGCGAGCGATCCGCACCTTTGGATTCAGATTCTCGCGGCCAACAGTGCGCCGGTTGTCGGAATTCTTCGCGCTTTGAGGGACGATCTTGACGGTTTCATCGCCACGCTCGAGCATCCGACGGCGCCGGGCGCGAAGAAGGCCATCGCCGAATCGCTTTCGGCGGGCACGGCGGGCGTCGCGAGACTTCCGGGCAAGCATGGCCAGGATCGCCGATTCAGCCAACTCGTCGTCATGGTGGACGACAAGCCCGGTGAACTCGCGCGACTCCTCGCCGAGATCGGCGATGCGGAGGTCAACCTCGAGGATTTGCGACTCGAACACTCGCCGGGAACGCTCGTGGGGCTCGCCGAGATTTCCGTGTTGCCGGAGTTCGAAGCGAGGCTTGTGTCCGAGTTGGAGTCGCGCGGCTGGCGTATCGCTGAGGCATGGAAATGAGCCCCGCGTCGAGCAAGGACGCCGTCGAACCGATGGCGTCGCCCCTTTCGCGAGCGCGCATGTCGGTTGCCGTGGACGGCCCGGCGGGGAGTGGCAAATCGAGCGTCAGCCGAGCAGCTGCCCGTGAGCTCGGATTCGACTATCAAGACACGGGGGCGGCCTACCGGGCGCTCGCCCTGTTTGCGGCGCGGCGCGGTGTTGACCCCGACAACCTGGATGCCGTGATCGGACTTCTCGACAATTTCGACCTCGAAATCGGACTCGATCCATCCGACTATTTCGTGCGGCTGGGCGGTGACGATGTCACGGATGCCATTCGGGATCCGGCCGTGTCGGCGATCGTGAGTTCGGTCGCCCGGATTCCGCGCGTACGCGAGCACTTGACGGGCCTGTTCCGCGAGCAGATCGCTCGCGGAACGACGAGCGGCATCATCACGGAGGGCAGAGATATCACGACCGTCGTGGCGCCGGATGCTCACGTGAGAGTGCTGCTCGCGGCGACGGCTGAAGCGCGGAGAGCCCGACGTGCCGCCGAATTGAAGTCGACATCCGCGGAGTTGGTCGGCGAGGAGCTTGCTGCTCGTGACGCGAAGGACTTGCAAGTTGTCGACTTCATGACGGCCGCGGAGGGGGTCGCGACGCTCGACTCTACGGACCTGAACTTCGACGAGACGGTCGCCGCTCTGATAGCCCTGATTCGTCCCTGACTTTCATCATTCAGGAGGTGGTGTGACGGATGTGACTGGCAAACCACAGTAGCCCCACCACCTCCTGAATGATGAAAGTCGGCAAGCCCGTAGGATTGACGGGTGCCAGATGATGACGACGATTTTCCCGAGCTGAATCCGGAGCTCGCCGACCGCCTGGCCGCAATGGACGAAGAAACCGCCGCACAGCGCGCGCGAGCGCTCCGCGCAGGGCTCGAGGAGTACGAGCTCGACGATGAGGATCTCGGAATCCTCGACTCGGCGACCGACGACCCCGACGCGATCATCTACCTTCCTGCACTGCCAGTGCTGGCCATCGTGGGGCGGCCGAACGTGGGCAAGTCCGCGCTCGTCAACCGCATCCTCGGCCGTCGCGAAGCCGTCGTGCAGGACACGCCCGGAGTCACCCGTGACCGAGTGAATTACAAAGCGGAGTGGAACGAGCGGCATTTCACTCTCGTCGACACCGGCGGGTGGGAACCGGATGCCAAGGGCATCCACGCCGCCGTCGCCGCGCAAGCGGAAGTCGCGATCGACCTCGCCGACGCCGTGCTGTTCGTCGTGGATGCTCTGGTCGGGCCGACAGCCACCGACGAGCATGTCGTCAAAATGCTTCGTGCAACGAAAAAGCCCGTCATTCTCGTGGCGAACAAGGTGGACGACATCCGCCAGGAGCCTGAGGCCGCGAGCCTGTGGAGCCTCGGGCTCGGCCAGCCGTGGGCTGTTTCGGCCGTGCATGGTCGGGGAGTCGCGGATTTGCTCGATCACGTGCTCACTGTGCTGCCGGAGGTTTCCGCGGTGGCGAAAGAGCAAGTGGGCGGCCCGCGCCGCGTCGCGCTTCTCGGCCGCCCGAACGTCGGGAAGTCGTCGCTCTTGAATCGCGCTGCGGGGGAGGAGCGCGTCGTCGTTCATGATCTCGCGGGCACGACTCGGGACCCCGTGGATGAGCAAATCGAGATCTCCGGCAAGGTGTGGACGTTCGTCGACACCGCGGGCATCCGTCGTCGCATGAATCTCGCCCAGGGGGCGGATTTCTACGCGTCGCTACGGACGAGTGCCGCGCTCGAGAAGGCGGAGGTCGCGGTCGTGCTCATCGACGTGACGGAGCCGATCAGCGAACAGGATGTGCGCATCATCGAGTTGGTGCTTGAGAGCGGGCGCGCGCTCGTTCTTGCGTTCAACAAGTGGGATCTGTTGGACGACGAGCGCCGTCGCTACCTCGAACGAGAGATCGAGCAGGATCTCGGTCACGTCTCGTGGGCGCCGCGCGTGAACATTTCGGCGAAGACCGGTCGGCACCTCGAGAAGCTCGTGCCGGCGCTCGAACTGGCCCTGCAGTCGTGGGATACGCGCATTCCGACGGGCAAGTTCAACGCATTGCTTGCCGAACTCACATCGGAGCACCCGCACCCGGTGCGCGGTGGAAAACAACCGCGCATTCTGTTCGGAACGCAAGCCTCGACTCGCCCGCCGACGTTCGTATTGTTCACAACCGGATTCCTGGACCCTCAATACCGCCGGTTCATCACGCGCCGATTGCGGGAGGTTTACGGTTTCGAGGGTAGCCCCATCAATGTCAATATGCGCGTTCGAGAAAGACGCAAGCGTTAGCTTGCGAGCGAGGGCCATTTCTGGCCGTCGCCTCGAACGCGCCGGTGGCCGTCTCGGCCGCCGGGCGAGAAAGACGCAAGCGTTAGCTTGCGAGCGAGGGCCATTTCTGGCCGTCGCCTCGAACGCGCCGGTGGCCGTCTCGGCCGCCGGGCGAGAAAGTTCTTCCTCGAATCAGCTAGACAATGACTGGAGTGGCCTTCTCGCACCGCCACCCCGCCGGCAAAGCTCCTTTGTCAAGGAATTCCTGAAGCGTCGCGGATGCAAACGCGTCGAGCGCGACATCCGCGTGCGAGTAAATGACGGGTTCTTCCTTGGAGTTGTGGCTATCGAGCTTGGTGAGTAGTTCACGGCACGCGCTCAGCAGGGAGCCGTTGTCGGCGTGCGAGTCGAGCAGAGCATCCAGAGCATCCATGGCGTCCCAGAGGTCGCCGTGTTCACGAAGCATGACCAAGATCGGCATTGGGAGCGTGGTTTTGAGCGGCGGGAACAGAATCTCTTCTTCGAGATAGATGTGTCGTCGCAGGCCCCGCATGGCACGCAGTAGCGGAGCGGGCTCGGTGTCGCCGTGGGCGAGTCCTTCCGAATACTCTTCGATGCCACCATCGATGTCCCGGTGTTCGGCCTCAAGCGCCGTGGCGACCGTGCTTTCCGTCATAATTTTCCTCACTTTCCGTTCCCCTCCATCATGCTCCTCGTGGAGGACTCAGTCAGGCCGTGCGGCGCGATAGGCTATCCGAGGTAATTGCCACGGGCTGTGGCGCAGTTTGGTAGCGCACGTGACTGGGGGTCACGGGGTCGCAGGTTCAAATCCTGTCAGCCCGACAGTTGTCATGTCGTCGACCCCGAGAGCGCACGGCGTGAGACCCGAGGGCGCCTTCACCGGATGGCGCCGGCGTTCTCCTGTGTGGCAGGTTGCGGATCCGCTTTCCGCGACGGCCAACTCTGGCGTCGGCATCGCGGAGAGAGCATGCTTGATGCCCATGAAGAGTCGAGTGACGCGCGAATTGCTGGCAGGCTTCCTTGCGGCCTTCAATGACCACGATCTGGATGCCATTATGAGCTTTTTCGCAGAGGATTGCGTCTTCTACATGCCGCGGGGTGCAACGCGTCGCGGCACCCTGTTTTCCGGGAAAGATGAAGTGAGGTCTGGGCTTGCAAAGCGTTTCGAGGGAATCCCGGACGTCCATTACGGGGACGACCAGCACTGGGTGTGTGGCGAAGGCTTCGGCGTGTCCGAGTGGACGCTGACGGGCACGTCGACCTCGGGTCAGAACATCGACGTGCGCGGAGTTGACTTGCTCGAATTCGACGCCGACGGCAAGATCACGCGCAAGGATTCGTTCTGGAAGATTATCGAGTAGGCGCGACGATGATCGCCCACTTTTGACCAGGATGCACGGCGTTGTAGCGAATCGGGATCGTGACGCAATCCCTTCATCGAAAATCTTGCCGCCGAGCCTGAGCGGACGTACTTTGGATTCACCACCGTCCGGATCACGGTCAAAAGGAGTCCCCACCATGCCCGCAACCGCACTGCCGTCCAGTGGCGACCAACCGCCATCGGGAGTCGTGAAGACGTGCGACGCGAGTGGGATGGCGGAAATACACCGGATGTATCGCGCGGGATTTGCCGAAGGCCCTGCCCTGGTCAGGGGCGTGAAAGCCGGCGATGTCGCCCACGCCCGCGTCGTCGCCGAGAATCTGGGTCTGCTCTCCGTCTCGCTTCACGCGCACCACGAGGGCGAAGATTTGCGGTTGTGGAGCACGCTTGCGGAGCGCGCCCCGTCGTGTTCGGTACACGTCGAGCGCATGAAGGAGCAACACGCTCAAATGTTGACGCATTTGAACGAGCTCGATCCGGCTGTCGCACACTGGCGCTCAACGGCGGCGATTTCGGATGCGGCACCGGTTCTCGCCGCTCTCGACGGCGTGAATGCGGCGCTCGCCGTGCATCTTGGCGATGAGGAAACGAATATCGTGCCCGTCATGGAGACAACGCTGACCGAGCCCGAAGTCGAGTGGTTTGCGGCGCACGGTCGTGCGGCAACACCCAAGGGACAAACCTGGAACAGCCTCGGAGCGATCATCGCCGCGCAGCCCGATGGCGGCACAGAATGGCTGCACAAAAATCTTCCAGCGCCCGTTCGCCTCCTGTGGCGGTTCATTGGAAAGAGGAAGTACGAAGCGCATCGAGCCGCTCTCGTCGGAAACTAGCCGAACGGCCATCGTTCGCGCGGGAACAATCGCGGCAGCGGTCGGGTTGGGTCCAGTGTCATCCAGAAGCACGGAGGAAAATCTCATGTCGCAATCAACCGAAACCGCGATTCTCGCTGGCGGATGCTTTTGGGGAGCGCAAGAGCTTCTCAGAAAGCGCCCAGGTGTGATCTCCACGCGCGTCGGATATTCCGGCGGCGACACTCCGAACGCCACGTACCGAAACCACGGTCACCACGCCGAGTCGGTGGAGATCGTGTTCGACCCCGAGGTCATCTCCTATCGCGACATCCTCGAGTTCTTTTTCCAGATCCACGACCCGTCGACGAAGAATCGTCAGGGAAACGACATCGGCGAGAGCTATCGCTCGGCGATCTTCTATACGAGCGACGAGCAGAAGCGCGTCGCGCTCGAGACGATCGCGGATGTCGACGCGTCAGGCTTGTGGCCTGGCAAGGTCGTCACCGAGGTCGCCGCGGCGGGCCCGTTCTGGGAGGCCGAGGAAGAGCATCAGGACTACTTGCAGAAGTACCCGAGCGGATACACCTGCCACTACGTGCGTCCGAACTGGAAGCTGCCGCAACGCGAGTCGCAATCGGCGAGTTGAGCCGTTATCTGCGCTTGAGTATGTAGAGCGATCCGTCGCGCAGGTTCTTCCACACCATGATGTCGTGGGTCCACGCAAGGACGTCGTACCCGGTCGCGGGGGAGGGCAGGACGATCTCCGTGCCCTCCAGCTGAATGTTCGCGGTGCGATCCGCTTTCGACGTCGCGCCCGCGACATCCTGGCAATAGATCATCGTGGTCGTGGACGGGAAGACGTAGCGGATGTCCGTCGTCGGCTTCACGGGTTCATATCCGCCGCCGTCGTCGATATGGGTGTGCTGCCAGGACCCGATGATGGTCGCGGCGAGATCTTCCCCCATTCCGTTCGGGGTGATATCGGACCCGGAAGGCAGACGCGGGCTCTCCCAATCGCACGACGCATCCGGCAGCTCCGAGGGGGGCGGGGTGCTGCTCGCGGTTCCTAATGGGTTCGAGGCCGCTTGTGTTGGTTCGCCGCTGACCGACGGGCCGCTGTGCGTGCATCCGGAGAGGGCCAACGCAACGATGAGTGAAAGGCAGGCGCCGAAAGTCGGGAGGAAGGAAATTTTGAGTGGCACGTAGCTCCTTTGGCTGCGGAGAATTCTGAACACCGTAGCATTGCGGGTCCCGATATCGTGCGGTAATATACAACCAAATGGTTGTACAAGATTGGCGTCGTATCTCGCATTCTGGACCTAAAGGAGTTTTGATATGCCCGTGATCAACACCATCAAGGATCCCTCTGCGCTCACGATGACCATCGTGAGCGAATTCGAGGCAGAACCAGATCGCGTCTGGCGGGTGTGGGAAGACCCGCGTCAACTCGAGAAGTGGTGGGGGCCACCCCGGTGGCCGGCGACATTTCACGAACACAATTTCGTCGTCGGTGGTCGATCCAAGTACTTCATGACGGGACCTGACGGCACGAAAATGCACGGTTGGTTCGAGTTCACCGCGATCTCCGCGCCCAAATCTCTCAGTCTCGATGATGGATTCGCGGATGACGAAGGCAACCCCACGGGAGAACATGGGATCACGAAAATGACGGCTGCACTCGAATCGGCCGCCGGTGGAACTCGCATGAGCATCACGACACGGTTCGAAAGCATCGAGCAACTCGACGAAATGCTCGCGATGGGCATGGAAGAGGGAATGCGCGAGGCCCTCGGTCAAATCGACGACGTTCTCGCGGGCTAAGGAGTTCTCATGTCCTTTCAGGCATTTCTCGACACCATCGAGGAGAAAACCGGCCTCACGCCGCGAGAACTCCTGGACATCGCGAATTCCAAGGGTTTCGGCGATCCTGGCGTGAAAGCCGGACAGATTCTCGATTGGCTGAAAACTGACTTTGACCTTGGTCGAGGCCACGGCATGGCGCTTGTCCACGTCATCAAGAACGGCCCGCACATCAGTTCCAGGCATGTCGGTTCGGATGGCGTGCACAGAGATGAGACAGACATGCTGTGGCTCGACGGGAAAGCGACCAATCCACTGCGCTAGATCCTCACGGCAAGCTCCACATTAGTGTCTTGCATTAAGTACTGTGTGTGATACAGTACCAGTTGTGATGAATCCCAACAGCACGAGCGCGAACGTGAGCGAAGACGGCGATGCTTTCGCCGCCGACCTCTTGCGCGGCCACACGGACACCATCGTTCTGGGAGTCCTTCGGGGCGGAGACAGCTACGGATTCGAGATCTACAAGGCAATCCGTACCGCAACCGGGGGAGACCACGAGATCAAGGAAGCGACGCTGTACGCGACGTACCGGCGCCTCGAGCGCGACGGTCTCGTCGAGTCGTACTGGGGGGATGAAACCCAGGGCGGTCGACGCAAGTATTACCGCATCACGGATGCCGGCCGCGCTGTCTATCAGGGCAACGTCGCAGCGTGGGTGGCTACTCGTCGCATCATCGATCAGCTCCTGAAGACGGAAACCCCTCTCGATTCGCCGGCAAAGACTCTCAAAAACTCCAGTAGAACCAGGAACGGACGAAACAATGCCTGACAACACTCCCGCCGCCGGCAACGACATTCATCGGCTGCTCGACGACGCCTTCGCCGGTATAGCTCTGACGCCCGAAGTGCAGGACCTGAAGGAAGAGGTGCGCGCGAATCTTCTCGCTCGAGTGGCCGAGCTCGAGGCATCCGGAACTCCGGCAAACGAGGCCGCGCGCACCGCAATCGAAGAATTGGGTGACGTTCAGGAGTTCCTCGACTCTTCGGTCGACGGTCGAACGAGCGCGCCGCTCGGCAAAGGCTGGTCGGCAATGAGCGCGGAAGCTGCCCGCCACAGAGTTCGACCCAAGCCTGCCTTCGTCGTAAGGATCGTGATCGCTTCGGCAGTGGTCGTCGGCGCGCTCAAAGTCGCCGCGTTCTCCGTGCTCGGCGCGTTGCCGTTGCCGATCGGCGTCGTCCTCACGCTCGTGGGTCTCGCCGCGTCCGGCGCGGCATGGATCGTCGGCGATTCATTGACTCAGGAGACGACCACCAACCACCCCGTGCCCGCGAAACGCGCGGCCGGCTATTGGCTCGCGACATTCCTCTTCGTGATCGGGGCAGGATTCGGGGGCCTTGTCGCGCTCGGCGCGCTACCGGTATGGGCGATCGTGTTCGCGTCGATCGGCGTTATTGCAGCGATCATCCTGTTCGCGTTCCTCGGCGCAACCCAGACGAATCGCCACAAGGCGTGGGTGAAGCGGGCACAACATCCCGGAGCCGGATATCCCGGGAACCGTTTTGAGGAAGAGCCCGAGACGGCAGCCCGATTCGGGATCTACACGATGGTGATTTGGGTCACGTCCTTCGTCGTGTTCCTCGTCCTGAGTTTCACGATCGGCTGGTCGTGGTCCTGGCTGGCCTTCATCGGGGGCTTTCTCGTCATGATGCTCACTCTCGCGCGGATGCTGTTCGGGCCACGCAAGAGCTGAACGCTTCTCGAACCGTCTCGCTACGCTGGGTCCATGGCACTACTTCATCGGGCTGAACTCACCCCTTCCAAAACGGAACTCCTCGACGGTTGGGCTCCCGCACAGCCTTGGTTCGTCGGGGATGCAGACGTCGCGCTTGAGAGCATTGCGGCCTTTCGATTCGATGACCCCGAAGGGGAAGTGGGAGTCGAGACGTTGCTCGTTCGAGCCGGAAGTGGACCGACCCTCCAGATTCCCCTGACCTACCGCGACGCTCCGCTCGAGGGCGCGGAAGAGTCCCTTGTCGGAACCATGCAGCACTCCGTTCTCGGCAAGCGCTGGGTGTACGACGGAGCACGGGACCCGGTCTATATTCTGACGACAGCATCCGCGGCATTGTCCGGGGGTCATCAGGCTTCGCTTTTCGTCGACGTCGACGGCGAACGCGTCGAGCGGAAGCCGAGCGCGCTCGTGACAGGATCGGGTGCCAGCACGTTGCCGGTATCACTTCCCGCGGTGCTCGATATTGCCGTTCGCCGGGACGGGAGGACGACCGTCGTGGAGACTCCCGAAGTGGGTCTCGTCATTCAGCGGGTGCTCGATGGTTCCGTTCCTGTTCGGCCCGCAGCGCACACCGATGCTGTGCGAGCGGAGGGCATGCTCAACGGATCCTGGGACGGCGTCACGCAACCTCAGCAACTCGTGCTGGTGTTTCAGAACTAGTCGGATCGCAATTCCGTGAACCGGTTTGTCGCACTCTTGCGGGGGATCAACGTCGGGGGCGCCACGCTGAAGAACACGCAACTCGTGGAACTGTTCGAGAACGAAGGATTCACCGGGGTGCGTGCAGTCCTTGCGAGCGGAAACGTGCTTTTCGATTCCGCATACACGGATAAGGCGGTGTTGCGCAGCAGAATCGAGTCGGCGTTGACGCGCAAATTTCACTATGAGGCGAAGCTTGTGCTCGAAACGCAGGAACGCGTGCGTGGTATCGCGGCGGAATACCCTTTTGAGCGAAACGATGGAGAGCAGCATCCGTATGTCATCTTCAGTTCGGATCCTGACTCGCTGGATGAGCTTTTGAAAGCAAGCGCAGGGCTTCCGCTCGGCATGGACGTCGTCGCCCGGGGACCGGGAGTCGTTTATTGGAGTGTGCCGAAGGGGTCGAGCCTCGATAGCCCCTTCGCGAAGGTCGTTGCGAAGAAACCGTTCGCAACTTCGCTCACCACGAGAAACCTGCGTACGGTCGAAAAGCTCGCCTCCGGGTAATTGCCGGGCGGCACCCCTGGCGAGGGAGAAGCGAGAGTGACAAGGTTGTGGCACAAGCACATCGAGGAGGAGCGGAAATGCTCGACATCAAGCATGCGTTCAGCGGGTTCAGCGTCGACGACCTCGCTGCGGCGAAGGAATTCTACGGCCGGATCCTTGGACTCGTCGTAGCAGAGGGAAACATGGGAAACCTCGAGTTGACACTCCCCGGGGGTCAGCACATCTTCGTTTATCCGAAGCGCGATCATGTGCCGGCAAGCTACACGATCCTCAATTTCGTCGTCGACGACATCGATGAGGCGGTCGACGACCTGAATGCCGCGGGCGTAAAGACCGCAATCTACGATGACCCGAACCTCCGAACCGATTCGAAGGGGATCGCGCGAGGTAAGGCCGCGGGCTTCGGACCGGACATCGCGTGGTTCACCGATCCGGCGGGAAACGTGTTGTCCGTACTGACGGAGTGAATGGGAGACTCGGCTCGTTCGTCGTAGCCTGAGAGGGAGACTTTTTTACCGAACCGAAAGACGCCATCCCGAATGCCAGACAGTCCGGCTGCGCCAACTCCCTATGAGGTCCTCGGCGTCGCGGCACAAGCGTCGCACGCGGAATTGCGGCGCGCATATCGACGTCTCCTGCGGCAGACCCATCCTGATACCGGCGGAGACCCCGCTCGATTCCACGCCGTGCAGGAAGCATGGGCGCGCATCGGAGACGCGGATGACCGGCGCCGTTGGGATTCGGGCCAACACCGCACCGGCGATCGGGAGAAGAACGGCGCTGACCTCTCGGAGGAGGCGGCGAAGCCGCAACGGGCCGCCAGGTCGACGGTTCGCGCGAGAACCTACGGTCACCCCGGCGGCTTCGCGCGAGAGCGCTACCTCGTGCTCGTGCGCGAGTGGGCAGGCCGGGGAACCGATCTTGCCGACCCGTACGACGCGGCACTCGTGAGATCCGCGCCCCGCGAAATACGGCACTTGCTCGCCGACGCTCTCGCCGAGGAAGCGACCGCGCGAGCCGTTTCCGGGCTCGGAATCGGGTACACGATGTGGAGCGATGTTGCGACCGATCACGGAAAACTCGATCACGTGATCCTCGGTCCGGCGGGATTGTTCGCCGTCCTGTCCGAAGACTGGGGCGGTGCCGTTCGCGTCGTCAGAGGCGAACTCGTCGGCGAGGGAATTCCCGCCGGGGAGCAACCGGTGAAGCTCCTCGTCCGACTCGCGAAGTCACTCGGTCGATCATCGAGAGTTCGCATCACAGGGATGCTGATCGTCGTACCGGACGAGGCGCTGGCAGAACCGATTTCCTATGTGGGCAGGAAGCGGGATGCGGCCGCCGTGCGACTCTCCTTCCTCCCGACGGTTTTGCGAGACGGACTCGACGGAGGTCAACGGCTCAGCATCGAGGACGTTTTCGACGTTCGGAGTCGACTGCAGCACAGCATCCGGTTCGTCTAGATTCGCTGTGCATTTCGGCTCGATAGGATCAAGGCGTGACTCAAACCCTCACAACGGAACACAAACGCTGGAATGAGCGGCAGGCTCTCGCCGAATCGATGATTCCGCTGATCGGGCGGCTCTATCGCGAGCACGGCGTCGTCACGTCGATCTACGGGCGGCGCCTCATCAATCAGTCGCCCGTCGACATCCTGAAGGCGCATCGATTCGCCCGAAAAGTCAACGAGTCGGAACTTCCGATCGAGGAGACCTTCCCGCTGCTGAAAGCGCTCGTCGACCTCGCCCCGGCCTCCGCATCCATCGACCTCGCCAAGCTCGTGGTTCGGTTTCGCGGAGACGATCGGGACCTCGAAACCTTTCTGCGCGACGAGCTCTCGACCGCCTTGGGGCGGGAATCCGCGGAGGGTCCCGGCACGGATGTCGTCCTCTACGGATTCGGACGGATCGGGCGCTTACTTGCCCGCATTCTCATCGCACACGCCGGCAACGGAGAAGGACTCCGTCTTCGGGCGATCGTCGTCCGTAAGGGATCCGAGGACGATCTGACGAAGCGTGCGAGCCTGTTGCGCCGGGACTCCATCCACGGGCCCTTCGACGGCACGATTACGGTGGATCACGAGAACAACACGATTCTCGCGAACGGGACTCTCATCCAGGTCATTTATTCGGACGACCCGTCGACGGTCGATTACGCCCAATACGGCATCCACGATGCGATCGTCGTCGACAACACCGGACGCTGGCGCGATCGCGAGGGCCTCGGCCAGCATTTGAAGAGCGAGGGCGTTGCACGCGTACTGCTCACCGCGCCCGGCAAGGGCGACATCAAGAACATCGTGCACGGTATCAACCACGAAACCGTCTCCACAGCCGACACGATCGTGTCCGCGGCATCCTGCACGACGAACGCGATCGTTCCCGTGCTCAAAGCGATTCAGGACAAATACGGGATCGCCCACGGTCACGTCGAGACGGTTCACTCGTACACGAACGACCAGAACCTCACGGACAACTTCCACAAGGGCAATCGTCGGGGCCGGTCCGCGCCCATGAACATGGTGATCACCGAAACGGGCGCTGCGAGTGCCGTCGCGAAAGCTATTCCCGAACTCGCCGGAAAACTCACGGGCAATGCGATCCGCGTTCCGACACCCAACGTCTCCATGGCGATTCTGAACCTCAACCTCGAACGCGAGGCTCCGGTTGCCGACGTGAACGCATACTTGCGCGGGCTCTCGCTTGATTCGGCATTGCAACAGCAAATCGACTTCATCGACTCTCCCGAAGTGGTTTCCTCCGACTTCGTCGGTTCCCATCGGGCCGGAATCGTGGACGGGCTTGCGACGATCAGCTCGGGTACGAACCTCGTGCTCTACGTCTGGTACGACAACGAATACGGCTACAGCAGTCAGGTCGTGCGCGTGATCGAGCATATGGCTTCGACGCATCCGCAAGTCATTCCCGCGCGGAATCCGGTCCCCGAGCTGTGACGCGATCTCGATGCTCGCCGAATTCACGCCATTGACCTCACGTTTTGGCTGCCTCGCGCGTTAGCAGAGTATGAGACCTTTCGAGTCGGTCGTCGAGGAGCACGGTGCTCGAGTGTTCCGGGTGTGCCGCGCGGTCGTCGGACCCATGGATGCCGATGACGCGTGGTCGGAGACCTTTCTTGCCGCGATGCTCGCGTATCCCAGACTTGCACGGGATTCCGACGTGGGCGCGTGGCTCGTGACGATCGCGCACCGCAAATCGATCGACGTCTTGCGCGCGCGAGGCAGATCGGCGGTGCCGCTTGCGGAAGTGCCCGATCGGTCGAGCGTTCTCGGAAATCCGGATTCCGGCGACAGTGATCTCTGGGCGGCCGTCGCTGCCTTGCCCGAACGTCAGAGGCTTGCGATTGCCTACCACTATCTCGGAGGTCTGCCGCATGCGGCGACGGCAGAACTCATCGGCGGTTCGGCTGAATCCGTGCGGCGCGCATCCGCCGACGGCGTCGCCTCACTTCGAAAGCTCTTCGTGCCCACTCTCGAAAGGACTGCACCATGATTACAGCACTCGACGAACTCGAATACGTCGATTCGCGCGAGCTTTCACGGCTTCACTCAGCTCTCGAACGGGCCGCGACGGAATCGGGCGCGCTCGACGCGGCGTATCGCACCCTTGACTCGCCGGTCGGCAGCCTTCTGCTCGCGTCGACCGAGCGGGGAATTGTTCGCGTTGCCTTCGCCCGTGAAGGACACGATGCCGTTCTGGAGTCACTCGCGACGAAACTGGGCGCCCGAATCCTGAAAATGGCGTCGAACCTCGGTCTTGGTCGGCGGCTGGATGCGGCGGTGCGGGAGCTGGATGAGTATTTCACGGGTTCGCGCTCGGAGTTCGACCTTGATCTCGACCTGATCCTGTCGAATGGTTTCCGGCGCGAGGTGCTCGACCACTTGCGCGGAATTGGGTTCGGCCGCACGGAAACCTATGCTCAAGTCGCCGATGCGACGGGAAGCCCGCGGGCAACGCGCGCGGTCGGCTCGGCGTGCGCGACGAACCCGCTGCCCATCCTCGTTCCGTGTCATCGAGTTCTGCGGTCCGATGGAACCCTCGGCGGGTATCTCGGCGGTCTCGACGCCAAACGCACGCTGCTTGCGCTTGAGGCCGCGGCGTGACGGGTCTCGTCGTGGGGGAGGATGGGCTCGCGAGACCGCTGTGGGCGGCATCAGACTCATTGCTTCGGGACTACTACGACACCGAGTGGGGGATGCCGGTGCGCGACGAGCGCGGGCTCTTCGAGCGCATCAGCCTGGAGGCGTTCCAGTCCGGGCTGTCCTGGGCGACGATTCTGCGCAAGCGCCCGGCATTCCGCGACGCGTTCGCCGGATTCGACCCTGACGCCGTCGCCGCGTACACCGATTCCGACGTCGAACGCCTCCTCGGCGATGCCGGAATCGTTCGAAATCGGGCGAAAATCCTGGCCACGATCACCAACGCGAACGCTGTGGTCGCGCTGCGCACCGAGGGCGGACTCGTCGACTTCGTGTGGTCGTTCCTTCCCGATTCGACGCCGGCGCCCGGGCCGGGCGAACCGCTCATCACGCGGTCGCCCGAGTCGGTCGCCCTGTCGAAAGCGCTCAAGAAGCACGGTTTCACGTTCGTCGGCCCGACGACGATGTACGCGCTCATGGAGGCGATCGGGATGGTCGACGCGCATCCGGTGGGCAGCCACCGCCGCGGAACATCCGGTGTGTGGCCCCGCTCGGCTGGCTCGCGCCAGTAGCGTAGGTCGGGGGTGGAATATATCCTCTCGCCATGGCAAAACTCTCCACCCTCGATTGGATGTTGGACTCCGACCCCGCCCTCCGGTGGCAGGTCGAGCGAGACCTTGCCCTCGAGCCCGCAAGTGTGTGGGGTGAGACTCGAAGACGCGTCGCTACCGAAGGATTTGGAGCTCAACTGCTTGCTCATCAGGATGCCGATGGGCAGTGGGCCGGCGGTGCATTCTTTCCCGCGGACTTCGACTTCCAGGGG
>JAHBST010000027.1 GCA_019638975.1 Cryobacterium sp.
AGCGCCGCAAGCCGCAAGACGGCCGCATGTCGGTCAGCCACGGCGGCCGCAAAATCGACTTGCGTGTTGCGACTCTTCCCACCGTGTGGGGTGAAAAAGTCGTCATGCGTATTCTCGACAACGCCGAATCGACGATGTCGCTCAACGACCTCGCGATGCTCGACGAGAACATGGGTTCATACCGGGCGTCATTCACGAAGCCTTACGGCATGATTCTCGTCACCGGTCCGACGGGTTCGGGAAAGTCGACGACGCTCTACACGACGCTGCACGCCGTCGCGAAGCCGGAGATCAACGTCATCACGGTCGAGGACCCCGTCGAGTACCGGATGCCCGGAATCAACCAAGTGCAAGTGAACCCGAAAGCCGGCCTCACGTTCGCGAGCGCTTTGCGCAGCATCCTGCGTTCCGACCCGGATGTCGTGCTGCTCGGTGAGATCCGCGACCACGAAACCGCGCAAATCGCGATCGAGGCGGCGCTTACCGGCCACCTTGTTTTGTCGACGCTGCACACGAACGACGCACCTAGCGCTGTCACTCGACTCACCGAAATGGAGATCGAACCGTTCCTCGTGGGATCCGCACTCGATTGCGTGGTCGCGCAAAGGCTCGCACGCCGCTTGTGCGATCGGTGCAAGACGGCGTACCAGCCGAACCCGAACGATCTCGTCAACTTGCGCATCGGCTTTGAGCCGACTCAGCCCATTCCGACCCTGTTTCAGCCCGTGGGGTGCCAGACCTGTTCCGGTACGGGCTACCGGGGCCGCATCGCGGTGCACGAAGTGATGACGGTCACCGAGGAGATCGAGCGGCTTGCCGTCGACCGGGCGTCGGCGGCGGACATCGCCCGCACGGCGAGGTCGCAAGGCATGATTCCGTTGCGGCAGGACGGTTGGATGAAAGCCCAAATGGGGTTGACATCGGTCGAAGAGATTTTGCGAGTGGTGGCCTGATCGCAGGTCGCTAGGTCCTGAGGGGGAACCTAATGAGCAAGCAAGTACACGAGATTCCGGTTATGGCGGAGGGGGCGGGCCTTCGTCCGAGTCCGCCGCCCGGCCCGCTGGCGAACGCGCCCGCACCGACGGTGGCTCCGCCTGCCGCACCGACGCCGTACCAGACTGCGCCGCCGCCCACCGCGCCGGGTTTGCCGGTTCCGCAGGTCGCAGCTCCGCCGGCTCAGCAGGAAGCGCCACCCCTGGCACCGCCGCCCGCAGCGCCATTGCCGCCGATGGCGCCGCCCACCGTGGTCCCCGTCGCGCCCGCAAGTGCGGCAGCCCCGGCCCCGGTCCCGGCCCCGGTCCCGATCGTCGCACCGCAAGCTGCAGCGCAAGCGCCGGCGCCGTCGTCTCAGCCGCTTCCGCCGGCTCCGCCGCCGTCTGCCGGTCACGCGGCATCCGCTTCCTCCGTTCCGCTCATGGCGCCGCCCGTGATGGAAGCGCTTCTCGAAGACATCGATCCGCTCGGCCGGGTCGAGACCGGCTTCCAGCCGCACCCGGATGCCGACCCCGATCTCATCGCCGCGCTGCAGGATGTCGTGCGCCTGACCGCATCCGACCTCCACGTGACGTCGAATGCACCGCCCATGCTCCGCATCGACGGTTCGCTGACTCCCGTCGAGGGCGCCGACGTGTGGGGCCGCGACCGCGTGACGGCAGCGCTGCACAGCATCCTGACGCACTCGCAGCGCGAGACGTTCGAGCGCGAACTCGAGCTCGACTTCGCGTTCGCGGTGTCGGAGAACGCGCGGTTCCGCGTGAACTTCTACCAGCAGCGCGACGCGGTCGGCGGGGCGTTCCGTCTCATCCCGACGGAGATCAAGCCGCTCGAGCAGCTCGGGGTTCCGGATACCGTGGCTCGATTCGCGACGCTCGCTCGCGGTCTCGTGCTCGTCACGGGCCCCACCGGTTCGGGTAAGTCGACGACGCTCGCGGCGCTCATCGACCTCGTGAACCGCACTCGCACGGACCACATCGTGACGGTCGAGGACCCGATCGAGTTCATGCACGGCAACAAGCGCTCGCTCATCAACCAGCGCGAGGTCGGAAGCGACACGCACAGCTTCAGCGCGGCGCTCAAGCACGTGTTGCGGCAGGACCCCGACGTCATTCTCATCGGCGAGCTTCGCGACCTCGAGACGATTTCGGTCGCGTTGACGGCCGCGGAAACCGGCCACCTCGTCTTCGCGACGCTGCACACGCAGGATGCCGCGCAAACGGTCGACCGCGTCATCGACGTGTTCCCGCCGCATCAGCAGGACCAGGTGCGTGCCCAGCTCGCGGCTACCCTTCAAGGCGTCGTGTGCCAGACGCTCGTAAAGGTCGCGAGCGGCAAGGGCCGTGTCGTCGCTACCGAGGTCATGGTCATTACGCCGGCCATCGCAAACCTCATTCGTGAGGGCAAGACCTATCAGATCCCGACTGCGCTGCAAGCGGGCCGCGAAATGGGCATGTTCACGATGGACCAGCACCTTGCAGAGCTCGTCGACAGCGGCAAGATCACTCACGCCGCCGCGATCGAGAAGGCGCACGACCTCGAGGGGCTCAAGCGTCTCATCCACCGCGCGGATCCGGGTGGCGGCGATATCGCTCACCAAATGGCGGCTGCGGCCGCCGACTTCGGCGAGGGCTTCACCCGGAAGGGGCACTGACATGGCCACGGCAGCGACGTTCGCCTACAAGGGGCGGGACACCGAGGGCAAGCTCGTCAAGGGTCGCATCGATGCGATGACCGAAGGCGCGGTGGCGAACCGTTTGCGCACCATGGGAATCTCGCCGCTGTCGATCCAGGAGGCATCCGGCGGCACAGGCCTCCAGATGGAGATCAACATCGGCTCGCTCGGCGGAAAGGTCAAGCTCAAGGACCTCGCGGTCATGAGCAGGCAGATGGCGACCATGATCACGTCGGGCCTTTCCCTCTTGAGAACGCTCACGATCATCACGGAGCAGACGCAGAGCAAAGAGCTCAAGAAGATCCTGGTCTCGATCACCCGGGAGGTGGAGAACGGTTCGTCGCTGTCGGATGCGGCTGCTCGCCACGACCGTGTGTTCCCGCCCATCATGATCAGCCTCATCCGCGCGGGCGAGACGGGCGGATTCCTCGACAACGCTCTGCTGTCGGTCGCCAAGAACTTCGAAGGAGAAGTCAAGCTGCGCGGCACGATCAAGTCGGCGATGACCTATCCCGTGATCGTGTTCATCATGGCCATCGTCGCGGTCATCGCGATGCTCGTGTTCATCGTCCCGATCTTCAAGAAAATGTTCGAGGGCTTCGGTGGCGAGTTGCCGCTTCCCACGTTGATCCTCGTCTGGTTGTCCCAGCAGATGTGGTGGTTCCTGCCGATCGCCATCGTCGGCGCGATCATCTTCACGGTCTGGTGGGGGCGCAACAAGAACACGGAGAGAGTGCGAAAGTTCGTCGACCCTCTGAAGCTCAAGGTCCCGGTGTTCGGGAATTTGTTCAAGAAGATCGCAATCGCGCGTTTCAGCCGAAACTTCTCCGCCATGATGGCGGCCGGCGTTCCAATCCTCCAGGTGCTCAACATTGTCGGTGAGACCTCGGGCAACTGGGTCATGGAAGAAGAGTTGCGCAAAGTCGCCGAATCGGTTCGTCAGGGCAAGACCGTTGCCGAACCGCTGAGCCAGTCGAAAGTCTTTCCGGCGATGGTCACGCAAATGGTGTCCGTCGGCGAGGATGCTGGTGCTCTCGAGCAAATGCTCGAGAAGATCGCCGACTTCTACGACGAAGAAGTGCTCTCCGCAACGGAATCCCTGACGGCGAGCATCGAGCCGCTCATGATCGCGTTTCTCGGCGTCGTCGTCGGTGGAATGATTGTGGCGCTGTACTTGCCGATCTTCAACATCTTCACGCTTTTGAACAAATAGGTCCCGAACACACAACTGAATAGACGGCCCTTCTGTACCCCTTTTTGGGGGCGCGGAAATGACGGATGTACCCCCTTTGTGGGATTACGTGCGGCAGTAACCGGGGCCAGCATGATGGAGGGGGGTCAATTGGGGGCCCTGTCCATGTTCCTTACAACAAGACAGGAAAAATAAAATGTTGCTTCGCATGAACAAGGCGCTGAACGATCGGCGCAAAGGCCTCAAGCGCGAAGAGGGCTTCACCCTCATCGAGCTTCTGGTCGTCGTTATCATCATCGGAATCCTCGCGGCCATCGCGATCCCGATCTACATCAACGTTCAGAACAGCGCGACGGACAGCAGCGTGAAGTCCGACCTGGCGAACGCGAAGATCGCGGTCGTCGCGTGGTTCACGGACAACCCGTCCACTGCACCTACGCTCTCCACGGCAAGCCTTGGAGCCTATGGCTACACCGAGGGCGACGGCCTGAACGGTGCAATGGCGTTCAAGGGCACTGCGCCCGCAACGCCGGGTGCTGCGTTCTGCATCGACGCCACGTCGAACACGACGAACAAGTTCCACGTGACCGACAGTGAAGGTGTTGCGTCAGGCGCTTGCCCGTAAACCTGCACTAACCAACTGATGGGATGCCACCTGGCGTGGCATCCCATCAGTAGCAGTTAACTCCGATACCGCTCCACCCGACGGTGTCGTAGTACCAGCAATACCCATCACGAATCCTGGAGGGGGAGGGCCGTGAAATCACTTCGCCGGCGACTTGATGTTCGCTCCGACGATTCGGGGCTCAGTCTGATCGAAGTGATCGTCGCAATGCTCGTCTTCGCGATGATCGCGACCGGCGTCGGCTACACGATGATCGCGGCTCTTCACCTCACTCGGGATTCGACGGCGCGCCAGCAAGCGGCGAATCTCGCTTCTCAGGAGATCGACCTGACGCGCTCGATCGACAATCTCTTCAATCTGGTGGACAAGACGACGACCGAAACGCTCAACGGCGTCACCTACACCATCAAGCGCACGGCCCGGTGGGTCTCCGATCCGAACGTCGACCAGCGCTGCGGCATCGGCGGAGGCATCCTCCGCTACAAGCGCGTGAACGTGACCGTCGCGTGGACCGGTATGACTTCGGGCACGCCCACAGTTCACGCCGACACTCTCATCGACCCTGGAGTGCGCATCAACGACCCAGACCTTGGAACAGTCCTCATCTCGGTGAGCGACTCTTCGGGTGAGCCGGTTGCGGGCGCAACCGTGACCGTGACACCGGCTACGCCGGCCAACGGCGCGAACTCCCTGTCGGCTCAACCGGCACCGACGGATTCCCTCGGCTGCACGTATGCGCTCATGGTCGACCCCGGCAACTACGACGTCACCGTGTCCAAGTCCGGTTACGTCGACATCACCCAGAACGCAGCGCCCTCAGTTCTCGTCAACGTTGCGAAGAGCTCCGCGAGCGCGGCGATGGCCACTCTCGATCTCGGGGCGTCCTTCCCGATCTCTTATGGAACCAATTACGCCGGAACGGTGACCGTTCCGGGCAACTTGGATGCGAGCTTCGTCAGCACCTACGGAACCAGCGTGCAGACCAACGCGCCCAACACGGTCACCATGTTCCCCTTCCCCGCGGGGTATGAAGTTCTCGCTGGCCTGTACAACGACCCGGCGACGCCATCCAAATTCTGCAATTCCGTCGACCCGGCGCAATGGCTCGCGGGGACGACGGCCGGTGTCAATTATCTCGCGGGAGTCCGGCCTCCAGCCGTCGCCGCGATTCCAGGAGGGACGGCGCCGACGGCGCAAGTGCCCATGGGAGTGCTCGATGTGACAATGCCGAGCTGGTGGGGTTCGAGCAAGCGGTACCTTGTCGCCATCAGCCAATCGAGCGGCCCGGCCGGCACCGCGGATCCGGGGTGCGGGACCACCTCGGTCTACAACTTCGGGACGTATTCGAAGGGTACGACCGTGAACAAGATCGCATTGCCGTTCGGGTCCTGGAAGCTCTATGCGGCCACGTCGGCAACCGGAACGACGACGCAAATATCCGTCTCGTCTATTACGCCCGTCACGGCGGCCGTGGAGACATCCTCGGATGACATCGTGACGCTGGATCCCCGGCAGGTCGCTCCGTGACCAGGTACCGGGATTCCCTGCGCAAGCTGCGCGACGACGAGGCCGGAATCGGCCTGGTCGAGATCATGGTGACGATGGTCATTCTCGCGATCGTGCTGACGCTGATCACCGGAATGTTCATGAGCACCTCTCGAGTGGTTGCGACCGGAACCTCTGTCAATACGAGCACGAAGGCCGCATCCCTGGGTCTCAACGAGCTTTCACGGGCGATCCGTTTCGCGGCCAGCAATCCGGTTTCGGGTCAGGCTCTCGACGATCCCGCGTTCGTCGTCGCCAAGAGCGACCTGCTCACGGTGACGAGCTACATCGATATCGATCCGTCGAACCCGAAGCCCACGAAACTCGCGTTCACGATCGACTCGCAGCGGAGGCTCATCGAAGTGCGCTACGACTCTTACGAAGTATCGAGCGGGTTCTGGGCGTTCAAGTCGACGCCGGCTTCGACGCGCATTCTGACGGGCGCTCTCATTGCGCCGAGCGGTAGCGATCCCCAGCTCTTCACCTATTTCGATTCGAATAATGCCGCGCTGACGATGCCGGGAACGGGACTCACCTCCGCGCAATTGCCGCTCGTCGCCGCGGTCCAGATCTACTTCAAGCTCAAGTCCGACGATGCGACGACGGGGAATCCCGTTGCATTCCAAAGCGTCGTCGGAATTCCCAATCTCGGGATCAATCGGACAGGACAGTAGCCATGCTTGCACTCCTGAAAGCGCGCCTGGGTCGCTCCGAACGCGGCTTCGCACTCATCATCGTTATCGCGATCGGCGCCGTGTTGATGATCCTCGCGACGGTCGCCGTCACGGCATCGATCAGCGGAACGATGAAGGCTCGACAGGACCAGGCCGCCAACGGCGCCCTGTCGGCCGCGTACGCGGGAGTCGAGGAATATCAGAGTCGACTCTCGAACGACAGCTTCTATGTGCAGTACGGAAACCCGGCGGCAGATTTCTCGGGCTCGAGCGATCTCACACTTCCTACGGGAAGCCAGGAGAACCCGGCTTTCGGAATCGGCTCGAGCGGCACGTGGGCTACTGTGGCCGGCAGCGGCGGGACCGTCAAGTACCGCTACGAGATCAACACGGAAGACTACCTCGATACGGGCGTCATCCGCGTGAGGGCGACGGGCCTCGTGAACGGCGTGACGCGAAGCGTGGTCGCCGACTTGCGTCAGACCGGATTCATCGACTTCCTGTACTTCACCGACTACGAGATCCAGGACCCGGACATCAGCGGCGAGTCGTCGAGTTGCGTCAAGTACGAGTGGGCGGGCCGGTCGTCGAGTTGCGGACGAATCCAGTTCGGCAAGAACGACGTCATCAACGGGCCATTGCACTCGAACGACACGCTCTACATTTGCGAGGCGACGTTCAACGGCACGGTCACGACATCCAACAGCCAGGACCAGGGCGGCGGACGTTTGTACGACATTCCTGGCGGTTGCGGCACCGCGAACTTCAACTCCGGCGGTCTCGCTTACGCGAACACGGTCGGCATGCCGTCGACGAACTCTCAAATGAAGCGCGAAACCCGGTCCGACCTTTCGACGTCCGGTGTTCCGAACCCCGGTTGCCTCTACACGGGACCGACGAAGATCGTCTTCAACGGCGACGGCACGATGACGGTGCGCTCTCCGTGGACCAAGAAGACCCGGATCACGGGCGACCCCGCATCGGGCGGGTCGACTCCGGCCGCTTGTGGCTCCATCTCAAACCTTCGCTCGGGCAGCGGTGCGACGATCACCGTCCCCGATCGCAACATGGTCTACGTGCAGAATGTCCCGACGGTGAGTTCAGATCCCAACTATTGGAGCAACTCGGAGTCGGGCCGACCCAGTTGCGCGTCCAATGGAAACCCGATCGGCTACCCGATCTCGAACGAGTCCGTGAGCTCGTCCGCCTACGGTTGCAAGAACGGTGACGTGTTCGTCCAGGGATCGATGCACGGGCAAGTCACGATCGCCGCCGAGAACTATGTCTACATAACCGGGGACATCGTCTACAAGGACTCGAGCACCGATGTTCTCGGCCTCGTGGGAAACAACGCGGTCTGGGTCTGGAACCCGATGAAGAGCAACGGCGACAAGCTGCTATCCGGCTCCAACCGTGAGATCGATGCCGCGATGATCTCCGTCCTTCACACTTTCCAAGTGCAGAACTTCCGCTATACGGGCGATCGAGGGACGCTGACAGTCAAGGGCGCAATAGCCCAGAAGTTCCGCGGGCCGGTCGGTACCGTCTACAGCGGCGGTGGCACTGCGAGCGGCTATAGCAAGGACTACAACTACGACCCGCGCTTCCGCTACACCGCGCCGCCCAAGTTCTTGTCCCCCGTCACTACCACGTATGGTGTGACGACCTGGATGGACACGCCAGCGGCCATGAATGCTGATGGCAGCTATCGATGATCTCGCCTTCCAGCGGCGTGATCCTCATCGCCGCCATCCTTGTCGGCGTGCTCGGGCTGGCGATCGGCTCGTTCCTCAACGTCGTCATCTGGCGGATACCGAACGGCGGCTCGCTCAGGACGCCGCCGAGCGCGTGCCCGAAGTGCGGGCATCCGATCCGCGCACGGGACAACATTCCCGTGTTGTCCTGGTTGATTCTTCGCGGCAAATGCCGGGACTGCGGCGAACCGATATCGGTTCGCTATCCGCTCGTGGAATTGGGGACGGCTCTCGCGTTCGTCGGAATCGTCCTGTGGGCTGGCCTGCAACCGGCGGGACTGTGGCTGCTTCCCGCCTACTTGTATTTCGCTGCGGTTTCGATAGCGCTCGCTCTCATCGACCTGGACACCCGCACGCTCCCCAATCGCATCGTCGTGCCGTCAATCGCCGTCATGGCGATTCTCCTTGCCGTGCCGAGCATGGTCACGGGGGATTGGTTCGCTTTGCTTTGGGCGGCCGTGAGCGGGGCGGCCCTGTTCGTCTTCTACTTGCTTCTCGTCATCATCTACCCGAGCGGAATGGGTTTTGGCGACGTCAAACTCGCGGCCGTGGTGGGCCTCGCTCTCGGGTACCTCGGATGGGGCTCTTTGATTGTTGGCGCATTTGCTGCATTCTTGCTGGGGGGAGTCTTTTCGATCGTGCTTCTGGCTATCGGCCGGGCGACACGGAAGACGGGAATTCCGTTCGGTCCATGGATGCTTCTGGGCGCCTGGGTTGGAATAGCTTTTGGACGTGAGATTTCGCAGGGATATCTCACACTGGTCGGAATCAGTTAGGGGATGTGATGGCCAGCACGCAAATAGTCGGAGTGGATATCGGCTCCGGCAGCATCAGAGCAGTGGAAGTGACCGGAGTCGGGTCGAAACGACCCTCCGTCGCCCGCTTCTTTTCGTTGCCGCTACCTGAGGGCGCAGTCAAGAATGGCGAGGTCATCGAGGTCAACACCGTCGCGGCGGCGCTGAAGCAATTGTGGAACGCGGCCAAGTTCGGCAGCAAGGAAGTCGTACTCGGCGTCGGCAATGCCAAGGTTCTCGTTCGCGACCTCTCGGTGCCGAAACTCAGCCAGCGCGAGATCCGCGAATCGCTCGCGACCCACGTGCAGGAAATGCTGCCCGTTCCGGTCGCGGATGCCCTTCTCGATTTCTATCCGATCTCGGAAGCTGCAAGCGAAAGCGGCCCCGTGGTGAATGGCCTCCTCGTAGCGGCCATCAAGGACTCGGTTCTGGCCAATGTGAAGGCAGTTCAACTCGCGGGCCTCGAGCCTGTCGGCGTCGATCTCATCCCTTTCGCCCTCACTCGCCTGACCTCGCCGTCCCGCATGATCGGAAACGTCGCGCACATCGACATCGGGGCTCGAACGACCAACGTCATCGTGACGAGCGGAGGTGTTCCCCAATTCGTGCGCATCATC
This sequence comes from Cryobacterium sp., assembly GCA_019638975.1. Lineage (GTDB taxonomy): Bacteria > Actinomycetota > Actinomycetes > Actinomycetales > Microbacteriaceae > Terrimesophilobacter. The sequence goes on from JAHBST010000027.1 coordinate 9,870, forward strand.
GCGAACGGGGGACAAGAGCTTACGGCGGCCCTCGCTGACCGCTTGAGCATTTCCGAAGCGGATGCTGAAGCGACGAAGCGGAACCTCGGGCTCGGCGGCGTCACGGTTCCGCCGGAGCAAGCGCCGACGATCGCGATCATCCGGGAAGTGACGGGCAACCTGCTCACGAGCCTCCGAAACACGCTGAGCTTCTTCTCCAACAGCAGGCAGAACGAACCATATTCGGGCATCGTCCTGACCGGTGGTGGGGCACAGCTTCTCGGATTCGCCGACGCGCTTTCCGAAATGACCCGGATTCCCGTCGTTCTCGGCGACACTTTCGGAAGCATCGACGTTTCCCGCGATGCCTCGAGGGGCTCGCAGAGTCAGTTGGGAATGAACGTGGCCCTCGGATTGGCGCTCGGAGGTGCAGCAGCATGAGTCGCGAATCGGACAAGAGCGGCGGCACGCTCATCATCGGTGGCCCCGCTCGCGCCAATCTTCTTCCACCGGAAGTCGGCGCGGCCGCTCAAGGCAAAATCATGCGCCGCAATGCGATCGCGCTCATCGTCCTCGCCGTTCTCATCGTCATTGCGGGCTATGTGGGCGCCACGATCTTCGCAGGCGCCGCGCAGAGCCAATTGGATGCTGCGAACAAGCGAACGCAGGAGCTCGTAGCCGAACAGGGCAAGTACGTCGAGGTCAAGCAAGTGACCAGTCTCCTCGCGACCGCTACGGCCGCGCGCCAGGTGGGAATGTCCACGGAAATCGACTGGAAGGCGTATTTGGACGACATCCAGAACAGCCTGCCTGCCGGCACACTCGTGACGAACGTCGTCGCGGAGACCGCGACGCCTCTCGTCGCATTCGATCAGCCATCCGTTCCGCTCCAGGGTGATCGGATCGGCCAATTGACCTTCACGGCCACGTCGAAATCCCTCCCGGATGTCGAAACGTGGCTCGACGCGCTCTCGAAGCTCTACGGCTACGTGGACGCATCGCCCGGATCGATCAACCTCGACAAGGACGCGAAGCTCTACGAAGTGACCATCACGATGCACATCAACAAGGTCGCGCTCCTGGATCGGTTCGACGAGGTCGCGCTCGCGGAACGCGACAAGGCGAGGGCCGCGCAAGACCTTGCGAACCAGGTCGACGAATCCACCACGGGTGGAGACTCCACAGGGGAAACGCCATCACCGAGTCCCAGCCCGAGCAATACCGACAACACGGACGGGGGTAAGTGACCATGAACAGCAAGTTTTGGTTGCTCATCGCCGCGGTAGTCGGCGTGGCTATCATCGCGATGGGTTGGTTCCTGGGCGTTTCGCCGAAGATCGACGAAATGAACGCCGCGAATGACCAGCGAGCGAGTGTCGAGCAGCAGAATCGACTTCACGAGGCGAAGCTCAAGCAACTCGAGGCGCAGTTCGCCCAGCTTGACGACTTGAAGGCCCAGCTCGCCGAGGCCCAACTCGGGCTCCCGCCGGGTGATGAATTGTCAACGTTCCTCGGCCAACTCCACCAGCTGGAAAAGTCCAGTGGGGTAACTCTGACGAAATTCACAGCGAGTGACGGCCAGAGGTATATCGCGGCGCCTGGAGCGACCGTCAACGGTGCCGTGACGGCGGACAACTTCGTGGCCATCACCATCCAGTTGGAAGTCAACGGCACTCGCAATCAGGTGATCGATTTCCTCAGCGATCTGCAGTACGGCGATCGGCTGTTTCTCGTGACAAAGCTCACTCTCGCTCAGGATCAGACGGGGTCGAGTCAGGAGGGAGCGCCGGCCGGATACACGGGTTCGCTCACCGGATACGTGTACGTGCTCGTCGATCCATCAGCGCCGCCGCCGACGCCGACTCCCGTCGGTTCTCTCGACACTCAACCGAGTCCGAGTCCTTCTCCGTAACCACTGCGACCTGTCGCAGATCGGTGAACCATTGCTAGAGTGACCCTGACCGGGCCACGGGGTTCCGGCATGTGGAGGTTACGGATGAACGCCAAAGACGCGACGCCGGAGAAGGACTCTCCGAGCGAGGCAGCTCAGGCTTCTCAGGAAGAGGCGACAGCGGTGGATGACAGCACTGCGGCGACGGAAGCTTCGAGTGCGGACGCCCCTGCGGCGACTGAATCCGCTGCGGCCGACGGTGCGACGGCGGAAGCCACGGGGCAGACCGGAGAGGTTCAGGCGGCCCCGGTTCAAACCGTGTACGTGACTGCTCCGACGCCGCCCCGACGCAAAGGGAATCGGGGCCTCGGCGTCGCGCTCGCGATCGTCGCGACCGTCGTGTTCGCGGCAGCGTACGCGGGCGTAGCCCTCCTGCTCATACTCTTCGTGAACGCATCCGTCGTGTCGGGCGCGATCGGTGCCTTCGTCGTCGGGCCGCTGTTCTATGTTCCCGTTCTGGCCTTCCTCGTCTTCATGATTGTGTGGGCGCTTCTCGTGAACCGTGCAAGCTGGTGGGCATGGGTCATCGGGTCCCTTGTGATCGCGGCCCTCACCTATTTCGGGTCGATCGGCGTCCTCCTTCTGATGTCGGGCGGTTTCGGCCTGACCGGGAGCCAGGCGGCGGCGACGTTCGTCGGGTTTGCCATCAACCCCGCGCTCATTGCGGCGACGCTCCTGGCGCGAGAGACATCGATCTGGTTCGGAGCGGCCATCGCCAAGCGCGGTCGTCGCGTGCGCGAGCGCAATTACGAAGCCTGGCAGGAGTTCGAGAACGAAGAGGCGAGGAAGCGGGCGGAGCTTGGCGGAGTCGCCGCCGTCTGACCCGGTTCGCCGCGGTTCGTTCACGCGCGCACTCGTCGTCGCTCTCATGGCGACCGTGCTCTATGGTGCGGTTCTCGTGGCACTCGACGGATTCCTGACTCTGCTGACGAATCGGGATGTCGTGGCGGAACGGGATGCCGGCCCCCTCGTCGGCCCGGCAATGGCGGTAACCGCCCTCGCCGTCGTCTTCGTTTCGGTCGTCGGCGGCTTGCGACCGGCATCCGGCCCTCGACGGATTCCGGTGGGGCGCTCGCTTGCCACAGCATTCATCGTCTATCTCCTGGGTCCGGTCGCGGGTTCGATCGTCTACGTGTCCGGGCAGGAGCACCTCGCTTCGGGTGTGTTGTTTTTCGGCCGGTACCTCGCGAGTCCCTTCGTGATCTGTTCCGCCGTGCTCGCGGGACTCGTCATCCTGTTGCTGCCCTGGATTTCTCTTGCCCGGTCGCGTGCGCGCTGAGCGAAACCATTTGACCGCGAGAACGCGAGGGACTATTCTTTTTCAGGTGTGCGCTTTGCCGCGCGTAGTCCTGTGCCCAAAATCGCAGGATGACGAGCACTGAGGCACCAACTAAGAATTGGGCTTGATGGATCAGTGTCAAACCTGAACCAGCGCCCCCACGGCATATCCACCAAAAAAGCCAGGGACTCAACTCCCGCGGTGGGTCACGTCACTCGGCACAACGGTTTTCAATGTGCAGAGTGAACAAAAGTAACAACTGTCACCGTGCAGTCAATTCAAGGAGTCACATCAGTGCCAACCATTCAGCAGTTGGTCCGCAAGGGACGTAAGCCGAAGGTCGCCAAGACCAAGACGCCCGCCCTCAAGGCCAACCCGCAACAGCGCGGCGTTTGCACCCGCGTCTACACCACCACACCGAAGAAGCCGAACTCCGCGTTGCGCAAGGTCGCTCGCGTGAAGCTCAGCAACGGCACCGAGGTGACCGCCTACATTCCAGGCGAGGGCCACAACCTGCAGGAGCACTCGATGGTGCTCGTCCGCGGCGGCCGTGTCAAGGACCTCCCGGGTGTTCGCTACAAGATCGTTCGCGGCGCGCTCGACACGCAGGCCGTGAAGAACCGCAAGCAGGCTCGCAGCCGGTACGGCGCGAAGATGGAGAAGAAGTAATGCCCCGGAAGGGACCAGCGCCCAAGCGCCCCGTGGTCGCCGATCCCGTGTACGGCGCACCCATCGTGAGCCAGCTCGTCAACAAGATCCTGCTCGACGGCAAAAAAGGCCTTGCCGAGAAGATCGTTTACGACGCTCTTGCCGGAGTTTCGTCGAAGAACGGCGGTGATGCCGTCGTGACTTTGAAGAAGGCTCTCGACAACGTGCGGCCGACGATCGAAGTTAAGAGTCGCCGTGTCGGTGGTTCGACCTACCAGGTGCCTGTCGAGGTCAAGCCTCACCGCGCGAACACTCTTGCATTGCGGTGGCTGACGACGTATGCGAAGGCTCGTCGCGAGAAGACCATGACGGAGCGCCTCACGAACGAGATCCTCGACGCCTCCAATGGACTTGGCGCCGCTGTCAAGCGTCGTGAAGACACTCACAAGATGGCCGAGTCGAACCGCGCCTTCGCGCACTATAGGTGGTAGCGCTGAAGCTTTGAGCGAAGGCCATTTCTGGCCTTCGTCGCGACGCCAGCTCCGGAGCCCGTCTCGGGCTCCGGTCATCTCCAACGTAACTTTTCACATTCAAACGTAAGGAATCACCGTGGCACAGGAAGTGCTCACCGACCTGAGCAAGGTCCGGAACATCGGCATCATGGCGCACATCGATGCCGGTAAAACGACGACGACCGAGCGCATCCTGTTTTATACCGGAGTCAACCACAAGATCGGTGAAACCCACGACGGCGCTTCGACGACGGACTGGATGGAGCAGGAGCAGGAACGAGGCATTACGATCACGTCTGCCGCCGTGACGTGTTTCTGGAACAAAAACCAGATCAACATCATCGACACTCCCGGCCACGTCGACTTCACGGTCGAAGTGGAGCGCTCGCTGCGCGTGCTCGACGGGGCCGTCGCAGTCTTCGACGGCAAAGAGGGCGTCGAGCCCCAATCGGAGACCGTCTGGCGTCAGGCCGACAAGTACGACGTTCCGCGCATTTGCTTCGTCAACAAGATGGACAAGCTCGGCGCGGACTTCTACTTCACCGTCGACACGATCGTCAAGCGCCTCGGAGCGAAGCCGCTCGTCATTCAGCTCCCGATCGGTTCGGAGAGCGATTTCGTCGGCGTCGTCGACCTCGTCGAGATGCGTGCACTCGTGTGGCCCGCGGATTCCAAAGGCGACGTCACGATGGGCGCCAAGTACGAGGTCGAGGAGATTCCGGACAACCTCAAGGAGAAGGCAGCCGAGTATCGGCAGCACCTTCTCGAAGCGGTTGCGGAAACGGACGACGCGCTTCTCGAGAAGTATTTCGCGGGAGAAGAGCTGACGGTCGCGGAAATCAAGTCCGGCATCCGCAAGCTCACTGTTTCGAGCTCCATGTACCCGGTGCTGTGCGGATCGGCATTCAAGAACCGCGGCGTTCAGCCGATGCTCGATGCGGTCATCGACTACCTCCCGAACCCTCTCGATGTCGGCGCGATCGACGCGAGGGACCCGCGCGACGAAGAAAAGATCATCGAACGCCACCCCGACCCGAAGGATCCCTTCGCAGCTCTCGCGTTCAAGGTCGCCGTGCACCCGTTCTTCGGGCGCCTCACCTACATTCGCGTCTACTCGGGGCATCTCGACAGCGGCGGCCAGGTCGCCAACTCGACGAAGCAGAAGAAGGAGCGCATCGGAAAGATCTTCCAGATGTACGCGAACAAGGAAAACCCTGTTCCCTCGGTCACTGCCGGCCACATCTACGCGGTCATCGGCCTCAAGGACACGACGACCGGTGACACCTTGTGCGACCCGAACAGCCAGGTCGTCCTCGAATCGATGACCTTCCCCGAGCCTGTCATCGAGGTTGCGATCGAGCCCAAGACGAAGGCCGACCAGGAGAAGCTGGGTGTCGCCATCCAGAAGCTCGCGGAAGAGGATCCGACGTTCCGCACCGAGCAGAACATCGACACCGGCCAGACGGTCATCAAGGGCATGGGCGAGCTCCACCTCGACATCCTGGTCGACCGCATGAAGCGAGAATTCAACGTCGAAGCGAACGTGGGCAAGCCCCAGGTCGCCTACCGCGAGACCATCAAGCGCATTGTGGACAAGCACGATTACACCCACAAGAAGCAGACGGGTGGATCCGGGCAGTTCGCGAAAGTGCAAATCTCGCTTGAGCCACTCGACCTCGCGGCGGAAAACCACTACGAGTTCGAAAACAAGGTCACCGGTGGTCGTGTTCCTCGCGAATACATCCCATCGGTCGATGCCGGAATGAAGGATGCCATGCAGGTCGGCGTGCTCGCCGGCTACCCCATGGTCGGTGTGAAAGCCATCCTTCTGGATGGTGCCGCCCACGACGTCGACTCTTCGGAGATGGCGTTCAAGATCGCCGGATCGATGGCCTTCAAGGAGGCTGCCCGCAAGGCGAACCCCGTGCTGCTCGAGCCGCTCATGGCCGTCGAGGTGCGCACCCCTGAGGAATACATGGGTGATGTCATCGGCGACCTGAATTCACGGCGTGGACAAATCCAGTCAATGGAGGATGCCACCGGCGTGAAGGTCATCCGGGCGCTCGTGCCGCTGTCCGAGATGTTCGGTTACGTCGGTGACTTGAGGTCGAAGACCTCGGGTCGCGCGGTGTACTCGATGAGTTTCGACAGCTACTCCGAAGTGCCGCGTGCGGTCGCCGACGAGATCATTCAGAAGAACAAGGGTGAGTAACAACACCTCGCAGTATCCCGTAACATAAAACAATCCCGTAGTTGTACCGTGCGCAATCCTGCGTTCGGAGCTTCTACTCGACAAGTCCTGAGGAGGACCCACAGTGGCTAAGGCCAAGTTCGAGCGGACCAAGCCGCACGTAAACATAGGAACCATCGGTCACGTTGACCACGGCAAGACGACGCTAACCGCGGCGATCTCGAAGGTGCTTTCAGACAAGTACCCTTCAGCCGTAAACGTCAAGCGTGACTTCGCGTCCATCGACTCGGCGCCGGAAGAGCGTCAGCGTGGCATCACGATCAACATCTCGCACGTCGAGTACGAGACGCCGAAGCGCCACTACGCGCACGTCGACGCCCCAGGGCACGCCGACTACATCAAGAACATGATCACGGGTGCCGCCCAAATGGACGGCGCAATCCTCGTGGTTGCCGCGACCGACGGGCCGATGGCCCAGACGCGCGAGCACGTGCTTCTCGCCAAGCAGGTTGGTGTTCCGTACCTCATGGTCGCGCTCAACAAGGCCGACATGGTCGACGACGCGGAGATCATGGAGCTTGTCGAGCTCGAGGTTCGCGAGCTTTTGTCCAGCCAGGGCTTCGATGGGGACAACGCTCCTGTTGTCCCGGTTTCCGCGCTCAAGGCTCTTGAGGGCGACGAGAAGTGGGTTCAGTCCGTTCTCGACCTGATCCAGGCCGCGGATGACAACATCCCCGACCCGGTTCGTGACAAGGACAAGCCGTTCCTCATGCCGATCGAGGATGTCTTCACGATCACCGGTCGTGGAACCGTCGTGACGGGCCGCGCCGAGCGTGGAACGCTTGCGATCAACTCCGAGGTCGAGATCGTCGGCATCCGCCCGACGCAGAAGACGATCGTCACGGGAATCGAGATGTTCCACAAGCAGCTCGACGAGGCGTGGGCCGGCGAGAACTGTGGATTGCTGCTCCGCGGCACGAAGCGCGAGGATGTCGAGCGCGGCCAGGTTGTCGTCAAGCCGGGTTCGGTGACGCCGCACACCCAGTTCCAGGGCACCGCGTACATCCTCTCGAAGGATGAGGGTGGCCGCCACAACCCGTTCTACGCGAACTACCGTCCGCAGTTCTACTTCCGCACCACGGACGTCACCGGCGTCATCACGCTGCCCGAGGGCACCGAGATGGTCATGCCCGGCGACACCACGGAAATGACGGTCGAGCTGATTCAGCCGATCGCCATGGAAGAGGGCCTCGGCTTCGCGATCCGCGAGGGTGGCCGCACGGTCGGCGCCGGCAAGGTCATCAAGGTTCTCAAGTAAGTACTGCCGCTCCCTGAGCTAGTCGAAGGGATCGTCGTAAGAAGGGGTCGGACCTGCGGGTCCGGCCCCTTCGTCGCGCCCACAGCATCCGTTCGCTCATCGTTCCCGTTTGCGCCCCGCCTCCACAGTCGCGTCGACGACGCGGTTGTCCACACGGGCCCCGGATGCCGAGGATGCCCGGCGGCCGTGATGTCACGCTCGGCGAATGCCGGACCTCGACACCGAACTTCGTTACGTCAGCGATTTACGCGACTCGTTTGGAAGCAGACAGGATCTCGCACGAGCCGCGAAATCCGGCAATCTCCAACGGGTCTCGCGAGGTGCATACTTTCCGGCTGACACGTGGCGTTCGTTGGACGATAGACACCAGTACCTCACCATCATCCGTGCAGTCGCGAGCACGCGGAGGTTCCGGCCGATACTCTCCCACTGGTCCGCGGCAGCGATTCACGGGCTCCCAATAGTCGGTGAATGGCCGTCCACCGTCCACACCATTGTTGGGCAAACTGCTGGCGGGCGCTCGCGAAACGGTGTGGTCAAACATTCGCTTCGCCTGGATGACGCGGACGTGGTCGAGTTCGGCGACCTGCTGGTGACGTCGGTTGCCCGAACCGTGCTCGACATCGCCGCGCTCGCCAGCCCACTCGTCTCGGTGACCATGGCGGACCGTGCGTTGCACGTCGACCGACACGGGCCGCGAAAGCCTTTGGCCACGAAGGCGGAACTGCACGGCGTGTGGGAACGTTCGCTTCCTTTCCGTGCCCACACTCGCACGGCGCAGGTGATCGACTTCTCCACCGAGCGTGCCGATTCGCCGCTGGAATCGGTGAGTCGGGTCAACATGAGGGTGATCGGATGCCCGCCCCCGACTCTGCAGTCCCGCTTCCACGATCACCGCGGCTTTATTGGTGAGACCGATTTCACCTGGCCGTCGTTCAATCTCGTCGGCGAGGCAGATGGCGACATCAAGTACCTCGACGCCAACTATCGCAACGGGCTAAGCGCGGAGGAGGTCATGCGCGCCGAGCGGATCCGGGAGAACCGGCTTCGCGCTCTCAAGTGGGATGTTTCGCGGTGGGAGTGGAACATTGCAATCCGACCGGCCGCTCTCCGTGCCCATTTGCGCAACGCCGGACTCCCCATCCGCTAGCGCGGGCGCGCCGCGGTGACTAGCGCCCGCGCCGCGGTGGTTTGCGCCCGCGCCGCGCGAATGCGCCCGCTCGACGGGGCGCATTCGCGGCGAGCGGGCGCAATTGCAGGGGAAGGCGGCGGCGCGACACGCCCGGGTTGCAGGAGGTCCCACAGTGTGGCAGACTCTTCTAGTTCAATACTTCGCCTTGCTGTGTCAGCGGGCGGATCACTTCCAGGCAGTGCATAGGTCAGGATCTTCGGATTCGCTCCTAGGCCGCGGGTAGCAGAACGCGCGTCATCCGGGCGAAAGCCCATTGCCGAGGCGCACACCAAAACCGACATTCGGAACGATCGTGGTGACACGTGTGTTCCGAGCGGGCGACACGCCCGAGCGCGGGGGTGGGTGAAGAACGGCACACAACGTTGTGGGAACGGGAAATCCGTTCGCACGTGAAACAACAACAGTGGTGCGAAAGCGACAGTGCCCTCACGGGCAGAGCTTTCACAAGCAGTGCTTTCGGCAACGAGCGCATCCGAGCGGGTGCGCCATGTACTACAGAGAGAGAGTCAGGCCATGGCGGGACAGAAGATCCGCATCCGACTTAAGTCCTATGACCACGAGGTCATCGACAGCTCGGCCCGCAAGATCGTGGACACCGTCACTCGCGCCGGTGCGACCGTGGTCGGCCCCGTGCCGCTCCCCACGGAGAAGAACGTGATCGCCGTGATCCGTTCTCCGCACAAGTACAAGGACAGCCGTGAGCACTTCGAGAAGCGCACCCACAAGCGGCTCATCGACATCATCGATCCGACCCCGAAGGCCGTCGACTCGCTCATGCGGCTCGACTTGCCCGCGGACGTCAACATCGAGATCAAGCTTTAAGCGCCGTCTGAGCTACAAGGACTATGAAAATCATGGCAACTGAGACCACAAGGACCACGAAGGGACTGCTGGGCACGAAGCTCGGCATGACCCAGGTGTGGGACGCGAACAACAAGCTCATCCCGGTGACGGTGATCGAGATCTCCCCGAACGTCGTGACCCAGGTGCGCACGCCCGAGGTTGACGGCTACAGCGCGGTTCAGATCGCGTACGGCCAGATCGACCCGCGTAAGGCGAACAAGCCGGCCACCGGGCACTTCACCAAGGCCGGCGTCACGCCGCGCCGCCACCTCACCGAGGTGCGCACAGCGGATGCCGAAGAGTACGCGCTCGGCCAGGAACTCGCGGTCGACATTTTCGAGGCGGGCAAGCGCGTCGATGTCATCGGCACGAGCAAGGGCAAAGGCTTCGCGGGCGTCATGAAGCGCCACAACTTCCAGGGTGTGAGCGCGAGCCACGGTGCGCACCGCAACCACCGCAAGCCCGGTTCGATCGGCGCATCTTCGACACCGAGCCGCGTGTTCAAGGGCATGCGGATGGCCGGCCGGATGGGCGGAGAGCGCGTTTCCGTTCTCGGCCTGACCGTCCACGCGGTCGACCTCGACAAGGGCCTCTTGCTCGTCAAGGGCGCTGTTCCGGGCGCTCGCGGCCGCATCGTCTTCGTTCGCACGTCAGTGAAGGAGGCCTAGGGCCATGGCTGAGACTACGACTCTCGACGTCATCGACACGAAGGGCAAGAAGGTCAGCTCCGTTGAGCTTCCCGGCCAGGTGTTCGATGTCCAGACCAACATTCCGCTCATCCACCAGGTTGTCGTCGCGCAGCGCGCGGCGGCTCGCCAGGGCACACACAACACGCTGCGTCGCGGGGAGGTTTCCGGAGCCGGCCGCAAGCCGTTCAAGCAAAAGGGGACCGGTCGCGCTCGCCAGGGCTCGATCCGCGCGCCCCAAATGACCGGCGGTGGCATCGTCCATGGTCCGCACCCTCGCGACTACTCGCAGCGCACCCCGAAGAAGATGATCGCCGCGGCGCTCCTCGGCGCACTGTCGGATCGCGCTCGCGGCGGCCGCATCCACGTTGTCGACTCCCTGTCCGCGGGCGAGGCTCCTTCGACGAAGGCCGTCGCATTGCTGCTCGCCGACATCGCGACGAGCAAGAACGTCCTCGTCGTCCTGGAGCGCAGCGACGAGTTGAGCTATAAGAGCGTTCGGAACCTTCCGACCGTCCACGTGCTGCCCGTCGACCAATTGAACGCGTACGACGTGCTCGTGAGCGACGACATCATTTTCACGAAGGGTGCGTTCGACTCTTTCGTGTCGTCGAAGACGGATGCGACGACGGACGAGTCGAGCACGAAGTCCCGCTCGACGTCGGCGAAGGCCAGCAGCGTTGCGCCTGTCAAGACCACTGAGGAGGCCAGCGCATGAGCGCCACCTACAAGGACCCCCGCGACGTGATCCTCGCGCCGGTCGTTTCCGAAAAGAGCTACGGGCTCATCGATCAGGGCAAGTACACCTTCGAGGTGGACCCCCGCTCGAACAAGACCGAGATCAAGCTCGCGGTCGAGAAGATCTTCAACGTGAAGGTCGACTCGGTCAACACCTTGAACAAAAAGGGCAAGACGCGCCGGACGAAGTTCGGGCTCGGCAAGCGCAAGGACACCAAGCGCGCCATCGTCACGCTCAAGTCCGGTTCGATCGACATCTTCACGGCTGTCGGCTAGGGCGCGTAAGGGAAGAACACATGTCTATTCGTAAATACAAGCCCACGACTCCCGGTCGTCGCGGTTCCTCGGTTGCAGACTTCGCCGAGATCACGCGTTCGACTCCCGAGAAGTCGCTCTTGCGCCCGCTGCCGAAGACGGGTGGCCGCAACAACGCCGGCCGCATCACGACGCGCCACATCGGCGGAGGCCACAAGCGCCAATACCGGGTGATCGATTTCAAGCGCAACGACAAGGATGGCGTCAACGCGAAGGTCGCTCACATCGAGTACGACCCGAACCGCACGGCGCGCATCGCATTGCTGCACTTCGTCGACGGCACCAAGCGTTACATCATCGCTCCGGACAAGCTCAAGCAAGGCGACATCGTGGAGTCGGGCGCATCCGCCGACATCAAGCCGGGCAACAACCTGCCGCTGCGCAACATCCCGGTCGGTACCGTGATTCACGCGATCGAGCTCAAGCCGGGCGGTGGCGCGAAGCTCGCGCGTTCGGCGGGTTCGAGCGTGCGTCTCGTCGCAAAGGACGGCCCTTACGCCCAATTGCGTTTGCCGTCGGGCGAAATCCGCAACGTGGATGCCCGCTGCCGTGCGACGATCGGCGAGGTCGGCAACGCAGAGCAGTCGAACATCAACTGGGGCAAGGCGGGCCGGATGCGCTGGAAGGGCGTTCGCCCGACCGTCCGCGGCGTCGCGATGAACCCGGTCGACCACCCGCACGGTGGTGGCGAGGGCAAGACCTCCGGCGGACGCCACCCGGTGAGCCCCTGGGGCCAGAAGGAAGGCCGCACCCGCAAGCCCAATCTCGAGAGCGACAAGCTCATCGTTCGTCGCCGCACCGTCGGCAAGAAGCGTAAGTAGGGAATAGAGAAGATGCCACGCAGTCTTAAGAAGGGCCCCTTCGTCGACGATCACCTGCTCCGCAAGGTGGTCACGCAAAACACGGCGAAGAGCAAGAACGTCATCAAGACGTGGTCTCGCCGCTCCATGATCGTCCCGGCGATGCTCGGTCACACGATCGCGGTGCACGACGGTCGCAAGCACATCCCGGTTTTCGTCACGGAGACGATGGTCGGTCACAAACTTGGGGAATTCGCCCCGACCCGCACCTTCCGCGGCCACGAGAAGGACGACAAGAAGGGTCGCCGCCGCTGACGCGGTGGCGTGAAGGAGGAAGAGAAATGGTGGAGTCGATCGCCCGTGTGCGACACATCCGCGTTACGCCTCAGAAGGCCCGTCGTGTCGTCAACATGATTCGTGGCAAGCAGGCCGCCGAGGCGTTGGCCATCCTGAAGTTCGCACCGCAGGGTGCGA
>JAHBST010000028.1 GCA_019638975.1 Cryobacterium sp.
ACCAGTCGATGCTTCCGTCCCGACCGATGAGCGCTGCCGTGTGGCAGTCGCCGATCATCGCGTAGTCCTCGATGTTCAACGGCATCCATCCATCTTGTCATCAGTGTGCGGGGTTACCCTTGGCGGATGGCCAAAGGAATCGGAACTCTTGTCATCTTCGGCGCCGGTGGGGACCTTGCCAAGCGCTTGCTCCTGCCGGGACTCGGCCAATTGGTGGACTCAGGCCGCAATGACCCGTTCACCCTCATCGGCGTCGGCCAGGATGCGCTCTCCACGTCGTCATGGCGGTCGCGCGTGAAGAAGTCCTTCGAGTCGAGCGGGGCGACGGGAGCGAAGGCGACGGCTCTCGCGGCCGAGACCGATTACATCCGTGCGGACGTGACGGATCCGTCCGCACTCGAATCCATTCTCGGAAAGTGCGACGGCACGCCGGCGTTCTATTTCGCCTTGCCGCCGCGAGTGACCATCGCGGCATGCGCCGCGCTCGCGAAAGTCGACCTTCCCGACGGCACGGTCTTCGGCCTGGAGAAACCGTTCGGTACGAATCTCGCGAGCGCCGCGTCGCTCAATCGCCAACTCGTCAAGATCATTCCCGAGAATCGGATTCACCGGGTGGATCACTTCCTGGGGAAGTCGACGGTACTGAATCTCCTGGGTTTGCGTTTCGCGAACCGGATTTTCGAACCCGTTTGGAACTCGAGCAACATCGAGCGTGTCGACATCGTGTTCGACGAGCAACTCGGACTCGAAGGCAGGGCCGGTTATTACGACCATGCGGGAGCGCTCGTCGACATGATTCAAAGTCATCTCCTGCTCGTCATGGCGCTCGTGGCCATGGAGCCGCCATCGAGCATTGGGGCGGACGATCTTCGCGGAGCCATGGCGCAAGTCCTGCGGGCGACGCGGGTCTGGGGCGGACGAGCGGCGCAGGCCAGCAAGAGAGCGCGCTATACCGCAGGCACGATCAACGGCAGGAAGCTGCCGTCCTACGTTCGCGAGCCGGGAGTCGATGCAAAAAATGGTACGGAGACTCTCGCACACGTGGTGTTCGAAGTGGACAACTGGCGATGGGCGGGCGTGCCCTTCACGCTGCGCTCGGGCAAAGCGCTCTCGGATGCTCGCAAGGAAATCGTCATCACGTTCAAGGATGTCCCGCACTTGCCGTCGGGGTTCACGGGCAGTCCCGGCCCCGCGGCGCTGCGCATTTCCCTCAGTCCCGACGACATCAGCCTTGACTTGAACATCAACGGCCAGGGCGATCCGTTCACGATTGATCGCGTCGTGCTGAACACCGAATTCGGCGCAGGAGAACTCGAACCGTACGGCGAAGTTCTGTCGGGCTTGTTATCGAACGATCCGACGCTGTCAGTCCGGGCCGACGAGATCGAAGAGTGCTGGCGGATCGTCGAACCCGTCCTCGCGGCCTGGAAAAAGGATTCCGTGAAACTCGAAAGCTATCCTGCCGGCAGCAGCGGACCAGCATCATGGGGACGCCGCTGATTCACCCCTATGCATCCTCTGTAACACCTGAGGGTTAGCTGAAAGCCCCCTGTTTGGGGGGCATGGCGTCCTAGGGTGGCACGAGAGAGAAACGGAGTTTCACCATGAATCTGTTACTTGCCATCGTCGCTATCGTCGCCATCGTTCTATTGGTGACGGGAGGATTCGTTCAGTCTCTGAACTTCCTCCTCTGGGTCGGAATCGTTCTCGCCATCATTGCGGCGATCGTGTTCCTCGCGAGAGTGATCACGGGGCGCCGCTCCATCTAGTGCGCGCTCGTGAGCATCCGTGCGAATGAGATTCGACGGACGCAAGCGCCTTCGGCCTCGGGTCGGAGGCGCTTTCCGTTCCGCGCATCGGCCACTGCGGAATAGAGACCGAGCCCTGTGAGGGTCGTCCTCTCGCGTCAGTCCTCGGGATCGTCGGGGTCGATCGGCGCGTGATGATCGCGATTCGCCTCTCCCGTCTTCCAGTAGCCGTCAATCTTCACTTGGTTGCGCGGCAAGCCGAGTTCCCGGCGGAGGTAGCGCCGGATGGGGATGAGAGTCGTCGCCTCGCCGGCGACCCACACGAACGTAGCGTCGTCGAGCGGCCCGAGCGCGCGAATCGCCCGCTCGAGAGCGCCGTCGGCCTTGTCGAGCCAGACCACGCGAGCACGATGGACGTGCTCCGGATCCAGATACGCGGCATCGGACGGGTTGTCGAGCTCCACGAATCCGAGGATCTCGACGTCCTCGGGAACCATCTCGATCCAGCGCCCGAACGCAGGAAGACTCGATTCGTCCGCGCCAAGGACGATCCGGTTCGCCCCGGTCGGCAGCAAGTGCGAACCGCGTGGGCCCGCGATTCGTGCCTCATCCCCTTCGCGAACCCCCTGGGCCCATGCCGCGGCGGGGCCATCGCCATGAAGGAAGAAGTCGATGTCGAGCTCTGCGAGAGTGTCGTTGGCGGGCGGCCGAAATGTGCGCGGAGTGTAATCGCGGCGCTCTCCGTCGCGAAGAAGTATTTTCACGTGGTCGGCGGGGCCGAGGCTCGTGAAGCCTTCCAGTTCCGTACCGGTGAGCGTGATTCGCCGAAACCCCGGCGAAAGGTCGGTGGTTCCGGCAATTGTCAGTGTTCGGACTATCGGGTCATGCCGCACCAGTGGGCCGCGTTCGATCAAGTGGGTCTCCTGGGAGTGTTCTGGAAACGAATCGTGGTTCGTCAGACGAGACTCCACGCTAGTGCACTTCGAGTTCAGAGAAGTCCCAGTTTGTCGAGCGCATCGGCGAGCCCCGCGCCATCCGGCGCTCGAACCCAGGAGACCGCGGCGTCGTCCTCGGCGCGCTCGGGCTTCGCCCGCCGACCGGCGAGAACCGCTTCGCCGCTGGAAAGTTGGCGGATCGCGACGACCGCCACATGTTCGGGATGCTCGGCCGCGAACGAACCGTACAATTCTTCGTCTCTCTGGCCATCGTCGCCGACGAGAATCCAGCGCAACGTGGGGAACTCCTCGACGAGTCGCAGAAGACTCTCCTTCTTGTGCGCGCTACCGCTACGAAACCACCGATCGTGCGTCGGCCCCCAGTCGGTGAGGAGCAGTGTGCCGGGCGGGAACAGGTGTCGGGAGAGAAATCGGGTGAGGGTGGGCGCGACATTCCATGCGCCCGTGGACAGGTAGAT
The DNA here is from genome assembly GCA_019638975.1 of Cryobacterium sp. Taxonomy (GTDB): domain Bacteria; phylum Actinomycetota; class Actinomycetes; order Actinomycetales; family Microbacteriaceae; genus Terrimesophilobacter. The sequence goes on from JAHBST010000028.1 coordinate 3,163, forward strand.
GACGGGAGATCCCGGATGATCTCGCACGAGTTTCTCAAAAAGGACGGCCATTCCGGCGACGGGTGTCCGCGCGTGCTCGTCGAGCACGAATGTGTTCCATGCCGCGAGGAGCGGGCGGGGGAGAGCGGTGACCATGACGGTGTCGTCCACATCGGAAACGAGTCCGATCGTCGCCTCCGGGTCGACGATGAAAACGGGTGCGTCCACGGGATGCGACCCTTCCGTGCGCATCGTGATGGTGTGCCAGCCCGGAGTCAGTTCGACGGAGATGACTTCGTCGATCACCCCGCCCCGATCGGCGAGAACCGAGTGCTCGACGCCATCGATTCCGACGTACACGTTGACGTCTCCGACGGGCACGCTCGTGAAACTGCGCCATCCGCGGATCTTCTTGTAACGGATCTCCTCTTCCGCACCGGGTCGAGCGAGCAGAACTCGGGAAAGCACGCGAATCCACGAGGTGGACCCATACCCGGTATAGGGAATGACGAACGGAGTCAGTCCTCGCTTTCGGGCGCGGCGCTCGCGGAACCGGTGGAATCGATCCTCAAGCCTGGCGGGAAGACGCAGCGCCGCTTCCCCTGACGAAGGGGCGTCGGATGGCGTCGAAGACCCGGTCATGCGTTCAGTCTTTCACGTCGGGAACGCGGCTCTCGTTCACGTGCGGTTCGGTCGCAATCCTCCGTGGGCCCTTCGCCGCACGGCAAACCTGAGTATTGCCTCAAATCGTCACACACCGTAGCGCCCCCGCCGCGGGGGCGCGATAAGATTTCTCCATTCACCCCAGTGCGCTTCGGATGATCGGGCGGGCTGTGAGAGAGACGGAGTTCACAGTGTCCGGACCCACCACTTTGTTGCGGAACGAGCCGGTTCAGGCGCGGAGCAATGCCCGGCTTACGAGCTTGCTCGACGCGGCGGCCGCCGCAATCGACGCGGTCGGATACGAGCGGCTCACAACGGCGATGGTTGCGGAAAGGGCCGGCGCATCCATCGGAACCGTCTACCGGTACTTTCCCGACCGAATCGCGGTGCTGCAAAGCGTCGCGTCGCGTGCGGTCGATCGCTTCACGGAGCGTATCGACAATTCCCTCGACGCGGCATCCCACCCCACGTGGTGGAGCGCGATCGATTCGCTCATCGATCTTGGCGTGTCCGCGTTCCGGAATGAGCCCGCGTTTGCGGCGATTCGATTCGGCGACGTGCTCGACTTGCGCCCGCGTGAGAGTCAGCAAACGGGCAGCAGCCGAGTTGCCGCGCACGTCGCGCCCGTGCTCGTATCCAGGTTCGGACTCGCTGCGGGAGACGCGCTCGCGTTTCATCTTGAAGTCGCATTCACGATCGTCGATTCGCTGCTTGCGAGGGCATTCGCGTTCAATGCGAACGGTGACCAGGCTTACATAGATCAAGCACGGACGCTTGCCCGCACCTACCTCGTGAGCGTGTTCGGAGAACCGCGCGCGCGGTGAACTATCTAAAAGTCTGACCAATCGGGAATGCCGGTGGCTCCGAATAGTGTTTGACTTTGATGTCTGGGCATGAGTTGAATCGGTTTTGCTCGCCTCGACGCACATGAGTTGCACACCATTGTCCGACCAGGAAATTGGGTTGAATTCATCATGATCGAGTTCCATGGCGTGACCAAGGAGTTTGCCGACGGCACGCTCGCCGTCGACGACTTCGACCTGGTGATTCCCTCCCGCAAGACCACGGTTCTCGTCGGATCCTCGGGATGCGGCAAGACGACGCTTTTGCGCATGATCAACCGCATGGTCGATCCCACGAGCGGATTCGTCGACATCGACGGCGAGGACATCGCGCAGCTCGAGCCCGTGAAGCTTCGGCGCCGAATCGGTTACGTCATGCAGAACTCCGGTCTCCTCCCGCACCGCAAAGTCATCGACAACGTCGCGACGGTACCTCTTCTGGAGGGAGTGCCGAAACGCGAAGCACACGCGAGGGCACTCGAACTCCTCGACACCGTCGGTCTTGATCGCTCCCTCGCGAACCGGTATCCGAGCCAATTGTCGGGCGGACAGCAACAACGCGTCGGCGTCGCTCGCGGGCTTGCCGTCGACCCCAACATTCTTCTCATGGACGAACCTTTCGGTGCCGTGGATCCGATCGTCCGAGCAGACCTTCAGCAGGAACTCATCCGACTTCAGCAAGAGTTGGGCAAAACCGTCGTTTTCGTGACGCACGACATCGACGAAGCCTTTCTTCTCGGCGACCAGGTCGTCATTCTCGAAATCGGCGCGCACATCGCGCAAAAGGGAACCCCCGCGGAGATCCTCGCGAACCCCGCCAACGACTTCGTGGCCAATTTCATCGGATCCGGCCGCGGAAAGCGTCGGCTGACGGTCGACGCATCCGTGACCTCCTCTGGCGACGATCTCGTCCTCGTGGATGGCGCAGGGTATGCCGCCGGCGTCGTGGACGCTCCTCGCGGTGTGATCGCACGGCCCGACTCGGGATCGAAGTCCCGCAGCATCTCCAACAAGACGGATCAGGCGGGAGACGCCTGATGCAGTGGCTATGGGACAACCTCGATCTGGTCGTTGGGCTGTCGCTGGAGCACATTCAGCTGAGCGCACTCCCGATCGTGATTGGCTTCATAGCCTGCATTCCACTCGGCTGGGTGGCGCATCGGTTTCGGTTGACGAGGGCGATCCAGCTCACGCTTTTCGGCATCCTGTTCACGATTCCTTCCCTCGCCCTGTTCGTCACGCTTCCGTCCGTGCTCGGCACGAAGATTCTGAACCCGATCAACGTCGTCGTCGCTCTTGCCATTTATGCCGTCGCCATCATGGTGCGGGGAGCCGCGGATGCTTTTGATGCGGTGCCCGGGGACGTCACCCGGTCCGCAACGGCGGTCGGTTTCTCCGCCGTGTCGAGATTCTGGACGGTGGAGTTCCCTCTCGCGGGCCCCGTCCTTTTGGCGAATCTGCGTGTCGTGTCGGTCACGACCGTCAGCCTCCTGAGCGTCGGCGCACTCGTCGGCAACGGCGGGCTCGGCTACTTGTTCATCAACGGGTACCAGCGCGACTTCCCGACCGAGGTCATGATCGGAATCGTATTCACGCTCGTGATCGCAATCGTGTTCGACCAGATCCTCGTGGGTCTCGGGCGAATTCTCATGCCGTGGTCAAGGACCATGGCGAGCGCCGACCGGGCGGCACGTCGGGCGGGAGGTAGCGCGTGAATCTTCTCTTCGCGGCGTTCGCGTTCATCTTCGACCCCGCAAATCTCCTCGGAGAGAGGGGCATCCTCCCTCGCCTTGTCGATCATTTGCTGTACACGGGCCTCGGTCTCGCGGTCGCGTTCGTCATCGGAATTCCCCTCGGGCTCCTCATCGGGCACACGGGCAAGGGACGCAATTTCGTCATCGCCGTGACGAGCTCGTTCCGGGCGATACCGACGTTCGGACTTCTGCTCTTCATCATCCTCTTCACGGGTCTCGGATTGTGGCCGCTTGTCGTCGTCCTGGCAATACTCGCCGTTCCGCCTCTCCTCGCCGGCGCGTATTCGGGTCTCGAATCCGTCAATCGGGACACCGTCGATGCCGCGCGCGCCATCGGGATGACCGAATGGCAGATTCTCTTCTCGGTGGAAATCCCGCTCGCACTCCCGCTCATCCTCGGCGGCGTTCGTTCGGCGACGCTGCAAGTGATCGCGACGGCAACCATTGCGGGGTATGTGGGACTCACCGGCCTCGGACGATTCCTCATCGAAGGACTCGCACTGCACAATTACACGATCGCGCTCGCAGGAGCGATCCTCGTCGCCGCCCTCGCGCTAGCGGCTGACGGTCTCCTCGCGCTCGTCCAGAAGCTTGTCGTTCCGCGAGGGGTGTCCCGCGGATTGACACGATCCAGAAGCATCAGGCCGAAGAAGCCAACCGGGTTTCGGGTCATGGCCATGGCACCCACCAAGGAAGGATAGGAATATGCAATCACAGTGGAAAAAGCGATTGACTGCCGGGCTCGTTGCGATGGGGCTCACCGCGAGCCTCGCCGCATGCGCATCCGGCAATCCGCTCGACAACGGCGGATCGGTCAACCTGGGGACCGTCACGATCGGCTCGCAGGGATTCGCCGAAAGTGACATCCTCGCTCAGCTTTACGGTCAAGTGCTCGCTGCCAACGGATACACCGTCAAGTATTCGCCGTCCATCGGCTCGCGGGAGACGTTCATTCCCGCGCTTCAGGACGGCTCGATCAGCATGATTCCCGATTACGCGGGAAACCTGTTGTACGGCGCCGACCCCAAGGCGACCGCGACATCCACGACGGACGTCATGGAGGCGCTTCCGGCAGCCCTGGACCCGCTGGGTCTCAAGATCGCTTCCGCCGCTCAAGCTGAGGATGCCGACGCTCTCGTCGTCACGAAGGCGTTCGCCGACGCGAACAACCTCGTTTCGATCGGCGATCTGGCACCCATCGCCAAGACGATCACGATCGGCGCCAATACGGAGTTCGAGGGTCGACCCTATGGGCGCGAAGGTCTCGACAAGGTCTACGGCGTGAAGGGCTGGACGTTCAAGGCGATCGACGACTACGGCGGACCGGGAACCCTGAGCGACCTGCTGAACAACACGATTCAGGTCGCCGACATCTACACGACGACTCCGTCGATCAAGGCGAACAACCTCGTCGTGCTGGAGGACCCCAAGAACCTCATCGCGGCGCAGAACATCGTTCCGCTGTTCAACGCGAAGGTCTACTCGGTGGCGATCGCCAACATCGTGAACATGGTGTCCAACAAGCTCACGACGGCTGACCTCATGAGTCTCAACGAAATCAGTTCCGGTGACTCGAAGCCGTCACCGGAGAAGGTCGCGAAGGACTGGTTGACCCAAATGGGCCTCCTGTAGCCTTCGTCCTCACGGAAGATCCTCCCGGGTGGTGGCGTCGCCATCGCCCGGGATTTCCATGTGCCGGCGCTGTGACCGCTCGAGCAGGGTGCGGATCAACAGCACGGCAAGGAGGAAGATCGCGATAATCGCGACAAAAACGTAGCCCGCGTAATGAAGCTGGCCGGAAAGTTCGCGGTACGTCCCCGCCGCCGCCCATCCGACCGATGCGTAACCGATCGCCCACACCGTGCAGGCCGGCACCGTCCAGGCCAGAAATTTTCGATACCGCATCGTGCTCATTCCGACCGTGAGCGGAATCAACGAGTGAAGAATCGGCAGGAAACGGGATACGAAAACCGCGATTCCTCCGCGCCGGTCCAGATAATTCTCCGCGCGCATCCAATTCTCGTAGCCGATTCGTTGCCCAAGGCGGCTTCCCCGGATCCGGGGGCCGAAGAATCGTCCCAGCGCGAAGCCGATGCTCTCACCGGCGAGCGAGCCGACCACGACACTCACGATCAAGGCCAGGTATTCGACCCAATTCGTGATTCCTGTGCTCGCGACGATGACGACGGTGTCGCCTGGCATGACAAGGCCGACGAGCACGGAGGTTTCGAGCAGCATCCCGACCCCCGCGAGGAGGGTTCTCACGACGGGGTCGACGTTCTGGACGAGGTCGAGAATCCAGGTGAGGATGTCGTTCATGGCGCGGCGACTCCGATCGGCTTTCGAAGAGCCTCGAGCCGGTCGCGCCACAGCGCCAATCGGCCCGGCAACTCCGCGACCGACGGGCCACCGATCCACCTCGTGACGATGCGGATGCCGTGGAGCGCGCTGAGCACCCACACTTCGGCACCGGCGAGTTCCGCGGGGGTCGCCCGTTCGCGATGAGATTCGACGCCGAGGACGTCGGCGAGCCCGAACAGGCTGCGAGCGGTCACGCTCGCGACACGCTCGAATTCGGGCGCATCGCGAGCCTCCGGCGGCGCGCACAGGATGTCGCCCCTCCACCACACGATGGCGCTTGTCGTTGCGTCGATGATGAAGCCGTCGCGCGTGAGGATGACAGCGTCATCCGCGCCCGCATGGCGAGCGGCCGTTCGCGCGCTCAGCAAGGCGTCGACATCCGGACCCTTCGTGCCCGGAACCCGTCGTGGGTCGGGCCGATCGAGAGTCGCGAGAACAGCGCTTCGACTGAGTTCGGGCGCCGCGCGGTGGCGGAACAAAAGCTGAGCCGATCCCGCGAGGGACTGCAATTCGAAGCGCGGAAACCACTCGCCTCGGTCGGGGACGAGCGAGAGCGCCGCCGCCCAGAATCCGGACACATCCAATCCTTCGAAGCCATCGAAACCGCTGCCACGGCTCTCGACCGAACTCTGAAACCTGTCCCAGTGCAGTTCGAGGGCGAACGCGGCTCCATCACGGATCAGGAACGAATCCACGACTTCAACCCGATAATCGCGCGGATCGCAATAATCGATCGGGACGAGTGCCTCTCCGTCCCAACGGTGAAGTCCGGCGATGCTCATAGAGTTAGGGTATGCGCCGCCGGGTGATCTCGACACACCTGGACTTCTGGGTTGAACCTTCTCAAGCATTCGTCGCCCTCTTCGCCACGGATGATCACGCGTTCTGGCTTGACTCGGGGGCGCACGCGACGACCGGAATGAGCTGTCTCGGCCGCGGTTCCCGCGTCGTGATCGAACGCGTGGGATTGGGCGCAACGGAGTTGTCGTCGGGGAAGGCGCTCGACGTGTCCGTGCTCGACTTCCTCCGCAGGGAACAGGCGAATGGTTCCGACCAGTCGGGCAACTCTTCCGCCTTTCCGCTCGGATGGGTCGGCTGGCTCGGTTACGAATTGAATGCGTCGACTCTCGATTCGCGCTCGCCCCACGCTGCGACGAAAGGCGTATCGCGATACCCGGATGCGGCGTTCATGTTCGCGGAGCGCGCGATCGTTTTCGACCACGAGTCGCGAGTCGTCACTCTCGTCGTTCACGGCGACGAGTGGTCGGGAGAGTGCGCTCGATGGCGCGACGATGTCGTCGCCGCGCTCGGGGGATTGATCGATCGCCCGGATGTCGAGAGGGATCCGGCCGGGGCCGTCGACGAGTCGGCGCTGTCGTGGGCTTACTCGGACGACGAGTACCTCGAGCTGATCAGGGACTGCCAACGGCGCATTCGCTCGGGAGACGCATATCAGCTGTGCCTCACCACGGAAATCAGCATCGACGTTCACCCCGATCCGCTGGACACGTACCTTCGCTTGAGGAGAATGAACCCGAGCCATCACGGCGGTTTCCTCCGAGTGGGTGACGTGAGCCTCGTGAGCTCGTCACCGGAGCAATTCCTCACCGTTTCCGTCGACCGTGAAGTCGAGTCAAGGCCGATCAAGGGAACGCGGCGTCGCGGCGAAACGGCGGCGGACGATGCAGCGTTGCGGCAGGAGCTCGTGGAAAGCGAGAAGGAACGCGCAGAGAATCTCATGATCGTCGATCTCGTGCGCAACGACTTGTCGAAAGTGTGCGAGCTCGGGTCGGTGAACGTCCCGCGACTCCTCGACGTGGAGAGCTATGCCCATGTCCACCAACTCGTGAGCACTGTTCGCGGGATCCTGGCGCTCGAGCGCGCACCCCTCGACGCCGTGGTCGCGTGCTTTCCCGCCGGTTCCATGACCGGCGCCCCCAAATCGAGCGCCGTCCGGATTCTGCGCGAACTTGAGCGTCGGCCGCGAGGGATCTACTCGGGCGCTTTCGGCTATGTCGGACTCGACGGCAGCATCGACCTTGCCATGGTCATCCGCAGCATCGTTCTGGACGGCGACGGTGCGACGATCGGAACGGGGGGAGGCATCACCGCGTTGTCCGTTCCCGAAGAGGAACTCGAGGAGACGAGAATTAAGGCCGCAGCACTTGTGCGAGTGCTCGGATTGGTAACCTTGTAACTCGGGTCTCGGCATGCACCGGCAGGCCGGAGATCAAAGGCGATCGCCCGCACCCACTCCGCACGAAGAGAGACCGCCGTGGCACATCACCCCGCTGACGAGACTTCAGAGTATGACGTCGCCCGCATCCAGGAGAAGTGGCAGGCGATTTGGGATGACCTGCAACCGTTCAGCACGAGAGACGACGGCGACAAGCGGCCGCGCAAATATGTGCTCGACATGTTCCCGTACCCTTCGGGGGACTTGCACATGGGCCACGCGGAAGCCTATGCGCTCGGCGATATTATCGCGCGCTATTGGCGGCAGCAGGGCTTCAACGTTCTTCATCCGATTGGGTGGGACTCCTTCGGGCTGCCGGCCGAGAACGCCGCCATCAAGCGCGGCATCGATCCCCGGCCCTGGACCGAGGACAACATCGCGCAGCAAAAGAAATCGATGAAGCAATACGCGGCATCCTTCGATTGGGACCGCGTCCTCCACACGAGTGATCCCGGTTTCTACCGCTGGAATCAGTGGCTGTTCTTGAAAATGTTCGAATCAGGACTCGCTTACCGCAAGGCATCGTGGGTGAACTGGTGCCCCAAGGACCAGACGGTGCTCGCGAACGAGCAAGTGGTCGATGGGGCGTGCGAACGCTGCGGCACGACGGTCGTCAAGAAGAAGCTCACGCAGTGGTACTTCAAGATCACCGATTACGCGGATCGACTCCTCGACGACCTCAACCAATTGGAAGGCTTCTGGCCCGCCAAAGTTCTCGCGATGCAGCGCAATTGGATCGGGCGTTCGCAAGGCGCCGACGTCGACTTCCTGATCGAGGGTCGCGACGAGCCGCTGTCGGTCTTCACCACTCGGCCCGACACGTTGTTCGGAGCGACGTTCATGGTCGTCGCGCCCGACTCCGAACTCGCCGCCGAGCTCGTTGCCGGCGCCAGCACCGAAGTGCAGGAGAACTTCGCCGCCTACCTCGCCGACGTGCAGAAGAATACGGAGATCGAGCGGCAGGACGCCTCGCGGGAGAAGACGGGTGTCTTTCTCGACCGCTGGGCGATCAATCCGGTCAATGGCGAACGCGTGCCGATCTGGTCGGCGGATTACGTGCTCGCGGATTACGGTCACGGAGCGATCATGGCGGTGCCCGCGCACGATCAGCGCGACCTCGACTTCGCGCGAAAGTTCGATTTGCCCGTGCGAGTGGTCGTCGACACGAACGCGCCCATCACGGGCGCCATCCCGATCATCGTCGACGGCGAACTGCCCGATGACCTTCCACCGCTCGACCCCGCCGGCACCGGCGTCGCCCTCGCCGGCGACGGCCGCATGATCAATTCGGGGCCGCTCGACGGGCTCAGCAAGTCCAATGCGATCGCGCGGATGATCGAGTTGCTCGAATCGAACGGCACGGGTCGACGCGCCACCAATTTCCGCTTGCGCGACTGGCTCATCTCTCGACAGCGTTTTTGGGGCACGCCTATCCCGATCATCCACGCTCACGACGGCTCGCTCATCCCGGTTCCCGACGAGCAATTGCCGCTCGAACTGCCTTCGGCCGAAGGCCTCGACCTGTCACCGAAAGGCACGTCACCCCTCGGCGGGGACGCGGAGTGGATGTCGGTGACGAACCCCGTGGACGGGACTCCCGCGCAGCGCGACCCTGACACGATGGATACGTTCGTCGACAGCTCGTGGTACTTCCTGCGCTTCCTGAATCCGAACGACCCGACTCAAGCGTTCGATCCCCGGGAAGCGGAGAAGTGGGCGCCCGTCGATCAGTACATCGGCGGAGTAACTCACGCCATCCTGCACTTGCTCTATGCGAGGTTCATCACGAAGGTCTTGTACGACATGGGGTACGTCACCTTCACCGAGCCCTTCAGCGCATTGCTCAATCAGGGCATGGTGCTCATGGACGGCTCCGCGATGAGCAAGAGCAAGGGCAACCTCGTGCGTTTGAGCGAGCAAATCGAGGAGCACGGCGTCGACGCCATCCGGCTCACGATGGCGTTCGCGGGGCCGCCCGAAGACGACATCGACTGGGCGGATGTCGCTCCGCACGCCTCCGCGAAATTCCTCGCGCGCGCGTGGCGCCTGGCCAGGGACGTCACGAGTGCCCCCGATGTGGAGTGGAAGAACGGCGATCGCGATTTGCGCCGAGTGACCCACCAGTTGCTCGCCGATGCACCGGGATTGATCGAGGCGTTCAAGTTCAACGTCGTCGTCGCACGCATCATGGAGCTCGTCAACGCGACGCGCAAGGCGATCGACAGCGGGCCGGGAGGAGCTGACCCCGCGGTGCGCGAAGCGGCGGAGACGGTTGCGCTGTGCCTCAGCCTCTTCGCGCCCTATACCGCGGAGGAAATGTGGGAGGCCCTCGGCTATCCGCCCACGGTCGCGCTCTACGGCTGGAGGAAAGCGGACCCGACGCTCCTTGTCGCGGATTCGGTCACGTGCGTCGTGCAAGTGGACGGCAAGTTGCGCGATCGGCTGAAGGTGAGTCCATCGATCGCTCCGGCCGAACTCGAACGGCTCGCGCGGGCGTTGCCCGCCGTCGCGAGAACCGTCGGGGACCGCGAGATCGCGAACGTCATCGTGCGTGCGCCGAGGCTTGTGAATCTCGTCACGCGCCAGCGCGGCGAGACCTCTCCCTCGCAATAGGCATCTCGCCCGCACAACGCACACGGGGCGACGTGATGTACGGGCGCGAAGAGCCGTAACGCTAGCCTCGGCGAATGCCGCCGCCCGATCCTCTCGCCGCCTCGCGCACCGGCCGGTTTCGAGTCGGGCTCGGCGCGGCTGTCGTACTTCTCATCATCGGTGTTGCCGTCACCGTGCTCGTCACGGCCCTGAGTTCGAGCGCGGGTAACCGAACGACGGTCGGTGCGAGCCGACCCGCTGCCTCCCCGAGCGTTTCAGCCCCACCCGCGGGAGCTGCGATCTTCGTGCACATCCTCGGCGCCGTGAAGAGCCCCGGGCTCTATGAGCTTCGCGATGGCGACCGGGCCATCGACGTCATCGCGGCCGCTGGCGGATACACCGAGAACGCGGATCGGCGCCAGTTGAATCTTGCCCGTTTCCTTTCGGATGGCGAGCAAATCTACGTCCCGATTGAGGGCGAGGCCATCCCTACAGGAAGTCCGGGAAGTTCCGCGTCGGCAATGAGCGGCGGAAAAGTGAACCTCAATACAGCGGATGCTGCCGCACTCGAGACATTGCCCCGAGTCGGACCGGCGCTCGCCTCGCGCATTCTCGCCTGGCGAGAGGCAAACGGCAGATTCACTTCCATCGAGGACCTTTTGGGCGTATCGGGAATCGGCGACAAGACGTTCGCGGGACTCAAAGACCTCGTGACCATTTGACCGGGCAGTTTCGACTCGTGATTCCCGCCGCGACCGGATGGATTGCCGTCGCGATTCTCGTCGGAGTTCCCTCCGCACTCCTGCCCGCCGCCATCGCCGCGTGGGCGGCGTCAGTTTTCGCGATCGCAACGGCTGTCGTTCTCGTCATGGGACGCTGGATCCCGGCGACCGTGAGCATCACACTCATCGTCGCCGCGCTTCTGCTCACGAGCGCGGCGACGACGAATGCGGTCCAGAACCCGAAGTTTCTGCTTGACGCGGCAAAATTCCATCGCTTCGCGACGATCACAGCGTCCCTGGACGTCGATACGAGGCTGGACGCCGCGCGTTCGCCGATTCCCGTGAGCATTTTGGCGGCCACGGTCGGGCAGGAGAGTTTCACGACCGCGGCGATCCCGGCACTTGTTTTCGGCAGTGTGCCTCAAGCGGGAATCGGTTCGACCATCCGAATCACGGGAACAATCGTGTCGGCGGAGCCCGGCGACCGGGAGCGGTTTCTCGTCTTCGCGCGTGGAAGCCCCGCAGTGGTCGCGCCGCCGCCGCCGGCAATCGATTGGGCCAACGAGCTCAGGCTGCAATTCCATCGCGAAACAACCGCGCTTCCCGGAGACGGCGGCGCATTGCTGCCAGGGCTTGCGATCGGGGATACGAGTGCCGTGAGCCCGACGCTCGATGCGGCTATGAAATCGACGTCGCTCAGCCACTTGACCGCAGTTTCCGGCGCCAATTGCGCTGTCGTCGTCGGGCTCGTCATGCTCGTGGCCGGTGCAGCGGGTGCCAATCGGATCACGCGGATCACCGTGTCGCTCGCCGTGCTCGCGGGGTTCGTCATTCTCGTCACTCCGAGCGCGAGCGTGCTCCGTGCGGCCGTGATGGCGGCTCTCGTGCTCGGTTCACTCTCCACGGGGCGACCCACGAGAGGCGTGCCGATCCTGTCGCTCGCGATCGTGGTCTTGCTTGCGAGCGACCCGTGGCTGTCTCGAGACGTCGGTTTCCTGCTTTCCGTGCTGGCGACTGCCGGGTTGCTCGTCTTGGCGGGACCCCTCGCAAAACGGCTCGCGCGATGGCTGCCCTCCCCGATCGCAGCTGTCATCTCGATTCCCCTCGCGGCCCAATTGGCCTGCCAACCCGTCCTCATCCTGTTGAACCCCTCGATACCGGTTTACGGCGTGCTCGCCAATTTGCTTTCCGAACCGGCGGCGCCCATCGCTACCGTTCTCGGCCTCCTCGGATGCGCAATCGCACCGATCCTCGAGCCTGCAGGGCGCGTCGCGACCGACATCGCCTGGCTTCCGTCGGCCTGGATCGCAGCGGTAGCACGATTCTTCTCCCATGCCCCGGGAGCTCAGGCGCCCTGGCTTCCCGGCGCCGTCGGAGTGCTGGCACTCGTCGTCGTCACAGCGTTCTTCGTCGCGGCGCTCGTGCGGCCGCCATCCCGATCGCGGCGAATCATTTCAGGTTCGCTCGCGGTGATCATGATCGCCTACTTCGCTGTGCTTCTCGGCACGAGTTGGGGGCACCGGATCGCCGTTCCCGATACGTGGCAGATTGCGGCGTGCGACATCGGACAAGGGGACGCCGTCATCGTGCGCAGCTTCGGCGCGATCGCCCTGATCGACACGGGGCCGAAGCCCGCCAGGCTCGCGGCGTGCCTCGACGAACTGGGAATCCATCACATCGACCTCCTCGTGCTCAGCCACTACGACCTCGATCATGTCGGTGGCACTTCCGCCGTTCTCGGCATGGTCGATCGCGCGATTGTCGGCCCCGTCTCGGATGCGAGCGACACCGAGCTCCGGACCGCTCTCGCCGAAAGCGGTGCAGAGGTGGACGAGGTCGCTCGCGGTGCCGAAGGCATTCTCGGCGAGTTGCGGTGGCGCGTTTTGTGGCCTCCGGCTCGGCTCGGAACGATTGAACCCGGCAATCCCGCGAGTGTCACGGTCCGATTCGAGGGGGTCGGCGCGTGCGCCGAAGGTTGCTTGAGTTCGATCTTCCTCGGCGATCTCGGGGAGGATGCGCAATCCCGGTTGCTGGGTCTCGTCCATCCGGAACCCGTCGACATCGTCAAGGTCGCTCATCACGGGTCGGCGGACCAGTGTGAACGGTTGTACGAGCGATTGAACGCTCGCGTCGGGATCATCGGAGTGGGTACGGGAAACACCTACGGGCATCCGACCGATGAGCTGTTGAACATCTTGAATCGCGTGGGAACCCGAATCACGCGCACCGACCTCGAGGGAATGATCCTGCTTTCGCCGGCACCGGGCGGCGGGGTTCTCGTCTGGACTGAGCGCTCGCCCACGAGAGACGTGGGTGCGCATTAGGCTGGATCGACGGATCGGGAAGGGAAGCGGATGGCGGCACCGCGCGCGCAGAAGATTCCCCTGTTGTCGTGGGACAAGGTCAGGCCCGCGCCCGTCGTACTGGTGTCGGGCACCGAGGGTTTCCTTGCCGATCGGGCGACGACACTGTTGCGCGACATCCTCAAAGCGGAAGATGCCAGTCTCGAAATCGGCGACTTGTCGGCCGACAATTACGCCCCGGGAGAGTTGGCGACGCTCGCCAGTCCTTCGCTGTTCGGCGAACCTCGGCTCATTCGGGCAAGCGGGGTCGAAAAGTGCACGGATGCGTTCCTGGAGGACGCGCTCAACTATCTCGAGTCGCCTGCGAGCGATTGCTACCTCGTGTTGCGTCACGCCGGGGGAGTGCGAGGCAAGAAACTCCTCGACGCCATTCGGAGCGGGTTGGGCGCCGGAATCGAAGTGGCGTGCGCGGAACTCAAAAGAGAGTCGGACCGAAGCGATTTCGTTTCGGCCGAGTTTCGAACCGCGGGGAGGCGGATCTCCGGCGGCGCTCTCCGCGCCCTCGTCGGCGCGTTCTCCGAAGACATCTCAGAGCTCGCAGCCGCGTGCCGGCAACTCCTTGCCGATTCGGATGCGGACATCACGGAAGCGATCGTCGAACGTTATTACTCGGGCCGCCTCGAGACGAATGCGTTCCGAGTGGCGGACAGCGCGATTGCGGGGAGGCACGGCGAGGCTCTTGCCATGCTGCGCCACGCGCTTGCGTCAGGTGCAGATCCGGTGCCGATTGTCGCCGCGTTCGCGAGCAAACTGCGCACCATGGCGAAAGTGTCCGGTTCTCGCGGGAGTTCCGGCCAACTTGCGCAGCAATTCGGGCTGGCGCCCTGGCAAATCGATCGAGCCCGACGCGACCTTCAGGGTTGGACGGAAGACGGTCTTGCGAACGGCATCAGCCTGCTTGCCGAGACGGACGCCCACGTGAAAGGCGAGGGTCGCGATCCGGTTTTCGCGCTCGAACGGATGGTGAGCGTCGTGAGCGCACGAGGCGTGAGCGTCGCGTGAGGCGTCGTCGTGCGCACCAAAAAAGCCCTCGCCGCGGATAGCGGGAGGGCGTTTTTCGTTCGAGGCTCAGAGCGCTGCGACCTGCTTGGCGATCGACGACTTGCGGTTCGCGGCCTGGTTCTTGTGAATCACGCCTTTGCTGACCGCCTTGTCGAGCTTCTTGGACGCGAGCGCGAGGGAGGCTGACGCGGCCTTCTTGTCTCCGGAGGTGATCGCCTCGCGGGTCGCGCGAACGGCGGACTTCACTTCGCTCTTCACGGCCTTGTTGCGCTCGGTCGCCTTGCGGTTGGTGCCGATGCGCTTGATTTGCGACTTGATGTTTGCCACGGTGAACCTTTTCGTTGTCGTTCTGCAGTCTGGAGTCACGGCCGAACGGCCGGGAGAGTCGATATGGGCACGATTCGCGAGGCATCCGAATGAATGCCCGGCGCGGGCCAAGAGGTAACTTTATCAGAGTCTGTCCCGTTTTCAGCAATTCCAAGGGCTGTCAGCACCGCGCGAAGGGAACCCCATGGCCACCGCAACCCCCGTCCTGGTCGATTGCGATACCGGCGTCGACGACGCCATCGCCCTCTTGTACTTGCTCGCGCATCCGGAGGTCGACGTCGTCGGCATTACGTCGGTTTTCGGCAACAACACGGCGAGGACGTGCGCTCTCAACACGCTGCGGGTGCTCGAACTGGCCGGGCGGGAAGACATCCCCGTGGCCGTGGGCAGCGAAAATCCTCTCGTCGGCGAGGTCACCTACCTGGCCACGCACGTTCACGGCGGCGACGGCCTCGGCGACACGGGCATCCCCCCTGCGGATGAGTCGGCGTTGAGCCCGCTATCGGCGACGGCTCTCATTTCGCAGCTCGCGCAGCAATTCGAGGGGCAGCTTCGGATTCTCGCGGTCGGTCCGCTCACCAATATCGCCCGGGCGATGGACGCCGATCCGGCGATTGTCTCGCGAGTACGCGACATCGTGTTCATGGGCGGAGCGGCGGATGTCGCGGGCAATCAGAGCGCGGCCGCAGAGGCGAACATCATCCACGATCCCGAGGCCGCGCGAGCCGTGCTGTCGGCAGGATGGAAGGCGACGATGGTTCCCCTCGACGTCACGATGACCGAAATACTGACGGACGACGATCGAGCCGCGCTCGTCGCGGCGAACACGCCCGTGTCGACTTTTGTCGCCGCCATAACCGACCTCTATTTCGATGGATACGGCGCCGATTCGTTCGGCCACCGCTGTTCGCCCTGCCACGACGCGCTCGCGGCGGCGATCCTCACGGGAGAGGTCGTCCCCGAGGTCATGCCGCTCCTGCACGTCGAGGTCGATTGCACGGACGGTCCGGGGCGAGGCGCGACGATCGCGGACACGCGAGGGCGCTGGAAGGGGTTCCCCGATCAAAGCGGGGGGAATTGCCGCGTTGCGTTGAAAACGGATGGTTCGTTCCCCGCAAAACTTCTCGCGCGCCTCGGAGCGTGACGGGGAATCCGTTCAGGGCGGCTCATGGGAGAATTGTTCGACCCTTACCGCAACCATTGAGGAACGCGTGACCCCGAAAGCACTGAAGGCCCTCGAGCCGTCGGCGACCGATCCTGCGTTCATCCGCAACTTCTGCATCATCGCGCACATCGACCACGGCAAGTCGACGCTCGCCGACCGCATGTTGCAGATAACGGGCGTCGTGAGCGACCGCGACATGCGAGCGCAATATCTCGACCGCATGGACATCGAGCGGGAGCGCGGTATCACGATCAAGAGCCAGGCCGTGCGGATGCCGTGGGCGGCATCCGGAGCGGACGGCACGCAGCGCACGTTCGCGCTCAACATGATCGACACACCCGGCCACGTCGACTTCACGTACGAAGTGTCGAGGAGCCTTGCCGCGTGCGAGGGCGCGATTCTGCTCGTCGACGCGGCGCAAGGGATCGAGGCGCAGACGCTCGCCAATCTGTACCTCGCTCTCGACAACGATCTCGAAATCATTCCCGTCCTCAACAAAATCGACCTCCCCGCGGCCGATCCCGAAAAGTATGCGAAAGAGCTCGCCGGACTCATCGGCGGCGACCCTGACGATGTGCTGCGCGTGAGCGGAAAGACGGGCGTTGGCGTCGAGGAACTGCTCGACCGCGTCATCGAGCGGATTCCGGCGCCGAAGGGCGATTCCTCGGCCCCCGCTCGCGCCATGATTTTCGACTCGGTGTACGACAGCTATCGCGGCGTCGTCACCTACGTGCGCATGATCGACGGCTCACTCTCGCCGCGGGAGCGCATCCAGATGATGTCGACGCGCGCGATCCACGAGTTGCTCGAGATCGGAGTCAGTTCGCCCGAGCCCGTTCCGACGAAGGGCCTCGGCGTCGGGGAAGTCGGCTACCTCATCACGGGCGTGAAGGACGTTCGGCAGTCCAAGGTCGGCGACACCGTGACGACGGCGGCTAAGCCTGCGACGACGGCCCTGCCCGGGTATACCGAGCCGAAGCCCATGGTGTTTTCCGGCTTGTACCCGATCGACGGCAGCGATTACCCGGACCTCCGCGACGCGCTCGACAAACTCAAGCTGTCGGATGCCGCGCTCGTGTACGAACCGGAAACCTCCGTCGCGCTCGGCTTCGGCTTTCGCTGCGGATTCCTCGGCCTCCTCCACCTGGAGATCGTCACCGAGCGGCTGGATCGCGAATTCGGCCTCGATCTCATTACGACGGCTCCGTCCGTGATCTATCAAGTGACGAGCGACGACGGAAAGTCGGTCACCGTCACGAATCCGAGCGAATTTCCCGGTGGCAAGATCGCGAGCGTGAGCGAACCGATCGTGAAGGCGTCGATCCTCGCGCCGAAGGACTACGTCGGCACGATCATGGAACTGTGCCAGGGGCGGCGGGGGACCATGCTCGGAATGGAATATCTCGGTGAGGACCGCGTCGAGCTGCACTACACGATGCCGCTCGGCGAGATCGTGTTCGACTTTTTCGACCAGTTGAAGAGCCGCACGCAAGGTTACGCGAGCCTCGACTACGAACCGCACGGTGAAGCGGATGCCGACCTCGTGAAAGTGGACATTTTGCTGCAGGGAGAACAGGTTGACGCTTTCAGCGCGATCGTGCACCGTGACAAGGCGTACGCGTACGGCGTGCTCATGACCGGGCGGCTTCGCGAACTCATCCCCCGGCAGCAGTTCGAAGTGCCGATCCAGGCGGCGATCGGCGCGCGCATCATCGCTCGCGAAAGCATCCGTGCCATGCGCAAGGATGTGCTCGCGAAGTGTTACGGCGGCGACATCACCCGCAAGCGCAAACTCCTCGAGAAGCAAAAAGAGGGCAAGAAACGGATGAAAATGGTCGGCCGCGTCGAGGTCCCCCAGGAGGCTTTCATCGCCGCATTGTCCGGGGATACGGAGAAGAAGGACAAGAAGTGACGGCCAGAACCCCCTCGTGGGACAAGACCGTCACGTACGGCGCGGTCGGCGGCACGAAAGCGGCGGACCTCATGTCGTATCCGCCCGCCGGGTTCCGACCATTCTCGCAGCGTTCCCGAATCGGCCACGGCGACGCCCGCTGGGAACACGCGTGGCAATCGGCCATGACGTGGGGAATTCAGCGCAAGAGCGGACTTCGTGTGCGCTTGCAGGATTCGCCCGCCGAGGTCACCGAAGGCACGTACACTCCCATCGCCTTCGACACCACGGGCGTTCCACTGCCGCCCGAAGCCACGGATGAAAACGAAGTCGTGTACGGCGCCGAGGGGCAATCCTTCATCGCGCCGGGGGATTCCGCCACGCTCGTGCTTCCGCTGGGACCTTTGCGCTTCAAAGCCCCGTGCCGTGTGATCTACGTCGTCGACGAACCGAATCGCAAAGGTTTCGCGTACGGCACTC
Organism: Cryobacterium sp.; assembly: GCA_019638975.1. GTDB lineage: Bacteria > Actinomycetota > Actinomycetes > Actinomycetales > Microbacteriaceae > Terrimesophilobacter. Next base: position 21,540 of record JAHBST010000028.1, read on the forward strand.
TTCCCGGTCATCCGGAGAGCGGCGAGGAGGCGTTCGTCGTCGACCGAACCGACGATGGCTCGGTCTGGCTGACCGTTCGCTCCTTTTCGAGACCGTCAGCCTGGCAATGGTGGGCCGTGTATCCGATCCTCAGACTCGTTCAGTCGGCGATAACGCGCCGGTATTTTCGCTCCTTGTCGGACCCACTGACCTAGAATCTCGATTCAGCGGCGGCCCGCGACCGTGCGCGACAATGGGGTAATGCCGTCCGCCCTGCCTATAGCCGATCCGGCACCCGCCGACGGCCTGCTTCCGGAATCCGCGGCCAACGCAGCGAGCGAACGCAATTTCGGGGTCTACGTGCACGTGCCTTTTTGCCGCGTGCGCTGCGGTTATTGCGACTTCAATACGTACACTTCCGAGGAGTTGCGCGGCACCCGGCGTTCAGACTACGCAAGCCAGGCGATCGCCGAAGCGGCCTTCGCCCAGTCTGTCCTGTCAAGCTCCGGTATTCCCGCTCGGCCGGTATCGACCGTCTTCTTCGGCGGCGGGACCCCGACCTTGCTTCCGGTCACGGATCTGACCGAGATGTTGCGCGCCGTTCGCGACACGTGGGGGCTCGCGCCGGATGCCGAGGTCACGACAGAGTCCAATCCCGACTCGGTCGATGCCCCGTACTTGCTCGCGCTGAAGGCAGCTGGATTCACGCGGGTTTCGTTCGGCATGCAATCCGCGGTCCCTCACGTGCTCGCGACTCTCGAACGAACTCACGACCCGGACCGTATCCCGCTCGTCGTCCGGTGGGCCCGGGACGCTGGTCTCGACGTAAGCCTCGACCTCATCTACAACACGCCAGGGGAGAGCCTCGAGGACTGGCGCGAATCCCTCGAATCGGCGCTCGCGCAAGAACCCGATCACGTGAGCGCGTACTCGCTCATCGTCGAGGAGGGAACGAAACTTGCCCGTCAGATCCGTCGCGGAGAGGTGTCGGCTCCCGACGAGGATCTCGGTGCGGATCAGTACGAGCTCGCCGACGGAGTGCTCGCCGACGCCGGCTACGAATGGTACGAAGTGAGCAATTG
>JAHBST010000029.1 GCA_019638975.1 Cryobacterium sp.
TACCGCAATAACACCGATCCAAAACCACAAGCTGTAAAAGATCTCCGTTAGTCGGTCTTACCTTCCTGTTGATTGACCGCCGCCGCGATGACGGCTGGCGTAATACTGATTGTGAACGGCACTGCCGTAAAGAATTTGAGGGCTTTCCCGTCCTCGCTCAGTTCGAGGTGACCGGTCACAAAACCGGCCGCTTCGAGCTTTGCGAGGTGCATGTAGAGAAGCGCGCGGGACATCTCCATTCGCCGCGCCAATTCGCTCACGTGAAGAGGCTCGCCGACAAGCTGGGCGATGATGCCCAGCCGTTGCGTACTGGCGATTGCCGCCAGCCGACTGCTCAGCTCTTCCGCGTTCACGTTAACTCTCTCTTTTGCACCTGTAATAAAATACTAACATATGCAGAGAATTATATGAAATTAGCGCGTTCCTCCAGAAGGATCGCGCGTCGAGAGGCCCGCGCGCAAAGCCTTCGCGTGTGCGTTCGGCAGCGCCGAGACAAGCGCGTCAACATCCGCAAGCGTTGATGTGTGCCCGAGAGTGAACCGGAGAGCGCCGCGCGCCTCCTGTTCGTCAAGACCCATCGCCATGAGCACGTGGCTCGCCTCGGGAATCCCGGCCTGGCATGCGGATCCCGTGCTCACGGACACGCCTGCCGCATCGAGGAGGAACAGGAGCGAATCTCCCTCGCAGCCAGGGAACGTGAAGTGCGCATTGTTATCCAGTCGGGCGAGGCCGTCTCCCCGCAGAATGGCCGAAGGCACCGCTTCGCGAACGCCCGCGATGAGCTTGTCTCGCAAGGCGGTGAGATTTGCGACCGGATGCTCGGCGGCCACGGCGAACGCGCGTGCCGCCGGTGCATCCTGCGTGCCGGAACGCACCTCGCGCTGCTGCCCACCGCCGTGGATCAGCGGAACCACCGTTGCCTTGCGGGACAGGACCAGCGCGCCCATTCCGAGCGGTCCCCCGATCTTGTGGGCGGAAACCGAGAGCGCTGCAAGGCCAACCTTGGCGAAATCGATGGGAACGTGACGGTACGCTGCGACCGCATCCGCGTGGACGGGAACGCCGTGCTTCGCTGCAAGCGCGACGACGTGTTCGACGGGCTGAATAGTGCCCACTTCATTGTTCGCCCACAACAGCGTCACCAGTGCAACGTCGGTGTGCGTGGCGAGCGCTTCCGTCAGGGCGTCAATCGAGACCCGCCCACACTCATCCACCGGCAGCCACTCAATGATCGCACCCTCGTGCTGTTCAAGCCACGCGACCGTGTCGACGGTTGCGTGATGCTCTCCACGCGGAACAAGAATGCGCCGACGCTCAGGGTCAGCGGCCACTGCCGCCCAGAACAACCCCTTGATGGCGAGGTTGACGGATTCGGTGCCCCCGGACGTGAACACGATCTCGATGGCGTCGCAGCCCAGGCTCGCAGCGACTCGCTCGCGCGCGTCCTCGAGCAATCGACGGGCGTTCTGGCCGTCGGTGTGGATCGACGACGGATTGCCGATTATGTCGAGGGCATTCATCCACGCCTCGCGCGCTGCCGGAAACATGGGCGTCGTCGCAGCGTGGTCGAGATAGATCGCCATCGTCCGTCCCCTTCCCGTGTTGCGCTCGCGCAGACCGCACTCAATTACTCTAGGACGGTGCCGACCACCGACCCGCTCAGAGACCCCTTGCGCGACCTCGGTGTCACCCTCGGCAAGGATGGCGGCACCATTCGCGTGTATTCGGCGAGCGCGGCATCCATCGAATTGTGCCTGTTCTCCCGGAAGGACCCGAACTGGATCACCGACACGGTACCCCTCGACAGGGACGAGAACGATGTGTGGTCGGCGACATCCGCGAAGCTCGGCCCGGGCAGGAACTACACGCTGCGCGCAACGGGACCCGAGTCGGGCCAGAATCGCGGTCGTTTCGATCCGAACCTCCACCTCATCGACCCGTATGCGAGAGGACTCACGCGCACAAGCGGCGGCGTGTGGAGGTCGAGCGTCATCGACGATGACTTCGACTGGGGCGGCGTCGGGAAGCCGTCGACACCCATCGACCGCACCGTCATCTATGAAGCGCACGCAAAGGGAATGACGAAGCTGAATCCCGCCGTGCCCGAAAAACTTCGCGGCAGCTACGCGGGACTCGCCCATGAATCAACGCTCGCATACCTTAAGGATCTCGGCGTCACCGCGATCGAGCTGTTGCCCATCCACCAATTCGTGACGGAACAGCGCCTCGTCGCGATGGGCCTCTCCAATTATTGGGGCTACAACAGCCTCTCCTTTTTTGCTCCGCACGCGGCCTGGGCCTCGGCGGGAGCGCAAACGAAGGGGCCGGCCGGCGTCTTGCGCGAGTTCAAGGGAATGGTTCGACTGCTGCACGAGGCCGGAATCGAAGTGATCCTCGACGTCGTCTACAACCACACGTCCGAAGAGGGGCCGGGCGGACCGACCACGAGCCTGCGCGGCCTCGACGATCCCAGCTATTACCGGCAGGACTCGCACGGCAACTACATCGACAGCACGGGGTGCGGCAACTCCCTCAACACTTCAGAGCCCGCGACTCAGCGGCTCATCCTCGATTCGCTCCGCTATTGGGCCAACGACGTGCAGATCGACGGCTTCCGCTTCGATCTCGCGGTCACGCTCGCTCGCGACGGCAACAACTCATTCGATCCTCGCCATCCCCTGCTCGCCGCCATCCGAAACGATCCTGCCCTTGCGGGTGCGAAACTCATCGCGGAACCGTGGGACGTCGGACACGACGGATGGCACACGGGCGGATTCCCCGAGGGATGGATGGAGTGGAACGACCGATACCGCGATCGCGTGCGGCAATTCTGGTTGAGCGATGTCGCGGCGGCGCGACAGTCGGGGGCCGCTCCGATCGGGATCGGTGCGCTCGCGACTCGGTTGTCCGGATCTTCCGACTTGTTCTCGACGGATCGCGGGCCGACCGCATCCGTCAACTTCGCGACCGCCCACGATGGGTTCACGGCCTGGGACCTCACTTCGTACAACAACAAGCACAATCTCGGAAACGGCGAGAACAATCGCGATGGCACCGACAACAATCACTCCTTCAACCACGGCATCGAGGGCCGCACGGATGACGGCGCGATCGTCACCGAGCGACGCAAGGCCATGCGAAATCTGCTTGCCACGCTCTTGCTGTCCGCAGGTACGCCGATGCTCACCGCGGGCGACGAAATCGGCAGGAGCCAGCGCGGAAACAACAATGCATACTGCCATGACGACGAACTCAGCTGGCTCCCGTGGGACCTGGAGGAGTGGCAGCGCGACTTGTATGCGATCGCGCGCGCGGGCATCCGATTTCGTGCCGACAATCCCGCGATTCGGCCGAGCGACTTCGGCGTGTGGGGGGAAACCCTCGACACCGCGACCCAAATGGACTGGTACAACGCAGCGGGAAACTCGATGTCGGTCGAGGACTGGAACTCTCCGGGAGAACGAACTCTGCAATACCTCGCGGCGTCCACGCACGCCGTCGATGGGTTCAACCGCATACTGCTCGCCGTGCACGGTCTCGAAGCCGAAGAACAACTGACTTTGCCTCGCCACGACGGCGTCGCGGGCTATACGCTCCTGTTCGACAGCGCGTTCGACTGGATCGAGCAAAGCGACCACGCGCCGGGGTCGACGATTGCGATGTCGCCTACCTCGATGAAGCTGTTCCGCGCGCACTGACATTAAGCGCACAGACCTCGAGCGCGCGTGCGCCGAAAAGCTAGGTCACGTCCTTTCGCCAGCTCGTGAAATACCCGAAAGTTCCCGCGAGAACCGCATAGCCGAGCAAAACCAGGCCGCCGCTCCACCAATCGAGTGATTGCGTCTCGCCCGTCGACGCGCCGAGCGAAGTGAAGATGCTGGAGCCGACGAGGGCGTCGCTCGCGGCCCCCGGAAGGAACTTGCCAATGCTCGCCATCCAATCGGCGAAAGTCGACACGAGCCGGAGAATCGGCTCGACGAATTGCGTGAACGCGAGCACGATGACGATCGCGGCCACTTGACTCGGGATGAGGGCGCCGAGTCCGACACCGATGACGGCCCAGATCGCCATGGCGAGCACAATTCGCGCGAACAACAACCACGTATCGCTGTGACCGAGCCCCGCGTCATGGCCGGTGGCCGCGAGAATGGATGCCCCGAGCCCGACGGATGCGATGAGTGCGGCAACTCCATAAACGGCGCCCACGACCGCGAGCGTCACGAACTTCGCGCCAAGCACGACGCCTCGTCGCGGCGTCGCGAGGAACGTCGGCGTGAGGGTCTGGTGGCGGAATTCGGCCGTCGTCGCGAGTGTCCCGAACAGTACAGGGAACACGTATCCGATGCTCGACGCGATGCTGTAAATGATGGGAGGAAGCGCGGCTTCCGGAATCTTCGGAACGTTGCCTCCGCTCGCCGAGAGCTTGTCGCCGAGCCCGCCGAAGACGAGGGCGAGGAGGCCGGAGGTGAAGGCGACGTAGCCGACGAGCACGATGAGCAGGACCCACCACATCCGGACGGTCAGTACCTTTGTCGCTTCGGCGCGAAGCGCCGCAAGTGCGTTCACAGCGATTCCCCCTCTCCCACGAGTTCCAAAAACGCTTTTTCGATCCCGCTGTGTTCCGTCGAGAGCAGCGTGAGCGCGCAACCCGCATCCAGTGCGATCGCGCCGACTCGCTCTCGCGAGAGTCCCGTCACCGCGAGGCCGGCCGACGCCGCTTCCACGGTGCCGCCCGCTGCACGCAACGCCGATCCGAGCGCGTCGCGCTGCGGGGAGTCCGCGAGAACCCGTGGGCCGCTTTCGAGTTCGTCGAGGCCGCCCTCGAAGACGAGGGAACCGCGCGAAATGATGACGACGCGATCAACGCTTTGCTGCACTTCGCTCAGCAAGTGGGAGGAAACGAGTACGGTCCGGCCCTCGGCGGCGAGTTGCTTCAGGAAGGAACGAATCCATTTGATGCCTTCAGGGTCGAGCCCGTTGACGGGTTCGTCGAGCACGAGCACGCCGGGATCGCCGAGCAGCGCGAACGCGAGACCGAGCCGCTGCCGCATGCCGAGCGAGTAACCCCCCACTCGGCGGTCGGCGTATTGCGCGATGCCCACTTGAGCGAGCACTTCGTCCACGCGATTCGCGCGGATCCCCGCGGCGAGCGCGTAGACCCGCAAATGGTTCCGCGCCGATCGCCCCGGATGGAAGCTCGAGGCCTCGAGCGCGGTCCCGACGGTGTTGAGCGGATGCGCAAGATCCTGGTATCGGGTGCCGCCGAACGTCGCACTGCCGCTCGTCGGCCGTACGAGGCCGAGCAGCATCCTCAAGGTCGTCGTCTTGCCGGCGCCGTTCGGCCCGAGGAATCCCGTGACGGTTCCCGGCTCAACCGTGAAGGTCAAATCGTCGACTGCACGCACATTTCCAAAGGACTTGCCCACGCCGGTGATCTCGATAGTTGTGCTACTTGGCATAGAATATGTATATCACCGTTCGACGGATTTCACCACCCAATTGGTTCCGCACCCTGCTCAGCGAGGAAGCTGTTCGCGCGGCTGAACGGTTTCGAACCGAAAAAACCGCCGCTCGCCGACAACGGGCTCGGATGCGCTGAGCGCACGACGGGAATGCCCTCGAGGAGCGGCGCGAGCGCTCCGGCATCCCTCCCCCAGAGAATCGCGACGAGCGGACCTCCTCGAGCCGCGAGCGCGCGGATCGCGAACTCGGTGATCGACTCCCAGCCCTTGCCGCGGTGGGAGCCCGAAACGCCCGGACGAACGGTCAGGACGCGGTTCAGCAGCATCACGCCTTGCTCGGACCAGCGCGTCAAGTCGCCGTGGATCGGTGGCGTCACACCCAAATCGTCGTGCAATTCCCGATAAATGTTCTGCAGGCTGCGCGGTATCGGCCGCACCGAACGCTCGACGGCGAACGACAATCCGATCGGATGTCCGGGAGTCGGGTAGGGATCCTGCCCGACGATGAGCACGCGGACGCCGTCGAGCGGATACCGGAACGCGCGCAAGACGTTGTCTCCCGCAGGCAAATACCCTCGTCCTGCCGCGACCTCCGCGCGAAGAAAGTCGCCCATCGCCGCAACTTGCGCGGCGACCGGCGCCAACGCCGAAGCCCACCCCGGGTCCACCAATTCTGCGAGCGGTTTCGGGGCGGCCATGACAGCAGACTACGACGAGCGAAACCGCTAGTGTGCGTTCATGACTCTTCTTCGCGGCAAAGCCGGCGCGGTCACGGTGAGCCTCATCGGGTTCCTCATTTTCGTCGAATTCGTGAGCGGCATCCTCCAGGGGTTCTACGTTCCCCTCATTCCGGACCTCGTCAGATATCTCGGCATCCGGGATGCCGATTTCAACATCTTCGAAGGCGCGCAACTCTTGCTCTCGGCTCTCGTCGTCCCCATTCTCGCGAAACTCGGCGACATGTACGGGCACAAGAAGATCCTGCTCGTCGCCACGGTCCTCACGGCGGGTGCCACGTGGTGGCTCGCATTCGCGGGCGACTTCACGAGTTTCCTTCTCGCGTGGACGCTCCAGGCGTTCTACGTCGTGTGGCTGCCGCTCGAAATCGCGCTCATTTTCGACAAAGGTCGTCGCAGCGGCCGTGCGGCCTCCGCGACCCGACGCGCCGCGGGACTGCTCATCGTGGGGCTCGAGGCGGGCGCGATCGCGGGCGCCCTCGGCGGTTCGGCGGTGTTCGACGCGTTCGGCGGCGCCGACCACTTGTCCACCTCGGTCGTTCCGACGCTCATGGTGCCGGCGATCGCCGTCTCCCTCGTCTTCTTCGTGATCCTGTTCGGAGTACCGGAGTCGGAGTCGCTCCCGGACCGAAGCCTCGACTGGATCGGATTCTCCATCCTCACGATCGGTCTCCTGCTCATCACGTCCGGCCTCACGTTCCTGAAGTTCAACGACGACCAGTGGTGGCCGTGGGCGATCATGGCCCTCGGCATCCTCACGTTCTGGCTGTTCGTGCGCTTCGAACTTCGCCAGAAAGATCCGGCGATCGACATCCGCGTATTCCGCCAACCGAATATGTGGCCCGTCCAGCTCACGGCGTTCCTCGTGGGGATCAGCCTCCTCGGCGCCCAAGCGCCGTTGTCGACGTATGCGGGAACAGACAAGGCCTCGCTCGGCTATGGCCTGGGTCTCACAAGCGGTACGATCTCGATCCTCATCGGCCTTTATCTCATTTCGATGATCGTCGGAGCGCTCCTGTTTCCGCTCGTCTCCCGCTGGAAGACCCCGAGGTTCGCGCTCATCGTCGCGGCGTTCCTCGTCTCGATCGGGTATTTGCTGTTCATCCCGTTCCACCTGGAAACATGGCAAGTGTTCATGAACATGGTCATCGCGGGCCTCGGCAGCGGCGCTCTCGTCGGCGCCATGCCCGCCGCAGCGGCGGCTGCGGCTCCGCGGGGCCAGACCGGAATCGCGTCAGCACTCACGAATACCACGAAGACGATCGGCGGCTCTTTCGCATCGTCCACGTTCGCGATCGTGTTGACCATTGGGGCCGTGCAGGTCGCAGGCTCGACCGCGGGAAGTCTCTTCGGTTACTACCTCGTGTGGACGATTTGCGGCGTCGGTGCCCTCATCGCCGCCGTGCTCCTGTTCTTCGTGCCGAAACTCGCTTTCGCGGATGCCGACGAAGCCGTCGAGCCGGACGAGGCGAGTCGCGAAGCGGTGCAGTCGTGAAACTCAAGGCTCTCGCGGACGAAGCTGCGCCCTATCTGCACGAATTGCAGTCCGTGCGCCGCGACATCCACCGGCAGCCGGAGCTCGGTCTGCACACGCCGAAGACCCTCGAGCGCGTGATTGCATCCATTTCCGGATTGCCCATCGAGATCGTCCGGCCGGACTCGGGCCACTCCTCTCCCGACCTCGACGCCCCCATGACATCGGCGATCGTGCGGATCCGCGGCGGGAAGCCCGGCGCTACCGTCATCCTGCGCGCCGATCTCGACGCCCTCGCCCTCAACGAAGACACGGGTCTCGACTTCGCGTCGGAAGTCGCGGGTCGCATGCACGCGTGCGGTCACGACCTTCACGCGGCGATCGCGGTCGGCGCGATCCATTTGCTCGCGACTCACCGCGACGAGCTCGCGGGCGAGGTGTTGTTCTTTCTCCAGCCCGGCGAGGAAGGCTATCGCGGTGCGAATCGGATGCTCGAGGACGGCGCGCTGGATTATGCGAGCGGAGCCATCGCGGGCGCGTTCGGTCTTCACGTGACGACAAGCCAGCCGCTTGGACACTTCCTCACTCGACCCGGAACGCTCATGGCCGCTGCGGCAACGCTCGACGTCACGGTCAACGGCCGCGGCGGACACGGCTCGGCGCCCCACCTCGCCCTCGATCCGAATCAGGCGATAGCCGAAATCATCACGAGCCTCCAGACCATGGTCACGCGACGGTTCAGCGCGTTCGACCCGGTCATCATCACGGTCGGCTGGTTGAGCGGCGGAGAGCGGGGAACGAGCAACGTCATCCCGAATTCGGCGAGTTTCGGTGCGACCGTGCGCACGTTCTCCGAACAGAATCTTGCCGCGGTCGAATCCTTCGGCCGCGAGCTCGTCGCGGGAGTCGCTGGGGCGTACGGGCTCTCGGCGCACGTCGACTTCTCGATCGTGACGGAGCCGCTCGTCAATTCCGCAGAACACGTCGACCTCGCGGAACGAGTCGCGACGGACATGTTCGGAACCGGACGGTTCACGATTGCCGACACGCCGATCGGTGGCGCGGAAGACTTCGCCTCGGTCTTGCGCGCCGTTCCCGGCGCGTTCGTCTTCGTCGGCGCGTGCCCGCCGGCGCTCGATCCCGCCACAGCACCGTACAACCACTCGAACCTCGCGCAATTCGACGATTCCGTGCTCCCGGATGCAGCGGCCTACCTCGCCGCCCTCGCTTTCGCTCGCCTCGAGGACGTCAGCCCTTCGGCGTGAGGGGCTTTCGCGCGACTTTGTGCGGAGCCGCTTGCGCTAGGGGCTTCACGGTGATGAGGTCGAGGTTCACGTGGCCGGGAAGCTCCATGGCGAGGACGATGACCTCGGCGATGTCTTCGGCGGTCAGCGGATTGTCGACTCCCGCGTAGACGGCGTCAGCGCGCTCACTGTCGCCGCCGAATCGTTTGACCGAGAACTCGTCCGTCCTGACCATTCCGGGCGCGACCTCGAGAACGCGGATCGGTTCGCCGTTGAGTTCCAGGCGAAGCACGCCCACCATGGCGTGCGCGGCGAACTTCGAGCCGTTGTAGCCGCCCCCGCCCTCGTACGGCAAGTGGCCGGCGATCGACGTGACCGTGAGGATGTCGGCGTGACCCCCGGCGCGTGCCCCGTCCCGAAGCAAAGGCAGCAACGCGGTGATGACGCGCTTCACGGCGACGACGTTGACGTCGAACATCCGCGTCCAATCGTCGGGATCGCTCTCTTCGACGGATTCCATTCCGAATGCGCCGCCCGCGTTGTTGACGAGGCCGTGAATCGGACCGCCCGCCGCGACGAACTCTCGCAACGAATCGACCTGCTGTTGATCCGTGAGATCGGCCGTGAAGACGGATGCTCCGGTCTCGTCCGCGAGCGCCTTCAGCCGGTCCGTCCGCCGCGCGACGCCGACGACATCCCAACCGTGCTGACGAAACAATCGGACGGTCGCCGCACCGATCCCGGAACTCGCTCCCGTCACTACCACTCGCCGTGAATCCACCACGCCACCTTTCAACGATCTCCCACCAGCCTGTCAGTGAGTGAGCCGATTCATTTGCTATTCAAGACCTTGTGACCTTGATTGCAGAGCCACGCAAGACTCGATTGTCCCGCATTCCGCTGTGGGACAACTCGCGATTCCTGTGCGTCACGCTCGTCGTCATCGGTCACGGAGTTCAACGACTCACGCTCGATTCGAACAATGCGCTCACGGTCTACCTCGTCATCTACGCATTCCACATGCCGGCGTTTGCGATCATCAGCGGGTACTTCTCGAAGGCGAGCCCACCGACCGTAACGCGGATGAAGAAGATTCTGACCGACATCCTGCTTCCGTACCTCATCATGGAAGCGATCTGGTCATTCGTGAAGTTCCTCTACGACGGCTCGAGTTCCTTCAATCCCTCGCAACCGTCGTGGACTTTGTGGTTTCTCCTGGCGCTCGGAATCTTCCGCCTCGTACTCCCCTACCTCGCGCTGTTCCGATGGCCCCTCCTGCTCTCGGTCGCGTTGTCCGTGAGCGTCGGATATCTGGGCAATGTGGACAGCACGTTTTCGCTCATCCGCACGATCGGATTGCTGCCGTTCTTTGTCCTCGGCTGGAAAGCGCGGCAATGGGATCTCGCGCGCTGGTGGATGTCGCTCGACGCTCGAATCTGGTGGTTCCGGCTCGCAGCTCTCGCCATTTTCGCCGCGTGGCTCGCCGTCGTCGGCGAGTTCATCGTCACGTGGCGCTCTTTATCGCTTGAGGACTGGTTCTATTACGACGACTCCTATCACTCTCTCGCACCCGGAGCCTGGTGGGCCGGGTTCGCGCGCCTCGCCGTTCTCGGTCTCGGCCTCATGCTGAGCGCCGCTTTCTTCTCCCTCGTTCCGCGGCGCCGGAACTGGATGACTCGATTCGGGCAAGCCACCATGTACGTCTACTTGCTCCACAGCTTCCTGCTGTACCCCGTGCGCGAGAGCGGATTCCTTCGCGGTCCGCACTCCTCCGCGAGCTGGCTCGTCTTCACCGTGATCGCGTGCTTCGCGATTTCGATCGTGCTCGCGAGCCCATTCGTGCGAAGAATCGCCCGACCGCTCATCGAACCGAAGCCGCAGTGGCTGTTCCATTCGCCTTCATTACCGCGTGTTTCGAATCGCGTTGACCCTGGCGAGTCCGATTCCTACTCTCGAATGACCGGACGGGGTTCTGCTCGATCCGCGCGAATCGAGGGAGACCCATCATGTCCGATGCAACAACCGACTGGAAGTTCGAGACCAAGCAAATCCACTCGGGCGCCCAGCCCGACCCCGTGACGAATGCCCGGGCGACGCCGATCTACCAAACCACCGCCTACGTTTTCAATAGCGCCGACCATGCGAAGAACCTGTTCGCGCTCGCAGAATTCGGGAACATCTACACGCGCATCCAGAACCCGACACAAGACGTCGTCGAGCAGCGCGTCGCGGCGCTCGAAGGCGGAACGGCTGCTCTCTTGCTGTCCTCAGGGCAGTCGGCGACGACTTTTTCGATCCTGAACATCGCAGAGGCCGGCGACCACATCGTCGCTTCTTCGTCGATCTACGGCGGCACATACAACCTCTTCAAGTACACGCTCGCCAAGCTCGGCATCGAAACGACGTTCGTCGAGGATCAGGATGATCCGGACGAGTGGCGCAAGGCGGTCCGGCCCAACACGAAAGCGTTCTTCGCCGAGACGATCGGAAATCCGAAAGTCAACATCCTCGACATTCGCTCTGTCGCCGACGTCGCACACGACAACGGCGTCCCGCTCATCGTCGACAATACGATCGCCACTCCGTACCTCATCCGCCCGCTCGAACACGGGGCGGACATCGTCGTGCACTCCGCCACGAAATTCCTCGGCGGCCATGGAACCGTGATCGCCGGGATCATCGTCGACGGCGGGAAGTTCGCGTGGAGCAAGAACGTCGAGAAGTTCCCCGGACTCACCGAGCCCGACCCTTCGTACCACGGCGCGAGCTACACGACCGTGCTCGGAGACGGGATCGCCTACATCATCAAAGCTCGCGTGCAACTCCTCCGGGACCTCGGGTCGGCGATCGCGCCCGCAAGCGCGTGGCAGCTCATCCAGGGGATCGAAACGCTCAGTCTGCGCGTCGAGCGTCACGTGCAGAACGCGAAAGCGGTCGCCGAATGGCTCGAGTCGCACCCCGACGTCGCGTCCGTATCCTGGGCCGGCCTGCCGTCGAGCCCGTGGTACGAATTGGGGAAGAAATACGCGCCACTCGGCACCGGTGCCGTGCTGTCGTTCGAACTCAAGGGCGGCGTCGACGCAGGGCGATCTCTCGTCGACAGCGTCGAACTGTTCAGTCACGTCGCGAACATCGGCGACGTGCGCAGCCTCATCATTCACCCGGCATCGACGACGCACTCGCAATTGACTCCCGAGCAGCAACTGACCTCGGGCGTCACTCCCGGTCTCGTGCGCTTGTCGGTCGGTCTCGAGAGCATCGATGACATCATCGCCGATCTCGAACAGGGTCTCGCCGCCTCGCGCGAGGCGCTTGCCGCGTAAGATTCCGGCTCCCGTGCGCTGTCGCCGTAATCGAGCGCAGCCGCGGGAGACAATGGTCCCATCATGGATTGGCAAACGGCCGCGGACTCCGTCCCCTCGGGGTTCATCACGGAGTCCAACATCCGTTCGCTGCTCGGAAAGCCGCCTGCCACGGGAGCGTGGCGGGACGGCGACCCGATCGGCAATCGGCAATTTGTCGTCCTCGCTCCCCAACAGCTCGAGTTCGGAGGCGTCCTTCCCTCGGTTCGAATCGCGTTCGAGTCGTGGGGCACGCTGAATCGCGACGCGAGCAATGCCGTGCTCGTGCTTCACGCGCTGACCGGCGACAGCCACGTCGCCGGCCCGGCCGGCCCCGGGCATCCGACGAGCGGCTGGTGGTCCTCGATCGTGGGCCCGGGCCTCGCGATCGACACCGAGCGGTGGTTCGTTCTCGCCCCCAACATGCTGGGCGGATGCCAAGGCACGACGGGGCCGGCGAGCCCCGCTCCCGACGGTCAGGAATGGGGGTCCCGGTTCCCGTACCTCACGATCCGCGACCAGGTCGCCGCTCAAGCGGAATTGGCGAATGTGCTCGGGATCGACCGCTTCGCCGCCGTCATCGGCGGATCGATGGGAGGGATGCACGCTCTCGAATGGGCCGTCGGACACCCCGACCGGGTCGAGCGAGCCGCCGTTCTCGCGGCGCCGGCCGTGAGTGACGCCGATGAGATTTCACTGAATTCCGTGCAAGCCGAAGCCATCAGAATGGATCCGGGATTCCGGGGCGGGGATTATTACGACGCGAAGGACGGCGACGGGCCGCATCGCGGCCTCGCGCTCGCCCGCAGGCTGGCGCTCTTGAGCTATCGCTCTCCGAGCGAATTGAACAAGCGATTCAATCGCGCGTGGCAAAGCGACATCAGCCCCCTCGGCGACAACGGCCGCTTCGCCGTGGAAAGCTACCTCGATTTCCACGGCAACAAATTCCCGCGACGCTTCGATGCCAACAGCTACCTGATGCTCGTGAACGCCATGAGCTCCCACGATGTCGGGCGCGGGAGGGGAGGCGTCGCGGATGCCCTCCGGTCCGTCACGGCGCGAACCCTCGTGCTCGGAATCGACAGCGACCGATTGTTCCCCGTCGCAACGCAACACGCTCTCGCTGCCGGCCTCCCCTCGGCAACTCGGCTCGCTCCCGCGATCGACGAGGGTCCGGCCGTGGTGATTTCCTCCGATTTCGGGCATGACGGATTCCTCATCGAACACGAACTCGTCGGACCCCACCTCGCACAACTTCTCGATTCGTGATTCTGCGCGCACGGCCTGCTCTTTTGCCCCGTGATGCGAGGAGAGTTGTCCTCATTTTGGGTAGGATGACGAAACAGTCAAGGGGGCATGATCGCCATGGCACGACGTGTCACCATCCGCTTGGCCATCGTCGACGACTTCCGCCTCGTGATCGACGGACTGGTCGCTCGACTCAATGATCAGGAATTCGGCGTCACCGTTGTGATTCAGGCCAATTCCTGGGCCGAGCTTGTGTCGCACCCGGAGTTTCCCGCCGACGTGACCGTCCTGGATCTCAATCTCAATGATTCGATTTCGATCGGCACGAAGATCCAGGCGCTTGTCGCCGCCGGCAGCGAAGTCGTCGTCATCAGCCGGCACGCCGATCCCGCGGCCATCGTTCGCGCAATCGACGCGGGTGCGTTGAGCTACATCCCGAAAACGCAAGGCGTCGAGGAACTCGCCATAGCGATTCAGCATGCCTCGCGCCACGAAAGCTACCTGTCGGACACTCTCAGAGCCGCGATTGCGGGAATGAGTTCGGGACCGGCTCCCCGGCTCGGGCACCGGGAACAGCGCGCGATCGCACTCTATGCGAGCGGAAAGACCATGCGGGACGTCGCGAACGACATGTCCACGACAGAGGAAACCGTCAAGTCGTACGTGAAGCGCGCTCGACGCAAGTATCGGGAGGCAGGCATCGAACTCGGCTCGCGAGCCTCGCTGCGAAGTCAGGGAGTGCGAGAAGGCTGGTTCGACGACGCGTAGCATCGCCATCCGCCTGCTGGCCAGCCGAGGCATCCGATCGTATGCTGTTCCGCGTGACTCGGCATTCACGATTCTCTCGGATGACTGCCGCGCTCGTGGCGATTGCCCTTCTGCCGGCGACCCTGTCCCTCGGCGCCTGCACGGCCACTGACGCGACGGCAAAGGATCTGACCGCTCTTCCCGAGGGCGTCACGGTCGACATCTACCAGAATCGGATCGACTACGCCGAGCACAAGATCGAAGTCGCGGTGGCCAACGATTCCCGCCACTCGTTCGAGGTCCGCTCCCTTTCGTTCTCCTCGCCCCGATTCCACCCCGCGGTGGACTACGAGCGCGCCCCGTCGACCGTGAGAGCCGGCACATCCACGGACTTCAGGCTCTTGCTTCCCCTCGCCGATTGCCACGCCACCTCCGACACTCCGACCGTCGTGATCGGTTTCGCCGTCGGCGACAGGACCGGCCACGTCTCCCTCTCCCCGAAAGACCGCATCGGACAACTGCCGACGATTGCAGCCGAAGACTGCCGAGGCGACG
This sequence comes from Cryobacterium sp., assembly GCA_019638975.1. Lineage (GTDB taxonomy): Bacteria > Actinomycetota > Actinomycetes > Actinomycetales > Microbacteriaceae > Terrimesophilobacter. Next base: position 14,809 of record JAHBST010000029.1, read on the forward strand.
CGGTTGCAGCGGTCGCCACGATTTCCGCGGCACAAGCGGTTCGGTACACCTCTGTCGGCGGCGTGAAGACCGCGATCCTCGACTTCACCGCGACTCCCACGGGCGCCGGCGGTCTTCTGACTCTCGACGATGTCCGCGGCACGGTGCTTCTCGGGGCGCTCAATCCCGCGACGGGAGTTGTCGGCGACACTGTTCCGCTCGGTATCGACGTCGGTGACGCGACACAACCGGTCACTTTCTCGCTCACGCTCGTTCCCGCGCGGTGCGACCCCCACGTCGTCCTCGAGGACAAGCGCGGCACGTTCTTCACGTTCACCGTGACAACGTCACTGGATACCGGCCGAATTTTCGTCGGAGTGAGCGACGACGTTCGAATCGAACTGTACGACTACGTAGGCGAACGCTGCGGCTGGACCTGAACGGATGCACGCGATCCGCTGAGAATCTCGTCAGACACGGTGTGTCGCCAAAACAGTGTCGCACCCCCAATTGTGGGGTCATGCGTGTGACGATAGCTGGCGTGGAACTTATCTCGAAAGAGCGAGACCGGCTGCTGCATCGATCCGTGAGAATGATCGGGATCACGATGACGATCGTGTCATTCCTCGGCATGGCGATCCCGGGACTCGTGGATGAGACGAGCCTCATGGCCGCGCTCCTTCTCGGCGTGCTTTTCGTGTTCTGCCTGTTCCGACTCGGGAACGACTATTCGATTCTGTGGATTCTTCTCGGGATCAGCGCGGGACTCGCAATTCTCACGATCGTGCAATTGCCGTTCGCGTCCGGCAATCGCGCCGGCCTCGCCACGGTGCTCATTCCTTTTGCGGGCGGCGCCGTCGCGTCGTTCTCTCTCGTTCTGACCAGGAGCGTTCCGCGGCTCATCATTCTCGTGTCGGGCTTTCTGGTATCCACGGCACTCGTCTACCTCGTCACGGGCGATGCGAGTCCCCTCAGCTACCCCGTCGGCGCCGTCGCGTTCGGCTGGGTCATCCTCACGCTCAGCGGCGTGTGGGTTTCGGCGAGCGTGCCGAGAGCTGCACGCCGCATCCACAGCATCGGGCGTGCTCACCGCGCAGAACGTCAGGCAAGCGAGATCGAAGCTCAACGGCGCCAGTCCGCGCGACTGCTGCACGACACTGTTCTGGCCACTCTCACACTCATGGCGCACTCGGGAGTCGGCGTCACGGCAGGCGCTTTGCGCGCGCAAGCCGCCGACGACGCCAATCTCCTCCGTCAGCTTCGCCTGGGGGTCAATCCCGCACAGGATGCCGTGCCGACCGACACGGGTTCCATTCCGCTCCCGGCAACCGACGACGCCATCCTGGGCACGACGCTCGAATCGGTGAAACAACGCTTCGGGAGAATCGGACTCGAAGTCAGCTGGCATGGAACGGGTCAGGTCCTCTTGCCGAGCGATGTCCTCGACGCGTTCCTCCTCGCGCTCGCGGAGTGCCTGGAGAATGTTCGGCGCCACGCCGGTGTGACGGAAGCGCACGTGACGATCACGGATGACGAGACGACCGTCCGTGCCATGGTCACGGATTCGGGAATCGGTTTCGATGTCAAGGACATCGATTCCGCCCGCCTTGGGCTCAAGGATTCCGTGATCGCGCGGCTCGCGGAAGTCGGCGGAACCGCGAGGTTGTTCTCCTCGCCGGGATCGGGAACGACCGTCGTATTGGAGGTTCCGAAGTGAGCGGATACGCCCGGCCGGACGAAAACACGCTCGGAGTGATCATCGGAAAGCGAGGCCGGCCGAAGCCGACGTCCTCGCCCGCCGCGCGCGCTCTTCGGCAAGCGAGTGCGGGCGGCGCGAGCCTCGGAACCGGGTTTCTCGGAATCGGCGCGGGAATCGTTGCGGGAATTGCCGCAATCGCGGGTCTCACGATGTATTTGTCGGGCCTCGCGTTCTCGGTGAATCCGCTGCCGTCGTCGTTCGCGTGGCTGCTCTATTGCATCATGCTCATCGTGGTCGGCGTCACGATCGCGATCGCGGGCGAACGGATGCCGCACTGGCTGTTCGCGCTCTTCCTCGCCGCGCTCGCGGGCGTCATCGCGCTCGACTTCATCGCGATTTGGCCGCTGCACAACATCGGCGCCAACGCGACCGCGTCGGTTGCGGCGAGCTTCGGTCTTCTCATCGCCGTCACGCTGCGGAGAACGAGCGAGATCATCGTCGCCGTCGCCCTCATCGCTGCGGCATTCGTGATCGCGATCGTCATGACGACTCCCCTCACTCCGGACACGCTCCCCGCTCAACTCGTGGTTCTCTCCGCGGTCGTGCTCCCGCCCTTGTTCGCGACGTGGCTCATCGTTCACTTCCGACGCATCGTTCAACTCGAACTTGATCGCGTGCTCGTGCAAAGCACCGTCTCCGCGCCCCGATTCGCGGTCGGGATGCTCGCATCGGAAGAGCTCGCACGACTCGACCTCGCGGCGGAAGAGCTTTTCGATTCGGTCGCGAGCGGTCGCACCAAGCTTCCTCTCGACCCCAAGACGGCGTCGATCGCGGCATCCCTCGCGACCGAACTCCGCCTTCACCTCATCGAGGGTCGACGCGAGACGTGGCTGTATCACGCGGTCACCGAGTCGGAACAATTGGGAAAATCGGTGACCCTGTCGGATTCGGGAAGCCTCGCGGGACTGCTGGATTCCCAGCAGCGCGACGGTTTGCTCTCGGGCGTCTGGCTGCTCGTGAGCGACAAGCAAAAAGACCGGCCCACGGTTCACGTCACTCTCGGACCCGTCGGGCAATCGCTGCCCGACGACGAGCAATCCGGCTCCCCCAGTTCCCTGGTTTCCGTTCCGATCGTCATCACGAGTACCGGCATTTCCCGCAATCGCGTCGACCCGGCAACGTGGGGTGCGATCGCGCGTGTCGGCACGTTCACCAACGCGACCGAGAACTCGAGCCTGCGCGTCGAGATCGATTGCGTGGTTGCGAACCCCGCAGACCAATACCATGCTGAACAGACAGTCCATAGATAGGGGCCCCCGCCGTGACGACAGACCAAGCACCGATTCGACTCGCACTCGTCGACGACCACCGGATGCTCCTTGGAGCGCTCACGGAGTGGATCCGCGCGGCGGCAAGCGACATTTCCATGGTTGCCGCCGTGACGACGTGGCCCGAGCTCCTCACGCATCCGGAATTCCCGGTTGACGTCGTGCTGCTCGACCTCGACTTGAAAGACAATCTCCCGATCTCGCTGAAAATCTCCACTCTCAAAACCACAGGTGTCAAGACGGTCCTCATGAGCACGTACTCGGAACCGAATGTCGTCCGGGAAGCGCTCGCGGCGGGTGCGCTCGGCTACCTCGTGAAAAGCGAGGATGCCGCGATGATCGTCGAGGCGATTCGCGCGGCCTTCAAGGGCGAGTCGTTCATTTCGGCCGAACTCGATCTGGCCCTCAACGCGAGCGATGTCGGCGGGGCTCCGAAGCTCAGCGCGCAAGAGCGGCGGGTCATGGCACTCTACGGAGGTGGCGAGCCCGTCAAGGCCGTCGCGTTCCAACTCGGAATCTCCGAAGAGACCGCGAAGTCCTACCTCAAGAGAATCCGCGAGAAGTACCGTGTCGCGGGAATCGACGTCGGAACCAAAGTCGCCTTGCGCAAGCGCGCGATCCAGGACGGCATCCTCGTGCAGTCCGACGAATCCGGCGTCATCTAGCCGCTACTTCGATTGCCCGAGCGGCCACGCAGCGGCGTCGACCATGTCGCGCTCGGGCTGCTCGGCGTCGTCGGCCTCGCTCCCGAGCGACCACATGGTGTGGATCGCCCACCCAAGTAGGGCGAACACGAGGAGATTGCGGGCGGTCAGTGCGGAGAGCATGAGGGGATGCAGCCCGAGCAGCCATCCGTACAGCACAGGGTAGATGATTTGAGTCAGCATCGCCGTCACCGCGGCAAGCACGGCGGGAACGGCGAACCAGCGCGGCGAATCCGCGCGCGGCGTCGTGAGCCCGAGAACGACGGGGACCGCGAGCCAACCGATGAATTGCGGTGAACCGACTTTGTTGAAGGCGATGAGCGTGCACACGAGAGCGAGCGAGAGCGGCGCCAGCACGAGGCGCGATGCGACTCCGCGGCGCACGGCCAGGATCGCCACGAGCACGACGGCGATGACCGCGAGCGCCATGATCGGGGTCATGAGCGCACTCGCGGTTCCGACTCCCGGACCCGCGACTTGCCACGTGAGCAAGTGTTGGTCGTAGTACACGGTCGTGCCGGGCGCGCCGGAGAACGCCATCCACATCCACACCGTGCTGATAGGCGACTCCACTTGCAGACCACGATCGGTCTGCATCGTGATGAAGCTCAGGATGTTGGCGCCGCTGCCGAACGACAGCGCCACCGCGACAATGACGACGCTCACCCCCGCGGCGACCGCGAGCACGCGCCAGCGGCCCTTCCGCGCGACGAGCATCGCCCCGACGAGCGCGGCGGGCCAGACTTTCACCCACGCCGCGACCGTCAGCACCGCTGCCGCGGTCTGCGGACGTGTCGAGACGACGAGCACGCCCATGATCGCCAGGGGAATGGTGACCGAGTCGATTCGTCCGAGCGCGATCGGTCCCAAGAGCGCGAGGAACAGGATCCACCACCAGGCGGCAACCCGATGGCGACTCTTGCGCCGCACTCCGATGAGTACGGCGAACGCCGCGACATCCAGCACGAGGATGATCGTGAGCCAGGTTCCCGAGTAGTGCGACGGTCCGAACAGTCCCGCCGCGATCATGGGAAAGATCGCGAGAATCGGATACACCCACGTGCTCTGGATACCCACCCAATAGTCCGCGATAAATACCTGATCGGACCACCACTTGTAGACGCTGCTCACGTCTCCGAGCGGATAGCCGGGACCGAAGAGATTGAGGATGCCGAGCCACAAATGCACGAGGATGAACGCGGACCACAGGACGACCGGGTTGCTGCCGATTCTCCTCATCACGGTTCAGCGTAACCGACGGATTGGTTCAGTTCGGCAGCGCCGCGATGACGGCGGGCAACGCCGCGTTGAGGTCGAGGACCGTGAACGGGCCGCCCCCTCCCGCGGCGGCGGCTGCCCGGCCGTGCAGGAGCACAGCGGTCGCGGCCAGGTGAGTGAGCGCGCCGACGTCCTCCGCTATGGCTTTCGCGTGAGTGGCGACGAGAGCGCCGAGGATCCCGGCAAGACTGTCTCCCGTGCCCGCGGTGGCGAGCCACGTCGTCGGGGACGGAATGGCGAAACTGCCGCCGACGCCGCACACGAGCGTCGTGTGCCCCTTCAGAACGACCGTGAGACCGAGGCTGTCAGCAGCCCGCTGCGCCCAGTTCTCCGGTTCGGCGGCGACTTCGGCCACGTCGGCTCTCAGCGCACGAGCAAGCTCGCTGTAGTGAGGCGTGATGACGACGGGGCCCTTGGCGTCGTCAGCTGAGTGAATCGATCCGGCATCCAGAACCAGCGGATGCCCCGAGCTCAACGCAGTGGACAAGCGAGCCGCCGTGAGAGTGTCGTCGATCTCCTCCGGCATCCCCGAACCCAGAAGCCACGCCTGGACCCGGCCGTCGATCGCGACCGCCTCCGGCCGACGGCCGAGCACGAGTGCCGTCGGACGATCCGGGCCCAAATAGCGAACCATGCCCACGCCCGTGTGGAGCGCCGCATCGACGCCGAGCACGGCGGCGCCCGGGTAGTCCTCCGACCCGGTGACGACACCGAGCACACCGTGCGAATACTTGTCGTCCCATTCCCGGGGTATCGCGATCCACTCGCCGGCCTCGGCAGGAGTCCATTCCGCGTATCCACTCATGCGTCAACGATAGTTCGCGGAACCCGGGTAGCGACGCGTGGCATCCTGCACTTCCCCGACGAGCTCTTCGATGATGTCCTCGAGGAACAAGACGCCTTTCGCCGTTCCGTGTTCGTCGAACACGCGAGCGATGTGCACGCCCGTTCGGCGCATCGCGGCAAGCGCGTCCTCGAGATCGGCTTCCTGGAAAATCGAGATGAGCCGCCGAATGCGCTTCTGGGGGACCGCTTTCGTGAACTCGGCCGTCTCCTCGAGATCGAGCACGTCCTTCAAGTGAAGGTACCCCGTCGGTTCGCCGTGCTGATCCAGGAGGACGTACCGCGAGAAACCATGCTGAGCGACCGCGCGCTCGACCTGTTCGGGCGTCGCACCCTCCGGAAGGCTGACGAGCTGAGCCATGCTCACGGCGATGTCCCTGACCGTTTTCGCGCTGAACTCGAAAGCCGCTGACAACGCGCCGATGTCGTCCTTCAAGACGCCCGCCTGACGGGACTGGGCGACGATGTTCGCCACTTCGTCGATCGTGAAAATGCTGTTCGCTTCGCTCCTGGGTTCGACGCGGAACAAGCGCAATACCCCGTTCGCCGTGGCGTTGAGGGCCACGATCACGGGGCGGAAGACGGTCGAAATCCACACGAGCGGAGGAGCGAGGATGAGCGCGGCACGATCCGGCACCGAGAACGAGAAATTCTTCGGCACCATTTCGCCGAGCACGACGTGCAGGAAGGAGACGACGACGAGCGCGATCGCGAAGGCGACACCCGCGATCACCGCTTCGGACCATCCCGTGAGGGAGAGCGGTGCTTCCAGGAGGTGGTGAATCGCCGGTTCCGACACGTTCAGGATGAGCAAAGAGCACACGGTGATGCCGAGCTGGCTCGTCGCGAGCATGAGGGTCGCGTGTTCCATCGCGTAGAGCGTCGTTCGAGCGCCCATGCTTCCGGCATCCGCTCGAGGCTCGATTTGCGACCGCCGAGCGGAGATGACCGCGAATTCCGCGGCGACGAAGAAGGCATTCGCGAGAAGAAGGATGCCGAGCCACACGATTCCCCACCAGTCGTTCATTCGGTCACCCCCTCGGCGGAGGGCGTGAATCGAACGCGATCGATTCGCCTGCCGTCGAGCCGTTCGACGCGCAGTTCGCCGCTCGGCAGCGCCACGATATCGCCGACGACGGGAAGGCGGCCCAGCTCGCTCATGATGAATCCGGCGACGGTTTCGTACGGCCCGTCTTCGGGAACGACGACTCCCGCTCGGTCGAGCAATTCGTCGGGTCGCAGCATGCCCGGGAACGTCGTGCCGTTCTTCGACGACACGACATCGGCCCGCGAACGATCGTGCTCGTCGGACACTTCGCCCACGAGCTCTTCGACGAGGTCCTCCAACGTGATGACGCCGGCCGTACCGCCATATTCGTCGAGCACGACCGCCATTTGGAAGCCTCGCCCTCTCAATTCGCCGAGCAAAGCGTCGAGCTTCATCGTTTCGGGCACGCTCAGCGCATCGGATGTCAATGCCGAGACGGGCACGTCCACGCGGCG